>JBDONA010000765.1:0-2344 GCA_039831575.1 Fuerstiella sp. | reverse complement strand
ATTCGGAAATTTCGTGAAGTTTCAGCTCGTCTTCGAGTGCATATCGTGTCCGCCACAGGCCGCTTGCGTTGCCCTGCTCCTCTGACATCTGGCTGAGTTTACCGTCCACCTCGCACAGTGCGACGGCGGTAGATACTGCATCCTCATGCTGAAATTCGGTCATGCTTCCGAATCCTTCCGAAAATTGCGAAGTGTACGAGGCTGTAACAATGGCTTCGTCAATATTTCGCGACATTGATTCCGACCTGCATTTTCCCGTCGAGACTGCTTAGGTCAATGCCTTTGTGATCTCGCCGTCCAGAAGCGTCCCGCTCACATCCCACTGGTGGCACCACCGCAATGTTCGTCCCTTTGGTTCTGACCGGCTATTGCTTGTCGATTTGCACGGCCAACCGGAACGGCCGGGCCGGGAACGCGGCCTGCAACAGCTTGCGCAGCTTGGCTGCGTGCTGCCGGAGAAGCCGATGAAAATGCGAGCTGAGGCCGACTGCTCAACATCAAACGTCACAATTTGGGCGCTACCCACTTCGGTGTGAAAAGCGTCTCCGGCGGTTGCCGTTCAATGCACCTGATTGCAACAGCCGAAATGCCAAAATAGACTGTGGCCTTTCTGTGTGCTCCTGGCGTTTGAGGACCGAAGGTCATGTATTTCGACTACAGCTGCCAAAGAAAATTGAGTATTGGCGAACCAGATGATCACCTGGAGGCCGTTGAAGCTCAGGTGTTTTGTAGGCCGGAGTCCAGTGAAAATACCGACGTGTGGCGGGAAGTCCTTGCCGGTCAGTTTGCGGGGACACGGCTGGATCTGGATCGAGTCGAAACTTACGGGGACTCCGTCTACGACGTTTTTGATGCCAGGAGTAGTGAGCTTGAGTCGCTCTACGCTCAATTATTTGATTGTTCATCCGATGAGATAAGCGATGCGGTCACCGACAACGTCGTTGACGAGATTGTCTACCTTGAGCATTCCATCATCCACCCTGCCCTTAGAGAGTGGCGTTGTTTTCTAATGGATCACTTTTGCAATCTGTTCGGCTGTTTCGCCGTGATCGCGATCTGGGACACGACCAGTCACAGCACAGTTGATCTGTCTGACGACGATCTTGAGCGTCTGGGATTCGCAAAGGTTCCCGGCACTCAGTTGCTTGCCAGGTCGAATGCTGTAAGAACTTCGTACAACGCGCACATGGACCCTCGTGATGCTTACGACGCGGTCGTTCCTGATTCAGCGGCACAGTACGTCAAGGATCAGTGGAACATTATTGTCGGGGACTGAGAACGGCACGACGGTGTGTCGCGTGCCACAGTCGCTGCGTGTCCGACGAATCTTGTGTCTGCGGCTGTGCTGAATCCAATGCCCAGCGGCACTACCCGTTTCACTACTCGAAACTACTCGTTTCGGAATGAAAACGGACAACATTGATTGCAAGGCGTTGCAATGTTTGAGACGATAAAAGACTGACGAACCGTGCGTTTCACACTGCATCCCACTCCCTTCTGCTTTGCCTCTTAATCAGTAGGTTGAAGGTTCAAGTCCTTCTGGGAGCACTTTGGGATAACGTTTTTGCTGGGTCAGAAGCGTATCTCTGCGAATTGGACCACTCACTACCGTTGGGTGCGTCCGATTGCGAAGCGGTACCCCGGTCTACTGGTCCGCGAAATGGTCCACTTTCGTTGAACGCCTCAAAGTGCCCGTCTGACACCATTGCATAGTGGCTGTTCTGAACGTCGACCGAGTGCCCCATCCATGCAGCAATCACGTGCGCTGGTGCCTCCTGTCGTGTCAGCCAATCATTCTCGCAGCTCATCCTCAGGTTCTTGAACAGGTTTGGCCAGACCTGAATTCCTGCCTTCTCGACGATCTTCACCATCGGTTTGTGAAGATTACTCATCGATACTCTGTATCCGCTGATGATTCGTTCCTCGCCTTCAGCAGCTGCGTCAAATGCTTCGCGCAGATACTGTTCAATGTCGCGGATCGGGACGTAGCGAATGTCTTTGCCGTTATGATGCCGAGTCTTGGGCGCTGTTACCCTGAGTTTTCCTTCTGACCACAGGACATCGCACCAATTCAGCTCCATCGGTTCCATCTTCCGCAGGCCAGCGTATCGCCACAGGGCAATCAGGAGCCTCCACTGGGCGTTTGGCGATGTCTCAATGACCTGGTTGACGACCTCGGCGGGAATAATGATCTTGCCGTCGTCGGAACTCACTGTACTGGCGAACTGATTCCGGAAGGGATTGGCAGCCACCAATTCTTCGCTGACGGCATAAGCAAAAAACGTCTTGCAATTTGCCATGCGTTGACGCATTGAGTTCTCTGCCATTCGCCCAGTTGGCGTCC
>JBDONA010000917.1:0-2350 GCA_039831575.1 Fuerstiella sp. | reverse complement strand
ACCCGATTTGCAAAAGAGTCGTCCAAATCGTGCGGAACTCTCCGGAGCCAAGGCTCCATCGACTCGAGGGTCCCAACCGAAACAATTCGACCATCGCTTACCGCAACGGCCTTGGCTTCGGGACGCCCCGGATCCATGGTCCGGATCTTGGCAGCGGTAAATACCCTGAGTCGTTCCATTGCCAGACACCACCTAGAGACTTGGGAAGCAGACATTTTGCATGAGCTACTCGCATTCGGCCAGCGCGTAGGATCAACGCGCCCCCTTTTCGCTCAACGTGCTGATCGGAACAAGGTCTCAAACCACGGTCCGGGGAGAGGCGAGCCCGGCGGCGGTGCTGCAAAGTTAAAAGCGGTCAGACTCGTTTTTTGGTTTCAGGTGCCGCTGTTCGCGTTGATCGCGCTGGCACTTGTGACCGCTTCTGAGAGAGTCGTGAGGAGTCGCGATCAAGCTGCAGCCGGCTTAGGCATCACTCGTTGAATCGTAGTTTGAAAGTCATCTTGTGAAAATGGTTTAAGAATGACGGCAGAAAAATCGCGAGTGACGCTTTCATCCCGCGGCCCGATATACCCACTGATCAGTACCGCAGGAAGATTTTCTTGATAGGTTTGAAGGATCTGCAACGCGACATCCCCCGTTTGCTCGGGCATCATGAAGTCGATAATTGCACCCCCAACGGGCGCATCCTGCAGCGCTGAAATGGCCTCGCTTAAATCTCCCGCTAAAACGGGTTCATAGCCATCGCGAACAAGCAGGCGTGCAACCTGGGTGCGTATACGGGGTTCGTCGTCGAGGACAAGGACGCGTAACGTCGCCGGCACAGGAGCCGAATCTCTTGGCAACGTTTTAACGACTTTGTCCTTCGTAGGCAGTGACTGAATGCCTTCCGGCTGAGGTTCCTGAAGGTGCGCTGGCAGGCAAAGACTAAAGGTCGTGCCTTTGCCAACTTGTGTCTCCAGGAAAAGCAGGCCCCCGATCCGAGTCACGATGCCTTGGAGCGCTGCCAGTCCGAGTCCATGACCTTCATCATGCGTGGTGTAAAAAGGGTCGAAGATGCGTCCGACGTCTTTTGGCTCTATTCCGTGGCCAGTGTCTTTAACATCGACAACAACATAAGGCCCTGTTTTGGCATCTGACCCGACGACTGCGCCGGAAATGGTTTCGCGATCGAATTCGTGCAGTCGAATCCCTACGCGGACGAAGCCTTCTTTTGAGGTTGCGCGAATCGCGTTCGATATCAGGTCGCCAATGATTTCGCGCAGTCCCGTTTCGTCCGACTCTATCGTTACCGGCTCACTCGGATCGCTTACACATTCAAGCCTGACCCCTTTCGCAATCGCCTCGACTCGGAGTATTCGTGCCGTACTGTCGAGAACAGCAGCGAGATCGAGCGTATTTCTTGTCAAATGGTTCTGACCCGTATACGCGAGAAGCTGCCGTATGATGTCGGCTGCTTGTGTGCCTGCAGAAAGGATGTCTGTCGACATCTCCGCCTTATCGCGATCCTCTTCGCCAATAAGAAGGAGGTCTGCATTGGATGTCATCACCATTAAAAGATTGTTTAGATCGTGCGCAAGCGAGCCCGCCAACAAGCCCAGTTTCTCCAAGTGCTTGGTTCGCAAGAAGTCTGCTTCGGCGCGAATGCGTTGCTGCTCTTCTTCTTTACGCAAGGTCACGTCGATGGCCGTGTACAAGTCGCCTTGAACCTCAGCGAGGCCTTCCCGACGTACGAGAATCCATTTTTCTTCCCCATTCACGTTCACAGGCTGCTCGATGGATTCCCCGCGAACCTGTTGTTGTACGAATAAGGGGAGGTCATCGTACTCTGGGACTTCAGGCAGCCCGAAGATCCGTTGCGCTAACGGATTCGCGTAGGCGATAGCCCCGTCTGCAACGACGATGGCACCGACTTCTAGTTCCTCGGCCAAAACGGAAAACCATCGCCGACTCGCATCAACCTTGGCCTGTTCTTGAGCCTGTTTTTTCAGGAACACTGTGGTGCCGAGTGTCCCCGAAACGAGCATTGCGATCAGGTTGAGGAAGTTGTGCCCGTCAAGAGTCTCTGCAGCGGGGGGCAGTAAGTTCTTGATATCCAGCACCCCGACCAAGACCACGAGGACAATCGTCCAGCAGGCAAGTGCAAGGACGGCGCGCAGACTTCCGATGATGCCCGCAGCCAAGGGCGCAATCACCAGCCAGCTGAGGGTCGTCGCCCCTAGGCCACCTTGGACGCAGGCGGCGGCAGCCGCGGAACATGAGCCTAATGCCAGAAAGGCATAGGTCGCGTGATCCGTCCGCAGGCCCATGTAGACCAAAGCCGCGGGGACAACAAAGGCGCCGATCGAAGCAA
>JBDONA010000030.1:0-10181 GCA_039831575.1 Fuerstiella sp. | reverse complement strand
CACCGGAAGACAAGACGAAAACGACTGGCGGAACTCGGTATCGATCCCAAAAAAATTAAATCCGTACCGCCAAAACCACCGCCTTCATAGAATCAAACCGCCAAACATGGCGCTGTCCAGCTAGGCATCCTCGATGGTCACGACCTGCATCTTCAAGGTTCCGGCAGGAATGTCGGCCTCAAATTTATCACCGACTTTCTTGCCGATCATGGCCTGGGCCAGTGGACTGGAGGTCAGGATCTTGAGGATATCGCCGTCATAGTCTTCTTCACCGGGGCCGACCATTTCGTAGACTTCTTCCATGCCGTCAGACAGATCTTTGACGGTGACGCGAGAACCAAAAACGACCACGCCCTTGGGCATATTGGCCTTATCCACGATCTCGCAGTTTGACACCTTGACTCGTTTTTCTCCGATCTGCCGCTCAACGTGGGCCAGTTGTTCGCGAGCTGCGTGGTATTCCGCATTTTCTTTGAGGTCACCTTCTTCACGTGCAAGCTTGATGCGTTCGAGAATCGCTGGTTTCTGATCCTCCAGTTCCTTAATCTCAGCGCGAACTTTGGCGTAACCTTCCTTTGAGATCGGCTGACGTTCCATAACAGGACCCCGCTTGTGAATTTCTGATGGCGTCTGGTTCAGACAGTGATTCGGTGTTTGTTTTATTTTTACAGGCAGCAAGGACACGAGCCTTCCGCGCGAGTTCACTGCGGCCAGTGGCTGGTGACAGGTTCCGCGAATAATTAACAACAACGGCGGCTGGAAGTGTGAACTTCCATCCGCCGTGTCTCTATGCGTCAGGCACAAAGTATAGCTTTGGCCAGGAAAAAAGGCCAGAGCGCGCTTCACCGAGGTGTAGCGACTGCCGCCACCCGTCAGCGGCAGAATTGCTGACCGGACCCGCGACACGTCCGTGCGACACGCACTAACCCACATCCTTCCACTGGCGAGTCCTGGCACTTTCCAGCACTGAGTCGCAGACCTGCTGCGTTTCCTGAGCCTCCCGGAATGTCGGGCTGCACGGCTCGCCGGTCTCAATACTCTTCAGAAAGTCGGCGACGTGATGCACGAACGTGTGTTCGTAGCCGATCTGCAGGCCAGGCACCCACCACTTATCCATGTACGGCATGTCATCGTCGGTACAGTGCACCGAACGCCAGCCTCGAACCACTGAATCATCAGCATGGTCGAAGTACTCCAGGCGATGCAGGTCGTGAAGATCCCAGCGGATTGAAGCATTTTCGCCGTTGATTTCCAGAGTGTACAGAGCCTTATGACCGCGCGCGTAGCGAGTGCTTTCGAACAGGCCGAGCGACCCATTGCCGAAGTGACACATAAACGTGCAGGCATCGTCAATGCCCACGGGTTCGACCTTGCCGGTTTCCGTATGCATGCGTTCCTTGACGAAGGTCTCCGTCATCGCGCTAACGTCGGTGATGGACCCGTTCAGCCAGATCGCGGTGTCGATGCAGTGAGCCAGCAGGTCTCCGGTCACGCCGGACCCGGCTGCTTTCACATCCAGACGCCACAACGCGGCACCACCCTGCGGCAGGTCTTCATTGATCGTCCAGTCCTGCAGGAAGTTGGCTCGGTAGTGGAATATTCTTCCAAGCCGACCTTCGTCGATCAGTCTCTTGGCAAGACTGACGGCGGGAACTCGGCGGTAGTTGTACCAGACCGTGTTGGCAACGCCCGCCTTTTCGACGGCGGCGATCATCTTCTCGCCTTCTGCCGGATTCAGTGCGAGAGGTTTTTCGCAAAGTATCATCTTGCCAGCCTCAGCTGCGGCAATGGCGATTTCCGCGTGGAAGTTGTTGGGCGTGCAGATGTCAACCGCGTCGATGTCGTCGCGAGCGAGCAGGGCCCGCCAGTCGGTTTCGACGCTTTCATACTGCCACTGGTCAGCAAATGCCTGAGCATTTTCAGCATTGCGTCCGCAGACAGCTTTCAGAACGGGACGATACTGCAGTTCAGGAAAGAAGTCGTTGACTCGTTTGTAGCCATTACTGTGAGTACGGCCCATGAAGCCGTAGCCAATGAGTCCGATGTTGAGCGGCTTTTGAGGCATATTGATGGGGGTCTTTCTGAGGATAAAGGATGAAAGCGGAGGGCGGAAAGCGGAAAGCCGCATCATCGATTCGACTTGGTCGTCTTTATCGCCGTAACAATGATCCGAATGAACTGGTCCGCTTCATTCATCAGTTCTGTGAGCTTTGAATCCGACACAATATCGGACTCGACGAGTAGTTCAAACCAAAGCGTGGTCTCATCAAGTTCCTGTTCGACAATACCGAGTTTCGCAATAAACTCTGCATCGGATCGAGCCCGCGACGCCTCACGGAAGTTGGCGGCCACACTGGTTCCGGATCGCAGCACCTGCTTCCCCATCACCTGAGCGGCCGTCGACCTGGGGAGAGATGCATAGAGTCGAATTACTCGTAGTGCAAACTGTTTCGTACGGTCTCGAAGGCCTTCCATCCGCACGGCAGTTCTCCTCGGCTTTCCGCCCTCCGCCCTTTGTTTCACCTAACTCCACGTGCCCGCCTCACGAACCTTGACCATCGTGTCGAGGATCGTATTCCACGTGGACGGGTTCTCCAGCATCTCGTTGGGGAACATGCATCCGTCCCAGCAGATGTGCTGCATGCCTCGTTCCGTGGCGCCTTCCAGCCAGTACCCGGCACATTTGACGATATCCAGCTTTCCGTTCGGATCGTCGGCCGGACAGTGCTTGCCGGTTTTGTCGTGTGCTCCCGCACCGTGGACTTCACCGTCGTTCTGAGCCACATGGAAATCGATCGTCCACGGCCGCAGCTTATCGGTCATGGTTTTATAGGCCGCGTAGAATTCTTCGTCGCTGTAGCCCGGCTGCACCAAAGCGTGCTCCGGAGCGTTATAGCCCAGCGTGTACAGATACGTGTGAGCAAGGTCTGCCTGGAAGCCCAGCGATTCCGGCATGCCAACTTCTTCCAGCAGGTCCAGCATGTCTTTCCAGCTGTGCATGCCAGCCCAGCAGATTTCGCCTTCGGCTGCCAGCCGTTCTCCGTGATCGGCTGCGATCTTTGCCGCTTCTTTGAACGTCGCAGCGATCTTTGACGTATTGGCTTTGGTGTCCTCACGCCACTTTTCGATACCGAATTCGGCGGAATCGATGCGGATCACGCCGTACTTGCGGACGCCGTGATCGTTAAAGACACCTGCGATGCGGCAGGCCATCTTAACGGCGTCCAGGAACTTGCCGCGAGCCTCGTCGTCGCCCATGGCAGAGTCGCCAACCGTTCCCGGCCATACAGGAGCGACGAGTGAACCGACATTGAAGCCGAACCCCGAAATCATGTCGGCGATTTCCTTGAGCTCGTCGTCACTGGCTTCCGGATTGGTATGTGGCAGAAACAGAAAGTAGTCGATGCCATCATACTTCTGGCCGTTGACGTCTGCCGCAGCCGTCAGTTCCAGCATTTCCTTCAGGCCGATCGGCGGCTCCTGGCCGTCGTCGTCGCCTTTACCAACAAGTCCGGGCCACATGGCATTGTGCAGTTTCGGTGCTGACATGCTTCAGGTCTTTCCAGGTTGAAATCGTTGTTTGTTAAGAGCGGAATAGAACAGTGATTCGCCGTTGGGCCTGGCTTACTTCCGGTACGCGCCCATGGCCGGTGCATCGGGCTGAGCGTCGGGGCCAAAGTACCGCAGTCCAACCAACGGCTCTGTGCCGGTGTTTTCGAAAGTGACTCCCTCAGCCGCGCGGCTGGCGACGACGAAGACTTCGTCTTCAGTCATTTCGCCGAAGCGAATCATGACGGGCGACTGCAGATGCATGTTTTCGATCGTCCCCATTCCCTGAACTGTGATCCATGAATAGGCACCGCCGTCTTTGATTGTGCATTTGGTTCCGGGTTGCAAAGTCAATTCCTTAGCGGTGAACAACTGCTTGCCGTCGACTTTTCCGTAGACGATCCACTTGTCGCACCAGCCGTCGCCTTGCTCACTGACGATCGGTTCAAGGTAATTATTATCCTTGAACTGCGGGTCGATGTTTTTATCCCAGTCCAGTGCTTCAACGATGTAGTTATTGTCGTCGTGGTGTTCTGCGGGGAAGTCCTTCGTCAGCAGACTGCGGGGAACCTCGCGACCTTCGACCAGATTCTGGTACATCGCAAACACGTCGCTGCCCCACTGTGGTTCGTAGGTCACCAACGACCCCGGTGCGTGCAGAACGCAAGGTGGGATCAGCCAGCCGGTCCCCGGTTTCAATCGATATGCCTTTGACAGATCCAGCAAACCGTTTTCGCCATCGTTCCACCGATCAAGGCAGTCGATGACATCCTGCTTCGTTGTGCCGGGTTCCAGCCCCATGAAGGTATACGGAAAGTTGTTTCCGATCTGATTCATCTGAGGCGGGAAGTAATAGCTTTCCGGCTTTCCTTCCTGTCCGACCAGCGCCGCCTGTTCGGCATTCTGGTGCATGTGGTGAGGGATTGGCCCCATGTTGTCGAAAAACTTGGAATACACGGGCCACTTCTGGAAAGTGTTCCAGATATGTTCGCCGATGATCTGATCCTTCAATTCCGCGACAACGTCTCGCAGCTGAAAACGTTCGCCATTGTGGACGCAATACGACAGGCCTTCGTCTTCGTTACGCTTTTCATTAGCTGCTTCGGTCGTGGAACCGAACCAGCGTTCATCAATTCCCCCTCGGTTCATCCCCAGCGCGTAATAGTCCTCCGGGTGCAACTTCAGGCGGCACCCCGGCTGAAGAAAGGAACGAGGCACCCAGGTTGGAGCGAGTCGAAGAATACCGTTGCCGGCAGTCAGAGCGTCAGACGCAAGAGAAGCGACGTTGGCCATGGTAAAAGATTTGCCTTGTTATGATGAACAATCACGGGCGGGCGACACACCGTCGCCATGGGCCGGTTTTGGGTTGAGATTTCCGAACATTCCGGTGCGCAGAAGGGCCGAGCATTCTGACGGCATTGAACGAGTTTGAAAAGCAAACACAGCATTTCCCTGCAAATCTCCTCGATACGAAACCAAACGAGAGAAAATCAGGGTAGTTGTGGGGACTTGAAGCCGTAATAGAATGGGGACCGAACCTCATTTCCGACAAATAGTCTGTAAAGTGGGGCTCTGCAGGCACTTGGGAAGCCGTGCTTCCATAGACGCGAGTCTTCGGAGAGAAGTCACCGTGACAGACAGCAAAACTTCGGCAAAATGCAATTGATGGGCAAAACGATGGCGAGAATTGCGATACTAGGAGCCACAGGCTACACGGCGTTAGAACTGCTGAAGATCCTGGCTCGCCATCCACAGGCAGAGGTCACGACCCTGACAACGCGTCAGAAGACAAAACCACATATCAGCGAAGTCCATCCGTCACTGACCGGGCAATTTGATCTGTGTTGCGAAAACCTTTCGGCTGAAGAAGTGGGTGCACGAGCCGACATCGTCTTCTGTGCGCTGCCACATACCGCAAGTATGGAAGCCGTTCCACACCTGCTGGACGCGGGTTGCCGTGTTGTTGATCTGAGTGCCGACTACCGCCTGAACGATCCCGGCGTCTACGAACAATGGTATGGCCACGTCCACACCGATCCGACACGATTGAGCAACACAGTTTATGGGTTGCCTGAACTGTACATGGACCGCATCCCAGGTGCCGATCTGGTGGCGAATCCAGGCTGCTACACCAGCACCTCAATACTTGGCCTCGCGCCGCTGCTGGCCAGTGGACTCATTGAACCACACGGCATCATCATTGACGCCAAGAGCGGTGTCAGCGGAGCAGGCCGAAGCCCAAAACTGGGCACACTCTACGCCGAATGCAATGAATCCGTCACCGCCTACGGTATCGGCACTCACCGCCACACGCCGGAGATAGAACAGGTCCTCACCGACATTGGCGGTGCGCAGGTGCAGGTCGCTTTCAATCCTCACCTGATGCCAATGGACCGCGGTATTCTGTGTTCGATGTATCCTCGCCTGAAGTCACGGAAGTCCGTTGAAGAATTGCTGGCGGTGATGCGGGAATTCTACGCTGACCAGCCATTCGTTCGTGTCGTCGATCACATTCCCGCCACCAAACATGTCTCTGATACAAACTTTTGCGACATCTCAGTCCGCCTGAATCGCGATCAATTGGTCGTCTTCTCTGCAACGGATAATCTGATCAAGGGCGCCAGCGGAGTTGCCGTGCAGAACATGAACCTGCTGATGGGACTTGATCAACGGACCGGCATGCTGCCGTGCTGAAACGTTGCGGTACTCGCTGCCAGAAACAGCAGAACGCCTGGATCTACAGGATCAACGACGACTGCGGCCCGAAATTTCTGTAGAACTCTCAGTTCACCAACTCAGTCCTGTCCAGAAGTTGAACATGAACAGTGCATCGCTTCCTACCGGATTCACAGCATCCGGCAACACCTGTGGCATCAAAGCGAGCGGAAAACCGGACCTTGCTCTGTTCGTCTCTGAATCTTCAGCGGCTGTGGCCGGGGTCTTTGCCACCAACCGGATTCTCGGCGCGCCGGTCATCGTCTCCAGGGAACGAGTTCCCTCCCAGACGGCTCGGGCGGTGATTATCAACTCGGGCAATGCCAATGCCTGCACGGGTGAACAGGGAATCGAAGACGCTCAACAGATGACAGCCGAGGTCGCTGCCAGCCTGGGATGCGATGCGAACGACGTGCTGGTGTGTTCCACAGGTATTATTGGCGTTACCCTGCCCATGGACATCATTTCCGCAGGGATTCCGGCTGCCATTGAAGCACTCGATAAATCGGACGCTGCGTACAATTCAGCCGCCAGCGCGTTGATGACGACCGACACGTTTGCCAAACAGATTTCGGTCGATGTGAAACTCAGCACCGGCACGGTTCGAATTGCCGGCGCCGCCAAAGGTGCCGCGATGATCGCTCCCAACATGGCAACGATGCTGGCGGTGATCATGACAGACGCATCGCTGTCAGCGGAGCAGTGTGATGAGATGCTTCGCTACGGTGTTGACCGAACGTTCAACTGCATCAGCGTCGATGGGCACATGAGTACCAGCGACACCGTACTGTTGTTCGCCAACGGTGCCGCGGATGTGGCTCCGGTCACCAGCGACGATCACAAAACACTGCGTGATGCCGTGCAACAGATTTGCGAAAAGCTGGCCACGGACATCATTCGGGACGCTGAAGGAGCTGGACATTTCGTCACTGTCGATGTCGTCGGATTCGAAACTCGCGAGGCGGCGTTCAAAGTCGCGAAAGAAATCTCCGAAAGTGCTCTGGTGAAGACCGCAATCACCGGCAACGACCCGAACTGGGGGCGAATCACTTCCGCTGCCGGCTACGCCGGAATCGATTTTGACACGTCGTTTCTGTCGCTGAAGATCAACAGCATCGAAGTCTTCAAAGCCGGAACGCCGGTCGAATATGACGAATCAGCTCTTTCTCAGCAGATGAACGATAACCGGGAAGTTCATCTGTTGCTGGAATTGTCCGGGGGTCCCGCGTCCGGTTCCGAATCCGTCCGCTTCTGGACCAGCGACCTGACTCAGGAATATGTGCGACTGAACTCCGAGTACACGACCTGAGCAATTCACAGGTGGCTCGCGAGTCGGACTTCCATCGACCGTAGTCGAAGCGTGCCGGCCTATTCAACCGAGCAGGGCTCGGTTGCATCGGTCGACTTCCGGCGCGGATGTCGTAAGCTACTTTCCCTGTCCTTGAACCACATCGCGGAGGAAGAAACGCATGTCGCCATTTGTTGGTGAATTTGTCGGCACGATGATGCTTGTGCTGCTGGGCAACGGTGTCTGCGCTAACGTCAATCTCAGTAAGACGCTTGGACACGACAGTGGCTGGATCGTGATCGCGACTGGCTGGGGTCTGGCCGTCGCGTTTGCTGTCTACCTGGTGAACACTTACAGCTATGCTCATTTGAACCCTGCGGTCACTATTGGCCTGGCGGTCATTGGCAAATTTGCATGGGCCGACGTTGGCGGTTATATAGCCGCACAGATGGTCGGAGCAATCGCCGGAGCAACTTTGGTCTGGCTGACCTATCTGCCACATTGGAAGGAAACCGAGAACCCCGGCAGTATTCGAGGCTGTTTCTGTAACACTCCGGCCATTCCTCACACCGTCGGCAATCTGATCACGGAAATCATCGGCACGTTTGTCCTGGTGCTGGGAGTACTGGCCATCCTGACACCTGAAAACCTCGTCCCCAATACCGGTTTCGACAAAGGCTTTGCCCCCGCGCTGGTCGGTTTGATGGTGTGGTCAATCGGGCTGTCCCTCGGAGGCCCAACCGGATACGCCATCAATCCCGCTCGTGATCTGGGGCCCAGGATTGCTCACGCGATTCTGCCGATCGCCGGCAAAGGTGATTCCGGTTGGAACTACTCGTGGATCCCGGTGGTTGGTCCGATTATTGGCGGCGTCATTGGCGCATTGTTCTATCAGGCGGTATGGCCCGTGAGTTGATAGGAAAACCGCAGTCGTTTTCTTCATCCCAGACTTAGACCGAGACGGAACGATCTGTCATCTGAGCACGAATCGCGAGACAACTCATGAAATATGTGCTGGCACTTGATCAGGGTACCACCAGTTCCCGGGCCATTCTCTTTGACAAAGGCGGCTCGATCGTTGCTTCGTCGCAAAAGGAATTCCCGCAGCATTTTCCGCAGCCCGGCTGGGTGGAACATAATCCGGAAGACATCTGGAAATCGCAACTTGCGGTGGCGAAAGCTGTTCTACGAAAGGCAAAACTCACCGCTGATGATGTCGTCGCCATAGGCATCACAAATCAGCGCGAAACGACGGTCGTCTGGGACAGGGATACCGGCAAGGCCGTTGGCAACGCGATCGTATGGCAGGACCGTCGTACTGCACAAGTCTGCGATGCACTGCGTAAGAAGAAGGTCGATCGCACGATTCAGAAGAAAACCGGGCTGATTCTGGATGCATACTTTTCGGGCACAAAGGTGCAGTGGATTCTGGACAATGTGAAGGGAGCCCGCAGGAAATCCGAAAAGGGCGACCTGGCATTTGGAACCGTGGATTCATGGTTGATCTGGCGGCTGACTGGCGGCAAAGTCCACGTGACTGATCCCAGCAACGCTTCCCGCACGATGCTGTTCAATATCCACACCGGCAAGTGGGACGCTCAGCTGCTGAAGACCTTCAACGTACCCAGCAGCATGTTGCCGACAGTACGTTCGTCCAGTGAAATTTACGGCGAGACAAAGTTACTGGGCGGATCGATCCCCATCGCAGGCATCGCAGGAGACCAGCAGGCCGCATTGTTTGGGCAGTGCTGCACAAAGCCGGGTATGGTCAAGAACACCTACGGCACAGGCTGTTTTATGCTGATGAATACTGGTACGGAACCGGTGACGTCGAAGAACCAACTGCTGACAACGGTTGCATGGAAAATCGGAGATCGCACGGAGTACGCCCTGGAGGGCAGCATCTTCATCGCAGGGGCCGTGGTCCAGTGGCTGCGCGACGGACTCGGGCTGATTCGAAAGTCCTCGGACGTGGAGAAACTTGCGGCTCAGGTTGCCGACACCGGTGGCGTCTACCTTGTGCCCGCCTTTGCGGGCCTGGGTGCGCCGCACTGGGACGCATATGCTCGAGGAACACTGATCGGGATGACTCGCGGCACCAACAAGTCCCACATCGCTCGCGCCGCTCTGGAAGGGATCGCATACCAGGTTGGTGACGTGCTAAAGGCCATGGAAGCGGACTCAGGATTGAAACTGAAGCAACTGCGAGTCGACGGCGGGGCATCGCTGAACGGTCTGCTGATGCAGTTTCAGTCGGATTTGCTGCGGGTGCCCGTGGTGCGTCCGGTGGTTGCAGAAACGACGGCATTGGGGGCCGCGTACCTGGCGGGCCTGGCAGTGGGCTATTGGAAGAACCAAAAAGAAATCGCCACGCAGTGGCAGGAAGCCGCTCGTTTCAAGTCCACAATGAAGCCGAAACGTCGCGCCGAACTGATTGCGGGGTGGGATCGCGCGTTACAGAGGGCGCAGCACTGGGAGATCAGTGAACAGCAGTAACCCGGCCTTACAGCGAACGCGGAGCTTCGAAGAGACGCGTTCCCAGGCAGAGCCCGGGAACGTGGGGAAATGCCTTAGCCCTGCTTCTTGAGCTCTTCGGCTTTCTTCTTCAGGTCGGCCGCCTTCTTGATTG
>JBDONA010000358.1:0-10198 GCA_039831575.1 Fuerstiella sp. | reverse complement strand
CCGCCGCCGTACCGGCACAGACCAGAATGAACTGTTCTATTTTGAGAGGCGATTCTGCCTGTTGAAAAAACATAGGCAGGTTTCTGAACCGGCCGACCAGCTTACCCACAAGTCCGGACGCAGAACTGAGTCCGTCGCGCACGATGTCGTCGGCAATTTGAGTGCCGGTGAGACTTTTCCCATTTGTGAATGCAGCCAGCCGCGATTCTGCCTGCGTCATGCGGCGTCCCTGAATGATGTTTCCCACGCCGAACACCAGCGCACCGAAACCCACGAAGGCGGCAACCAGAATAATTGTCAGGGGATCCATGATGCTCTGCTCCGACAGCACAATCGTCCTCAAACTGAATCGTGTGTAATTGTTTTTCGATTAGCTGCGCAGCTGACGTTGCGCGAAAATACTTGGTGGAAGTCGCACGCCGGACTGCTCCATAATTTCGATGCACTTCGGCCGCACTCCCGTGGCCTGAAAATGTCCCGTGGCCCTGCCGTCGCCGTCGATGCCCTCCTGGACAAACATGAAGATGTCCTGCATCACAATCGTGTCCTGCTCCATCCCCACGATCTCTGTCACGTAGGTCACTTTGCGAGCTCCGCCCTGCAATCGGCTGGCCTGAATGACCAGGTGAACAGCCGACGCGATTTGCTTTCGGACCACGGACAGTGGCAGGTCAATCCCGCTCATGTTGACCAGTGTTTCGATACGAGAAATTGCGTCACGTGGGTTATTGGCGTGCACCGTCGTCAAAGAACCGTCGTGACCGGTGTTCATCGCCTGCAGCATGTCCAGCGCTTCGCCGCCACGACATTCCCCGATAATGATTCGGTCCGGACGCATACGTAAGGCGTTCTTGACCAGGTCGGTGGCTGTGACAGCTCCCTTGCCCTCGATATTGGGAGGGCGGGTTTCCAACCGCAGCACGTGTTCCTGTTGCAACTGAATTTCCGCTGCGTCTTCAATTGTAATAATGCGGTTTTCATTGGAAATGAAACTGGAAAGTGTGTTCAGCAGTGTCGTCTTACCGGAACCGGTACCACCGCTGATGATGATGTTCAGGCGAGCCTTCATGGCTCCTTCCAGGAACATGACCATTTCAGGTGTGAAGGCTCCCAACTTCAGCAGGTCTTCCAGCGTCAGCGGGTTGGCACCAAAGCGACGAATTGTCAGCGAAGGGCCATCCAGCGCCAGCGGTGGTATGATTGCGTTTAAACGCGAACCGTCCGGCAGTCGAGCGTCGACCATGGGCGACGTTTCATCAATACGACGACCGACCTTGGAGACAATACGGTCCAGAATCTGAAGCAGGTGATCATTGTCTCGAAAGGTGACGTCCGACTTGATGATCCGGCCGTCTTTCTCCAGAAAGACGTTCTTCGGGCCATTGATCATGATGTCCGCCACGCCCTCTTCCTTCAGAAGCAGTTCCAGCGGGCCAAATCCAAAGGCCTCGTCCAGAACCTCTTCCACCAGACGCTCGCGTTCGGACCGGTTGAGCAATGGATTTTCCGTGTCACACAGGTGTTCCACGACGACCCGAATTTCACGGCGGAGTGAATCACCTTCCAGTTCTGACAACCGCGTCAGGTCCAGCTTTTCCACGAGCTTGCCGTGAATGTGTTCCTTGAGCTCCTCAAAGTCCTGAGCATTTGATCTGGCTTTGGGTGGGGCAATCATTTTCGACTCCAAACGTCTGATTCGACTTCCTACGAACACGTGGGCCGCCTGGACGACCAACGCGCATATCTTCTGTTGCCGTAAAACTAGGTCACAGACGACAAGTCGGACGGTTGAATTATTTGGGAATGATGTATAAACGCGACATTGCCGTACCTGGGTGCCAGGTACACGTTCCGATTGTGTCGCTTTTGCGTGATTTGCCGGGGACCGCAGGCTGACCAGGACAGGAAAGTCGCATCATCGACATGTGCACGTCGGTGACTGCGCATGCGACATTGAACGGTCACCGAGAGCGACTTCGAATTCTCCGTCTCGTGCTGTAGAGTCCTTGTCAGCGAAAGCCCCGACATCTGCCTGGATCTTTCGAGACGCACCCGTCCCTGTGGTTGCGCACGACCAGTCACACCGGGTGTTCACGTTATGAAGACGCTGATCCTATTACGCAACTATTTGCTGCTGGCCGCCGTAATCGCGGTCGTGGTTTCGATTCCAATTTCCGGACGTCTGGAGTTCGACCAGCGGATTGAGTCGTTTTTTGCGGAGGACAACCCGGATATCCTGCGTTTGCTCGAAAGTCGGCAGGACTTTGGTGGCGATGAGTTCGTCGTGGTGGCATGGACCGAAGAACGACTGCTCGATATTGAAGGCGACTACCCCGAATCACTTGCTGCCGCGTTAGAAGTTGACATGCTGCACCGTGTCGACGCCGATGTCGCGCGACGTATTCACGCCACAGCCGCACAATTGAATCAGATTCCTGGCGTCAACGCTGAGAAGACTCAGCACCTGCCGGACATGCGGGACCTGCGGGACCGCGACCTTCGTTTCAAGAACACGCGCAAAGCTGTGTTCCGTTTGTTTGAAGGCACACTGATCGGTCGGGACGGGCGGACCACCGGCATTGTTCTGGAGCTAATGCCGGAAGCGGAGGCTGAGATTCTTCGTGCGGAAACTCTGGGGCAAATACGAGCAGTGGCCGAATCCCTGTCGGCTGACCTGGCGGTTGAGGTGGCCGTGGCGGGCGAGCCGGTGCAGGTGTTCGACATGTTTCGACTGGTCGAAGAGGACGGGCAGATCCTGTTCGTCGTCTCGCTGGCAATTCTGTCAACCGTGTTGGTGGCCATGTTTCGCAGTCTCCGCTGGGTGCTGGCGCCTGTGGGACTTGTGCTGGGTTCCGTCGTGGCGACCCGCGCCATTTTGTATCTCGCCGGTGCCCAACTCAGTATGGTCAGCTCGATGCTGAATTCTCTGGTCACGGTCATCGGAATTGCAACGTGCATGCATGTGATCGTCCACTATCGAGATCTTCGTCGCGATATGGCTTTGCAGCCGCCGGATGCCAATGCAAAATCGGACTTTCCCGCCGTGGCCCGGCAAACACTCGCGGACATGGCGGCCCCAATATTCTGGACCTGCGTCACGACGGCAGTCGGGTTCGGTTCACTTCTCGTAAGCCAAATTACTCCCGTCCGCAGCTTCTCCGTGATGATGTGCCTTGCCACAGGTGTGGTGCTGCTGGGCAGCTTTATCATTTTACCCGCCACACTGGGATCGGGATCACGGTTGAGACCACCCGCCAATGTGCCCATGGAACGTTGGCTTGATCGAGCCTTACGGCTGACGTGCCGGGGCGTCGAGCAGAAGCCATTGCTGACAGCAGTCATCTGTTTGGTCTTGTTTGTGGCTGCGATTCCCGGCGTCTTTCGATTGACCATCGAAACGGATTTCAGCAAGAACTTCAAAGAATCATCGTCAATCGTACAGTCGTTGAAGTTTATCGAATCCCGTCTGGGTGGTGCCGGCAGCTGGGAAGTGTCGTTTGACACACCGGAGAACTTGACCAATGACTTTTTGAACGTGGTTCAGGAACTCACCGGAGAACTGCGTGCGTTAACGACGGAGGACGATTCAATCCGCATTCTGTCTTTGACTGACGTCCTCAGTCTGCCTCCGCGGGTGCTTAGTCCCGTCAAGACACTGGAAAAAGCAACACGGAAACAGCCCCGGCTGATCGAGACTTTATACAACGAACAGTCACGTCGCATGCGGATTATCCTGCGGTCGATGGAACAACAGTCCAGTGAGAATAAAGTTGCTCAGATAGCAAAGATTCGCACCTGCGTGCGAGAATTCTTCGCCAGTCGCCCGGAACTATCGCAGACGACGCAGCCGGCTGCCTCGGGAATGTTTGTCCTGCTGGCGGAGTTGATTCGAAGCCTGCTGGATGATCAGCTGCGCAGCTTTGTCGTAGCCACAGTCGGCATTCTGGCATGTATGACAATTGCCTTCCGAAGTCTGCGTATCGGTCTGATTTCGCTGCTGCCGAACATATTCCCCGTTGCGATGGTGATGGGCACGTTGGGCTGGATCGGTATGCCGGTGAACATCGGGACCGCGATGATCACCAGCGTTTCCATGGGACTGACGGTGGATTCCACGATTCACTACATCACCGCTTTCGAAAGAGCTCGCCGGACGACCAGCGTTACGGAGGCCCTGCAAATTGCACACGCCGGAGCAGGGCGAGCCGTGGTATTCGCATCTTTGGCCCTCGTTGCCGGATTCATGGTATTGACTGCTTCGCGATTCGTACCCCTGGTGTATTTCGGGGCGTTGCTGAGTCTTTCGATGGTAGGTGGGATTTTCGGGGACCTTGTACTGCTTCCGCTCTTGCTCCGCTGGACAACGCCGGTATCCTCACAGGATATTGCCATTCAGGCGGAAACGCCGGACGGTCCTCAGGCCCGGTCGAGTTGACGCTCGGAAGCGAATAGCCCGCTCCCGGAACTCGTACCCGGCTACGCAGGATCGCAAATTATCTCTCGGCAGAAATTGATGTAAGCCACCGCCTTGAGATTCCGAATGTCAGTTCTCGGAATTCAGATCCTGCACTAAGTGCCTGAACAGCGTCTGGAGCCTCGTGTCCAAACGGTGACCTGAGAACGATAGTCTGGCTGTTCTCTCGCCTCAAATCTCAACGGTCGCAATGAACACCGCTGCCAGCTTTCTTATCTCTCAACCCATGTCCGCAGAACCCGACATCCTGGCTCCTGCAACTGCACGTTTGTCGCAGGCCGTCAACATCGCCGCCTATAAGTTTGTCGCTTTAGACGATCTTGAACAGCGTCGTCAGCAGCTTCGCGCAATCGTCGCCCCAACGCAGCTTCGCGGAACAATTCTGCTTAGCCCCGAAGGCATCAACCTGTTTCTGGCGGGGCAGCGGTCCTGTATCGACACGCTCCTCGAATTTCTTCGCAGGGACCCATTGCTGGCTGACCTGCAGATTAAGGAGAGCGTCAGCGACTATCTGCCGTTTAACCGGATGCTGATCAAGATCAAGTCCGAGATCATCGCTTTTGGTGTCGATGGCGTGAATCCGATTCAACGAAGTTCACCCAAGCTGGCAGCCACCGAATTAAAAAAGTGGCTGGATGAGGGGCAGAAAGTCCACCTGCTGGATACGCGCAATGACTACGAAATCGAAGTCGGCACGTTTGACAACGCCGTCGTCGCGGGCATCGACAACTTTCGCGACTTCCCGGCAGCCGTCGCGCGACTACCGGAAAGAATGAAGGACGAGCCTGTCGTGATGTTCTGCACGGGCGGCATCCGCTGTGAAAAGGCGGGACCGTATATGGAGCAGGCGGGTTTCCGAAAAGTGTTTCAGCTTGATGGAGGTATTCTGAAATATTTCGAAGAATGCGGCGGTGACCACTACAACGGGGACTGCTTTGTGTTTGACCAGCGAGTCGCCGTGGACCCGAACCTGGCAGAAACGGACCACACGCAGTGCTACATTTGTCAGGAAGTCGTTAGTCCGGACGACCAACAGTCCGAAAAATATGTCGCGGGCCAGTCGTGTCTACGTTGTTACCGAGAGCCTGCGGATCAGCTGGCGGATCGTCTGCAGCAGAGAAACGCTCACGTGCAGAACATAATTGCACCGCTCCCCGGCAGTGAACCCTATTTCAACAAGCGTCCGCTGAATGTGCCCGCCCGATTTGACGGATATCACCTGATCGATTTTCTGGCAGAATGGCACCCGCAGGTTCCGCGTGAAGACTGGCTGTCACGAATTGAAAACAGTCGGATCGTTCCCGGCCAACGATACGGCCGTCGTCGACGCAAAATGAAGTCGCCGGTGGAGTCCGTCCCGCTGTCTCCGGAACGCAAGGTGCGCGGCGGTGAGCGATTTGAACACCTGTTGCCGGAAACGACGGAGCCGGATGTCAACGGTGACATCCAGATCGTATTTGAAGACGATCAGTTCATCGTGGTCAACAAACCGGCGCCGCTGCCATTGCACGCGTCAGGGCGCTTTAACCGAAACACGCTGCAGTACATGTTGGATGAAGTCTATCGCCCGGAACATCCACTACTGGCTCACAGACTTGACGCAAACACCTCAGGCGTCCTGCTGTTGTGCCGAAAACGCTGCATCGCGAAACTGATCCAGCCGCAGTTTGAAAATCGCACCGTCACAAAGACGTATCTGGCCCGAGTTCTCGGACATCCGGTCCACGACAAATTCCATTGTGACGCTCCGATCGCATCGTCTCCGGGAGACAAGGGCCTGCGACTGATAGATCCCGACGGACAGACAGCGGAAACCGAATTTGAAGTTCTCAGCCGACTGGATGACGGCACTGCCGTGCTGCAGGTGTCTCCGCTGACCGGACGAACCAATCAGATTCGATTGCACTTGTGGCATTTGGACTTTCCAATTGTGGGCGACCCCGCCTACCTGCCAGACGGCCAGACCGCCGAAAACACAACACTTTCCGTAGGCGATGCGTCGATGTGTCTGCATGCCCTGAGTCTGTCGCTGCACGACCGAAACGGGGAATTGAGAGAATTCTCTGTGCCGGCACCGGCGTGGGCCGAATTGACGGAAAGCTAACGGCCATGTGGATCAAAATCTGTGGAGTCACGAACGTCGATGCTGCTCAGGCGATTGTCGATGCCGGCGGGGATGCCGTTGGTCTGAATTTCTTTGCCGGGTCAAAGCGGTTTATTCCCGCTGACGAAGCCAGCGTGATTTGTGATGCCGTGAAGTCGAAGCTGGACGTCGTTGGTGTTTTCGTTAACTCGCCGGTGGATGAAGTGGTCGATATTGTCCGTCGCGTCCGGCTGACTGCCGTGCAGTTTCATGGGGATGAAACAACAGATTCCATTTCGTCCGTTCACGATACCTGTCCGGACGTCGCCATCGTGCGAGCATTTCGACTGCGGACTGGCGGCGTGGCGGACGTGATTCAATCAATTCGTGAACTGCAACAGCACGGCGTGCATCTGGCGGCTGTTTTGGTCGACGCCTTTGTCGCCAACGAATACGGTGGCACAGGTCACATAATCGACGCCGATCTGTTCAGAGAATTCACCCGCCAGCTGAGTTCCCTTACTGATGCGTCGGAATCCTCACGAAAGAATATTCCGTCGACACCGTTGCCCCGGGTGATTCTGGCGGGCGGCTTGACTCCCGAGACCGTCGCTGCGGCAGTGGACGTCGCCCAACCGTGGGGCATCGACACAGCCAGCGGCGTAGAAATCAGTCCCGGACTGAAGTCGTTGGAAAAGATTCAGCAATTCGTGAATGCAGGTCGCTCGACAAATCCGTCCGATCCGCCGGATCGACTTTGATTAGTCTGTTTTTCGCGTGCCCGCTTTGCTTACCCTGCGAACGATCTACAATCTCCAGGCTTCAGTCCCAACCTACCATCAGAACGTTTGAAATCGCTTGACCACCTCGCCCACTAATGAGCCACGCGTTTACCCACGAATTTCCGGGAAGAAGGTCGTGGCGGCAATGTTTACACTTGGAATCGTGGCCACTGGCACTCTTTGGTATTTCTGGAACCTGCAACTGATGCCGTTCATGCCGCTGCAGGATGCGTTGGTGGCAGAATTTGAGGGTTGTAGTCCACGCGTCGACGGCGGCCGCATGAAGGGACAGGAAGGGATGCCGAAGATCCTGCGGATCGTCATGCGAGTGCCGTTCGACCCCACGAGTTCCGAACCGTCCGTTCAGTCAAGAATCGCAACGCGTCTGAGTCGCACAAAAGAACTCGCTCAGAAGTTTGTTGTGACTAATGACTACGAGCTTCTGGAAGTGCACCTGTTCAGCGAACACAAGGAACAGGAACTGCGTCAGAAAACGTTCACCAGGCAGTTCAGCAGTACCCAGCCATGATCCAGCCGCGGCGGGGAGCATCTGTTGCCGAGTCTACGGCTTCCGTGACAGGTCGTAGATAACCAGCGATTCCGCAGCAGCGTTCGCCGCCGGATATTGCTTTCGTGCTAACCCGAACGCCTGACCCCGCGCGGTATCGTCGGCCTTGTATTTTTCGTGCAGCCGTTGATGTTCGGCGGCGAGCTCCTGATCACCCAGAAGTGCATACAGCTGACCAAGATTGGAATGCGCCTCGAAGTTTTCTGAATCCAATTCCAGCGTTCGTTTGAACACGTCTCTGGCTTCCTGCAGCCTTTGTTTTCGTTCTGCTTCGCGTGCCTTACTGCGGTCCTGCATGGCAAGGTCAAAAATTGTCCGGCCCAGCAGATTGTTGACAACATAGTCCCGGCTGAAGTCAAAGTGGCGACGGACCGTTTCCGCCGTGCGATATTCCAGCACCTGGCGGAAGTTGCCTTCGGCTTCCTTCAGAAACCCCTGCTCCCGATTGAGTGCGCCACTCAGCCACGCCAGCGTCCACGGCGGGGCAGCAGGATCCGTATGCAATGCCGCACGCTGCACCGCTTCAACGGCCTCGTCAAGTTGCCCGTCACCCGCTTCTCGAAGAAGTACTCGAGCCAGATTCAGCGGACCGTCATATCGATCCAGCCGTTCCACTTCACGAAACGCATCTGCCGCCTGCTTCAGTTCCGCTTTCCCTTTCAGAAACATCCCGATCCCGTAATCATTCCAGCGCTGCCATTCCGGAATGTCACGAATTGGATTGGCGACATCTTCAGCAACGCCCTCCACCGCGAACGTCACGGAGTCCTCAGCCAACACAGTGATTGGCAGTTCGTTTCGATAAGGAACTCCGTCCTGATGACCCCGAATCGGTTGCCCCAGCTGCGTCATTTTCCGATCGACGAAGTCCATGTATGTCGAATCGAATTTTCGATACAGCAGTCTTAGATTCACCGTGACTGGCGCCGTCACATCATCGGGAACCTGCAACGCATAATGTACGGTTTGACCGGCACCGGGAGGAATCTGATGGCTGTACAGAGGCACAAAGATGTCCTGTGCATTTCGTCGATCAATTCGGTTGCCGTTTCGATCCAGCACAAAACTGTTAACAAAGTGCGCCCACGGATCGACCGAATTATCTTCCTGAAGAAGTCCGCTGGCACCAATTCGCCGGCCACCTGTGTCAGCCGTGACCTCCAACCAGATCTCATTTGAATCTGTGGTTCCCTGAGTAAAATGGTGCCCCATCTTCACCGTGCGGATCACTGTTTCCAGAAGGTAGCGACTCCCGGGCGCCAGCACCGGAACAACCGGCCGCACCGGCGCCGTGAGTTCTCCTTCAATGGTCCCGTCCTGGCGAATCCCGAACAGGTCGACTCGCATGACGCCGTCCAGGAATTCCTGATGAGCTGCGATGATCTCGTCGCGATCGCGCAGCCAGGCAATACCCGTATTGGCGGAAGGAAACAGATGGTTGTGAGTCTTCAGCTGCCCGGAGTCATCAACAATCTTCGCGCCAAAATCAGACGATTCGTGCACCGGCATGTGGCACTCATTGCAGTTCGTCTGAGCTTCCGGCGGATAGTAGAAGCTGCGGGCACCGTGTCCGGAAACGCCGCTTAACAGCCAGCTGTCATAGTGATTCTGCCCCCGCAGCCACTCGCGGTAATGGTTCAGTTCAAAAGGCAGATTGACTTTGTGACAACCGCTGCAGAATTCTGCCGTCTTGTGCAGGGGCTTCAGAAAGGTCTTCTTGTGGAACGATGGTTTGGCTTTCACGAGCTGATTATTCACCCATTGCAGCAGCGGATTTGTGCTGTGAGCAAACGGGTAATGCTGCGGCTCTTCGATCGTAAAGTCTGAATTACCTACGCTGCTGTTGACGTGAGTGATGACGTGACAAACCGTACACGTGATGCCGGCCTGCGACGTGGCGTGATTCAACATGTCAAATTTCGGATCGTCGAATGCTCCGCTGAAGAACGGCACTGGATCATGACAGCCCGCACAAAAACGCGACGCCTTGACGTTGCCATCCCGTTCCAGCGCGACGTCACGTGTTTCCGCCACGCTGGCAAGGTAGGTGGGATTGTTGAACGAGCTGAACCGATGAACGCTGTCGGACCATTCTCTGTGCGAATCCTGGTGGCACTTCAGGCAGTATTCGTTCATGTCCAGCGTCTTTGCCGGAATGAAATTGCCGGAGGAGGTACGGGCCAGAGACGGCTCAAAATACTGCATCCCTGATGCCGGGCCGACCGCGTTCCACTGTCTCGGATCCTGCGACTGAAGCAGCACCATTGCCGCCGCAGCAGCAGTGGCCAGAC
>JBDONA010000029.1:0-2358 GCA_039831575.1 Fuerstiella sp. | reverse complement strand
CGTTCAGGCAGCTGGCCGACGAGCATCCAGCCATCATGCAGGCTCGACTTATTAAAACCGGCAGCGGGGGATGCCACCTCTATTTCAAGCATCCTGGCGGCCATGTTCCGAACTCCGTTCGCATATACTCAGGAATCGATATCCGTGGCGACAACGGGATGGTGCTGGCCCCACCGTCTGTTCATGCGTCGGGCAATGCCTACGATGTGGTCAACAACGTGCCGTTCTCTGGGCTTCCATTGCTTCCAGATATTTTTCGATTGCGCTGCCACAAGGAGAGTTACAGGAGTGTTACAGGAGAGACACAGGAGAAATACAAGAGTGATACAAGCAATAGTAAGTTGGTGCATTCTGTAAAGAAGAATGCACCGTCTACTTTTTCAATCACGAATCTGTCGTCAGATGTCCAGCAGCAGATCATGCAGGCGGTTGAGGCGAGCATTCCTCGACAAGCCGGCATCCGAAACCAACAGACGTTCGAACTCGCTCGGCGAATACAGTCAATTCCCGACATCAACTGGAAGGAAATCGACGTGAACGAACTCAAGCCTGTCGTTGAAGACTGGCATAACAAATCCCGCGAGGCGGCAGAACAACAAGGATTTCAGTTCAATAGTTTTAGTCGTGAAAGCTGGAAGGACTTCGCCTTCGGCTGGCCACTTGTAGAGGTGCCTCATGGATTTTCCATCGAAGCCGTAATCGAACGCACTGTCGCGTACCAGATTCCGGCCGGCGGGCCACCACCTGCCATTGTTCAAAATGTTGTCGACTTCAACTCCTATGACGATGACATCCCGTTGGTCGTCCTTCTGACGTTTCTATGGGAACTCAACCAGCGTGGCGAGGCCGATGGGTTCTACCTGTCATGCCGCAAAGCGAACGAGGCTGTTGAGGCTGCGATGGGAATTCCGCGACTCGACGCAAAATGGGGGTGGCGTCGGCTGGACTTCCTGGAAGTGGACGGCGTCATCGAATGTGTCAAACGCGGTGAAGGAGGCACGAAGGGCAAGTCTTCGGAATGGCGCTGGATCTGGACAGAAAAGAGACATGATGCGGTCGACCTGTCATGGATCAGTCAGTGAGTGACGCTGCCATTCGACCGCATACGCCCGCAGTTCAATGTTTACGCATATTTCTGCGTTTAGCTATAGGGTCTTTTCGTTCGTGTTGACCGCACGATGCCCGGAGCCAAATAGGCGCATAAGAGTACTTCGAACAGACACCCAAAGACGCTTTGGAAGGCGAGCTGAAGGCCTATTAGATAGTCGTGAGATGCAGGCGTCATGCGCACGTCGTAAGATGAGATTCTTCCCAGTTTTTGTGACTTAAACGGCCGGGAAAGGAATCAAAATCTGTACTGTTCTGAGCAGGGTTTCAATCAAAACAGTAGGGAGTTGAAAATGAAAAATGTTCAATGGTCGGCGATCGAACGGCGTTTAAGGTCTCGCGCTGACAACAACGAAACGTTTACATCACTTAGCGGAAGACAACGAAAAATCGACGGTCCATTTATCAGCACATGCCGCACGGTGAATACCTTGGTGACGGAAAGCGGCTTAACACTGGCAACCATTTCGTTCGCTGCCTTGAGTGACGTGTTGCGGACATCCACGCCGCCACGCAAAAGTGAACCTGGGTATGAACAGGTCAGTGACTATGCTGTGCACCTGAAGGTTATTCAGGAAACGATACACTCGATTGTGTCGTGATTGGAGTGATACACGCATGCCGGTGTGGCGCGTAAGGAGCAGCGTCTGCCCCGTGAAGTACATGCCAAGCTGGCTCGCGTTTGCCTGAACGACAAGAACGGCGCGACCTTCAGCTATTGTCCAGAAGCGTGAAATGCTTCCGCAAACAGTTCCTTGATCAATTGCTCGTGCTCCTTCACATCTTCCTTAGACAGTCGGATTCGATATCGGCCCCATCTTTTGTCGTAGTCCATCACGTCAATATTGGAGGCGTCCAGTTTTTCCTGCAGCGATTCAGACTTTGGGATTCGGGGTTCAATCCGCAGTGACTTCTTCTTTGGCCTGAAGACGACAAAGTTGTTCGGCTGGCCTTTTTTTGCCAATCCGATGTAGAACTTGTTGTACTTCAGTTCGACTTCCGGGTCATGCACCTGAGCGAATTTCAGCAGCTCATCGGCCAGGGCAACAGTTGCCGAAGAGCCGCGTTTTTCCCAATAGGCACGATCCGTCGTCTCCTGAGCCTCCTCGTCTTCGTCGACAAGCCCAAATGTCATCAGGTCTACGACTTTGGAGAATACCAGTCCGATCTGATCACCGGATTTCAGTGCGCTCATCTGCAGCGCTATCAAAGGGATGTGACCGTTGAATAAGCTGATAACGTTCAGAAAGC
>JBDONA010001011.1:0-10223 GCA_039831575.1 Fuerstiella sp. | reverse complement strand
GTCTGAAGTCCAATGGAAAGATACGCATCGCCGGGTGGGCATCCTGCCCGTCGCCAGGGCAGAAATGGGGTGGGGCAGTGTGCCCGCAGTACCAGAAACAAGACCTACCGGACGAACGATGCTGTGCCTGAGGTTTCGCATTCCGGAAGGTGGACGAGAATGTATTCACAACGCGGTGAATCGGGAGTGATATAGATGCAACAATTGGAAACTTCGACAAGATTCCTTTCAGAAACAGACTCAATCGTTTCGGCGCGACCCGGGGAATCGGAAAGATCGGCGCTCGGCTGGACAGGCAGTAACAGTTGTTCGTCATGACCTGCCCAATTTGGCTTACATTCCGGAGTACGGGGTTGCCACCATACAATGACGACATAAAGTCCACAAAGACGATGCATCCTATAAGGCAGATGGCCATGCAACTGGGCAAAACTATTCAGGCATTTCTGGTCGACACGGACGGGACAACCGCCGTTGAATACTGCGTGATGCTGGCCATGATTCTTCTTGTCGTCCTGATTGGCATAACCGCGGCCGGGAACAGCGTGCTGGACTGGTGGACGGACATCGAAACGGATCTGGATGCCAACGGTTTCTAGACCAGTTCACCTGGTCTCGTGAACAGTCCCGGCTCGTTTGCATGCCGGACACATCTCATTCGCGACCACGAAACAGCGTAATACGCTGTAAACTGCGGTTCCACTTCCTGACGTAATGCGTAACAGTCTGTTCGCAGAACGAAAGGATGACAGCGTGGCAAAGTGTTCAATCGGACTCGGTGGAAATCTCGACAACACCGCATCGTGTTTTGACGATGCCCTGTCGCGGCTGAGCGATGGCGGTGTGCAAATTGTCCGAGTCAGTACGACGATCATCACCCGTGCCATGGGAGTATCTGCCGGAGGCGACTTCCTGAACGCCGTCGCCGTGCTGGACACAACGCTGACACCGAACGAATTGCTGGCATTGCTGCACACAACGGAAAGGCAACTCGGTCGACAGCGAACGGTTCACTGGGGGCCTCGGACAGTTGATCTGGATTTACTGCTTTATGCGGAAGAGTCGATCGACAGCAACGCCCTGGTCCTGCCGCATCCGGCACTCTGGTATCGTCGCTTCGTTCTGCAACCGCATGCTGAAGTCGCGGGCGAATGGATTCACCCATTGCTCGACGAGACGATTCAGTGCCTGTTTGAACGTCTGCACCAGCAGCCGTTGATCCTGGATATCGTGAATCAGGACGAAACACAGTTTTCGCTGCAGCACATGGAATCTCAGCTCAGCAAGGAGTTTTCCAGAGAGCGATTTCGGTTGCGTTCAACAACAGCTGACGGGCCGCACGATGAGGACGGTTTTGCCCGAATCGAGGTAGTGCCGCACAACGTCGCCGATCGCGTTCGCACACAACCACGCAACCATACGGATCGAACAGTGACGATCACCACGGATCCATCCCTCGCAGTTGAGGGACAGATTCGGACGGCGGTTCGTGACTTCCTCACAGCGGCCCTGGGAGAGACCGGCGAGGGGAAGCGTTGACGGTTGCTTTCAGGCTAACCTCAACCTTCGGCAGAATCCCCGACTGTCGGCTATTTGCCGGCGGTGCGTTGATTTTCCAGAAGTTGCGAGTAGTCGACTGAAATGTTAACAAGTTCCCGATTGTAGAAGTTGTCGACAAAGATGTCTTTTTCGTCATCTGTGCCGGTGGCCTTCTTCATCGTTTCTTCTTCCTCTTCCCGCTCGCGTTTCAGTTCTTCCTCTTCCAGGCGAAGAGTCTTTTCGTTCAACGAAATGGTCTTGCGATTCTTTCGTTCCGTGTAGCGGGTGACATTCTGTGCAACTTTCTGGAAGTCTTCATCGACGCTGATTCGGCTGGCACTTTGCTGAGCCAGTGTCCGGCTGATTCCGTCGTTCACGTAGGCACTGAATGGCAGATAACGGGCGCGTTGAATTCGATCAAATGCCAGCGCGTTATCCAGTGAGTCCTCACCGATGTCACGATGATTCATAATCGATGGCAGCACAACGTCTGAAACAACACCCTTGTTCTGAGTGCTGTCGCCGTTAACCCGGTAAAACTTGCTGATGGTCAGCTTCAGAGCACCTCGATTCTTGCCGAACAGTGACAGGCGATTGGCGACGTTCATGACATTCTGCACGGTACCTTTACCGTGAGTCGTCTTGTCACCGACCACGATTCCTCGTCGGTAGTCCTTGATGGCTCCTGCAAAAATTTCCGACGCTGAAGCTGACAGTCGGTTGCAAACGACCACCATCGGCTTACGCCAGTACATGTCGGGATCTTCGTCGTTGTACGGCGTCACGGCGTTGTTCGGTTCACGAACCTGGACAATCGGACCTTTGGGAATAAACAGGCCTGAAACTTCTATTGCTTCGCTCAGTGCTCCTCCGCCGTTCCATCGCAGGTCAACGATTAACGCATCGACACCCTGTTCGCGGAACTGTCCCAGGATTTTCTTCACATCACGGCTGGTACTCTTGAAGTCGCCTCCGCGAGAGGCTTCGCGAAAGTCACGGTAAAACGATGGGATGTTAAGAACGCCGATGCGACCGGGTCGTCCATCAAGCCATGCCGACGCTTCGATAATCTTGCCTTTGACCTCCTGCTCGGTCAGTTTTACGGTCTGACGCGTCATCGTGTAACTTTCGATGCCGCCTTCTTCTTTCTTCACCTGCAGCGTAACAATGGTGCCTTTGGGGCCGCGGATCTTATCCACGACGTTGGACAGCTTCATTTCGACCACGTCGATTATTTCTTCCGAGCCACCCGGGCCGTCCGGGTCGACGCCGATAATCTTATCGCCCTTCACCAGCTTGCCATTGGCAGCTGCCGCCCCGCCTTTGATGACGTCCTCGACAACCGTGTAGCCGTCATCGTATCTCAACCGGGCACCAATGCCTTCCAGCTTCAGTTCCATGTTGATCCGAAAGTCTTCCAGTGTCTGCGGCGACATGTAGCTGGAATGCGGATCAAGGCAGTGAGTCATGGAGGACAGGTAAAGTTCCAGCACCTCGTGAGCTTCTGTCTGCTTCAGCAGATTTCGATTGCGGTGATATCGCTTGTGCAACCGCGTCCGCGCTTCCGCTAATTCGGTGTCCTCCAGCTTCAGCATCAGCACGTCAAACTTGATTCGTTTTCGCCACCGTTCAGCCAGCTCCGCTTCTGTTTTTGACCACACGTGTTCATCCGAATCGAGAACCATCTCCTCGTCGACTGTGAAGTCGTGCTCTGTGTCGATTAACTTGCCGATCAGTGTCGCCCGTTCACCCATCCGCAGCTGATATCGTTCAAACACGGTGCTCGCAAACGTGACATCTCCGGCGCGAATCCGATCATCCAGCTTTCTGGACGACGCTCGAAACAGATCAATGTCGGACTGCAGGAAGTAAAGCTTCTGAGGATCCCAGACATCGACGTATCGATTCAACAGACGTTCAGACAGGTCGTCATCGATATCGGGGTGATTGATATGACGGGAACTGACCATCTCGGCCACCATTCGCCCGGTCGTGCCATCGTCCGCCGTGACTCTTGCAGAATCGGCGGCAGTCGCTGTGCCCACTGAAATCAGCGACACAAGGCCTGCAAGAAAGAGCCGATTCTTCAGTTCCCACTTCATATTGAATTCCTCTATGGCTGATCGCTGATGTTTCAGCAACGTGTATTGACGAGAAGTCAAGAGTACGTCTCGTCCCTTCCGACAGTGGCTCGGGTGCGATCGAGAGCAACCCATAGATCCTAGACGAGAAGTCGTCTTTGTCGCAAGATGTTTGTCTCACCAAACATACAAACAGACGCACTTGGCAATTGCCACAAACAAACTGCCGCAAAACCTGTGGCAACTGTTCGGCATTTCCTGCAGCCATTCGTAGGCGACGAAGGATAACGTGACTGACAATCGTTGCCGCAGCTCACAACGCCCTGACAATTTTTACAGTGTTTTTTCCTCAGCCGACATCGCTTTGCACAGCATTGGCACGTTTTCTGCGCGGCGCTGACACTGGGTATGACTGGTCGGCGCACCCCCCCGTAGCCAGACACCGGCGTCCTGACAAAGAGCATCATCGAAATGGAAGTGCCGGTCGTTTGCCGGCACTCTGCAGGCCTGTCAACACCTTGGCGGCCTCATCGCCGAACAGCTCGTCATCATCCTGCGCGTGCGAGAAGACCATCGAAAACTGTTCACCGGTGCCAGTAGAACATAGATAATAGTCCCACACGATCACCTTACCACTGGCGTCCCCGATCGCCCGGATGTGGCGAATTCGCCATTGGTTGTCGTCTCGCACCGTTTTCTGTTGCACGACGCGTCCGTTCCGTTGCTTGACGGAATCCGTCACGTCTGACAGAAATTCACTGTCTGGCGTATGCTGTTTTGCCGGAACAGTTACCGCACTGGAAATATTGCACTGAGAAATCAGATTGCCATCGCGCAATTGCCGCATCATCAGGACGGACGGCGTCTGATGAAACAGATGCCATTCACGGGAATGTGTTAAATGAAGTTTCAAGGGCGTCTGCAGCATTAGCAGACAAGCGCGATCTGACGGAGCGGTTTCGGTCAATGTGGGCAGGGATTCTGAATCCGCACTGCCAGGCGTCTGAGTCCAAACGATTGCAGCGGTGACGTCCAGTCCCGGACTGACCGTCCCCGGCGAACGTTGTTCCTTTTGTGTCGCTTTCAGTGACGTAATCATACCGCTTCGGCGGTGCACGGTGAACTCACCGCTGATCGACACTGTCGACTCCGATCCCAAAGTCGCGCCGTGCAGCCTGCCATGGAACAGGACGACGGCCGTCTGGTCATTCGCAGACTTCAGTTCGCAAGTGGCCGACTGTTCGATCACAGCTTCGACACCCGTCAGCATCGGCAAGACCCATTCGTCCGTGTTCCATTTGTCACCAACGTTGACTGCCGCCGACGGCAGCAGAGCGGCAACGACCAAAACGTCACACGGCATCTGTAACAGATCCAGTTGCTGTCGTGGCAGAGGGTACTTTGGTGAAACATGAACCAATCCTCTGTCAGAACCGAACGTGTGGATAATACTGTACGATTTCGACAGCGAGACCCCCGTGTTGGTTCCCGTTCCGACGGTGGTCTGCGTACCAGCGGCGCTGAACCTGCGGACCGCACGTAGAGTGAACGGTCCGCCAAGTTCTGTGGGCAATGATCGTTGCTCGAAGCGAAACGCACCCCGCGATTCTATCGGCCATGCTCGAACACCTCCGGAATGAGGTGTCTTGATCTCACCGCGGATTTCGATCTTGTAATCGATGGCACTGACGCTCGACACCGTCCCTGTTTTGGAAAACGTAATTGCTGCGTCGGCAGGGTCCTCAGCAACGCCTGCGGACGGGCCGCAAAAAACGGCCAGCATGCAGCCGACGACGAACGACCATTTCACCTGTTCCGCAGATACGGTCCGCACAGACCCACTGTGCGGACGCACGACTGAGTTGTTGCGGAACTGCCCGGCAACCGTCGGTGAATCCCGTTTAGATCGAGACACTGTTAACGCTCCTTCCCTGAATACGTCTTCCAATGAATTCGTGGAACAACAGATCCAAACGAACGCAGATTACACGAACTCAGAATTTGCGTCGACGTGAATGCTGCCCGGGAAATTGCGATCGGCACATGAAAAAAGCTCCGATTCAGAGATCGGAGCTCTTCAGCAATCGTTCGCAAGCGTTTTTTTTACTCACCCTCTCAAATATTGATTGGTCTCACCAATGATATCGCCGAGCTATCTGTTTCTCCACAGCAGAACACATTCCGGATACAAAACGAAGATGCCACCGATGACTGCCTATTCAGCTATGTCGTCAGCAGCTTTGTCGTCAGCAATCTCAGGAGGATCACTCCCTGCCGAAGGATTATCTTCACCCTGTCCGCCAGCCGAACCACGTCGTCCGATTACCCTATTTGCCGGTCCGCCCGCTGCGATCCCGCGATTCTGTTCCTTCGACGGTTCGGTACTGTAGCGACGGACGTTCGGCGGTTCAGATCTGTTTACGACAATGTAGTACGCAGCTTCAGGACGCGACAACAGAGGCCGCATCAAACTGAACCATGCATACTTGTATTCGACTTCATCGCGGCCGTCCCGAACAACAGTTCTGGCCGGAGCGAGGCTCAACATTGGTTCGAGTTCACTGAGCCCCATCTTCTCAAACGTTTCGTCCGGTGATTTTTCCTGAAGCATTTTCCCGGACAGCATATGTCCCATTCCGGCTCGCAGTTCCACGACCAACACAATCGCGAGGACGCACAGAACTACGGCAGAAATCTTCTTTCTCAACGGAGACACTCCGCTGGCATTCGTTTCTTTCGGGAGGTCCTCAGACATTGCACGTCTCCAAATATGGAAGAACAGATATAGAACGGAAGATTCCGAAAGCGATCAGACATGCCCACGTGCCGCCGCCGCATAGCGGAACATTCCAGGTTATCACACCACGTCCTCCAACTGCACCGGACGACCAACTTTATTTGACAATGCCAGCGATTTCGAACGCCCAGCGCACTTGAAATATTCACGAGACAGATGGACGAATCAACGCAAATGTTCGACCCGTGTCATTTGAAGCGGAGGCCCGGAAAGCGCATCGAGTTTGTCAGCGACCAATGACCGGGAACTGTCCGCGCTGATCACGATCGAGCCAGCCGGAAATATGTGTTTCAGCCTGGCATTGACCCAAACGAATTTCCGGCGCTCCGCGATTACTGGGTGTCGGACATGCATGAAGATGACGGGGTCACCATTCGGACGTTTTGCGGTCGGCAAACGAACACGTCCAAACATCAAAAGTGGCGAAACAGACCTCGAAGTCGAATGTGTCGCCCCCGGAAGCCGACGCGATCGTCAGTACCAGGCTGCCGTCGAAGTTCGCTCTGGCAGAGAACACGACCATCGAACTCCACATCGTTGAGATTCTGCGACTGCGCAGGACGTGACTGAAGCTCCAACCCGGGATGGAGGCAAGACTGAGTTCTGCTCAGCTTCGCGTAAATACTGGGTTTTCGAGGTAAACAGGTAAGGGTGCACACGTGAAATTCGTCTGCTTTATGCGGCAATATCTCAACATCCTTACAGATTTAAATTCGTCACAGGCCTAGTAAATGCTCACTGTAATACTTAGGTCAATACCGGTTGGCCTGTTCTTCCAGACCTGATTCCGGGACAATCATCGTCGTGTGATCGCGTTCGGCTCTGAGCCGAGTTTAATAACTCATGGTTGCAAGCAGGTTGCGATTTCGACCTCAAACATCCGTTGACGATACAGAAACTCATCTGTGCCGTTCTTCGCCCAACCTCGGGGGGAGTTGTGGAATATGGAGCGTCCAGACACCACGAACACCACTCCGCCTGAATCGGACGGATTGGCCGGACTGCGAGAGCAGGCGGAAGCTGAAATCCTAAACCGCCCGCCTCCAGAAACGGCGGCCCTGTCAGTTGAAGAAAGTAGCCGACTGATCTACGAACTGCAGACGCACCAGATTGAACTGGAGATGCAGAACGAGGAACTTCGACGAACACAGGAAGAACTCACAGGGCTATGGGCCGCCTACAGTGATCTGTTCAACCATGCTCCTGTAGGCTACCTGATCGTCAACGCAAACGGCCTTATTGGTCAAGCAAACCAGACCGCTGCGGAAATGTTCGGCAGGGACCGGACATCGGTCTTCAAGCATCCACTGTCCGCCTTCATCGTCCATGATGACCAGGATACTTACTACAGGTTTCGGCGTATCCTGTTGGAGAGCAGTGAGAAACAATTCTGCCAACTGCGGCTGTACCAGCGAGATGCTGATCCGATCTGGGTGAAACTGGACGGCACGGTTGTCCGAACGACTGAGGACAATGAGATTCAGTTTCGCCTGACACTGACCGACATCACCGAGCAACAGGAAGCGGCTGAAGAAATTGGCCGACTGGCACGCTTTCCGGATGAAGACATCAACCCGGTTTTGCGGGTCACTGCAGAGGGCATTCTGCTTTACGCTAACGCCGCAAGCAACGCTTTGCTGCAACAATGGAAGACAGAGGTTGGTCGCCGGTTGCCCACTGACCTCGCTGCCGCCTGCCGAAAAACTCTTAGTCTGGAGATGTCCGTTGAATTTGAGGTCGTCGTTGACCACGAAGTCTTTTCGTTGGCTCTCGTCCCCATAGTGACCGAGGGTTATGTGAATTTTTATGGAACGAACATCACAGTTCGTAAACGGGCGGAGGCCACGTTAATTCGTGCCAGGGAAGCTGCGGAAACAGCTAATCATGCCAAGAGTGAGTTCCTTGCCAATATGAGCCATGAAATTCGGACACCAATGACCGCCATCCTTGGCTTCAATGACATTCTTCTGGACAACGTCACCAATCCCGAAGACATTGACGCAGCACTCACGGTCAAACAGAACGGCGAACATCTAATCCATGTCATCAACGACATTCTGGACCTGTCCAGGATTGAGTCAGGAAAAATGAGTGTGGAACAAATTGAATGTTCCCCTCGTGAATTCGTTTCCGATGTCGCCTCGCTGATGAGGGTGCGGGCGAGATCAAAAGGATTGCCCTTGAACGTACAGTTTGATGGTGCAATTCCCGAAACGATTTGCACAGATCCAACTCGGTTGCGTCAGGTACTCATCAATGTCGTTGGCAATGCGATCAAGTTCACCGAGACGGGATCCGTTCAGATCGTCACTCGGCTGCTGAACGAAACAGGAGAGGAACCGAAACTGCAGATCGACGTAATTGACACGGGAATCGGAATTGCCGAAGACAACATTGAGTCGCTCTTCCAGCCGTTCACGCAAGCCGACAGCTCAACGACGCGACAGTTTGGCGGAACAGGCCTCGGACTCACGATCAGCAAACGACTGGTGGAAGCTCTTGGTGGCGAGATTTCCGCTTCCAGCACCACTGAAAAAGGCAGTACGTTTTCGGTCACGATTTCCACGGGTCAACTGGATAACGTCAGACTGATTGATAACGCCGTCGAAACTGTGGATGTGAACGTGGCTGATGAAGAAGAGTTTCCATTGGAAACCTATCGTATTCTGTTTGTCGAAGATGGACCTGACAATCAACGACTAATCGGCTTCATTCTGAAGAAGGCGGGAGCGGACGTCACGGTTGCTGACAACGGGCAGATCGCCATTGAAATGGTGACAGCCGCAGAGTCAGCAGGCTGTCCGTTCAACGTGATCCTGATGGACATGCTGATGCCGGTCCTGGACGGCTACGCGGCAACACGCCGACTGCGAGAGGACGGACACACTCTGCCCATCATCGCCCTGACCGCCAATGCAATGTCAACTGTTCGGCAGAAATGCCTCGATGCCGGGTGCGATGACTATGCCACGAAGCCCATTGACAGAAAGAAGCTGATCCAGACAGTGGCGGCACATGCCAACAGGTGTCATGAATAAGGTGGAGTCTCGGCGTGACCACCATCTGCTTTTGCGGACCCGTGACAACTCACGCAGCAGAACGCGGAATTCGTTGAAGACTTGCCGAATTGATTCCGGCCTCCCTCGCTTACCACAGGTATGAACGCACAGACCACCGGGACGACCCTGACTGGTGACACCACGCCTTGACAGGCTGCAGGTGTCTGCTTTCGCGAACGCGAACCAGGAATTCCCGTATCGATAGAGGTGGAAAGTACGAACCTGCCCAATCCCCATCAAGAAACCCCGCATGACATAAGTCATTACGGGGTCTTTGTTTGGGAAGGGTGAGTAACCGGATTTGAACCGGCGACCTCTGGAATCACAATCCAGCGCTCTAACCAACTGAGCTATACCCACCACAATCAACGACGCTTGGCCCGTCTCGCGGCGGAATAGTATCCTCGGTCAACAGAGCGTTCAAGTTCGCAGCTCCGTTTGAACGACGAATCGACAGACTCATATTGATTTTGCCGTCTGGGCGAATTGCTCAGTGGCTGGCTCTCAGTGAATCGCCTGCAATAATCTGCTGGAATTCGACGCTGAGACGATCCCGACAGCAACGATGACAAGCATGGCATGTCCATTATCGTCACACAACAACTGACAAAAGCATACGACCATCGTCGCGGTGTCGACGACGTGGATTTGCGGGTCCGTGCTGGTGAAATATTCGGTTTTCTGGGACCAAACGGGGCAGGAAAGTCAACCACAATTCGCCTGCTGCTGGGATTTTTGAAGGCGTCA
>JBDONA010000681.1:0-2359 GCA_039831575.1 Fuerstiella sp. | reverse complement strand
ATGAAGTGTCGACATGGACGTCGGACAAGCTGCGAGAGAAGAATCGCTTCAAAGTCGATACCAACAACCTGAACAGAATTGTCTACGTCACACCGGATCTGCTCGCTGCGGCAGGCGAAACAACAACAATCTGGAGTGTCGACACCGGCGCGATCAAACAGACAATCTCCGAGGGACGATACAATTATTCGCTGGCACGATCTCCCGATCATACTCGTCTGGCCTACGGCGAGAATGACGTACTGCAGTTCTGGGACATCAGCCAGGCAAAGCGGACTGGCGAATTCACAGGCGGAGTTACCACCAACGAACTGGTCGCGTTTTCCGCCGACGGACATCACCTGGCGACTGCCAATGGTTCATCCGTGCGGATTTGGGACATCGCAGCGAATCAGCTGCTGCAGGTTATCGACACCTTCGGCTCGCCCATCGTTGGATTGAACTGGTTACCTGTAACCAACCTTCTGGTCGTGGCGTCAGAGAACAGTCGTACTCGAATCTGGGGCACGTCCACAGCGGCACAGGCTGTGCACATGACGCCGCTGCATTCAGCAGTCGACATGCCGGATCCAGCCGCACAGCTGTCCGCGACGCCCGCCCAGCTGGAACAGATGCTCGATCTGCGAACGTTTCCGCGAATCCCCGGCGGCAGTGTCAGGACAATCGATACCTTCAGTCTCAGCGACTCGGTTCCGGTCAATCTGGAGGAAGCGATGTTGTTCTACCGGTATCAGCTGACAGCGGCAGGATGGATCGAATCTGTGGATCCTGCACAGCCCCCCGGTTCACTGCAGTTCCTTAAAGACGGCTTCCGGATTTCAACATCATTTTACGAAGAAGGTCCTGCCAAAACGTCGGCCAACATCAGCTTTTTGGGCAACTACAATTTGCTCCGGGTTCCGAAATTCGATGCAGCTCCGATCGAAACGGTTTTCGAAACTCCCGATGTGGTGATCTACCGCACCGAAGCGAATTTGCTGCAGATCGAGACGACGTTGCTTCGCCGATTGCATGCCGCTGGCTGGACGGCTTATGCGCGACTGCACGCTTCACATACCGAAAACCAGGACAATCGGAACCTGGAATTCCTGCGAGACGGTCTGATCCTGAGGGTTTCCATCGGCAGATTTCCATCTGACCCGGAACGCTTCAACGTTCAGTATTCGCAGGCCCCGACGAGTCGTTCGATTCCTGTTCCTCCGGATTCTGGCTTCGTCGAATTCGATGGTTCCACGCAACCGTACCTTGTGGCCACAACATCGATGAGTCTGCAGGAAGCAACGGAGTTCTATGACAAACAGATGACTGATCAGGACTGGCTTATTCGTGACTTTGGCCGCAGCATTAATAAAGAGCAGCACCAGATGTCTTATGTGCGCTGTCAACGGGAAGTGACCGTCGTACTGCAGACCACGCCCGCTGGCCGAACGCTCGTTCGCCTCGGCGACGAACTCGAAAATGCATCATGGCAGCTGGCCGCGTTAAAACCTGACGCCACGACCGATGAGCCTGCAGCTGTAGGGCTGGAAGCGGCCGATTTTCCGCTGTTGAATGATTCAAAGTCAGCGAAGTTTGATGCCCTCGCTAAAGCTGTCGACATTTCGATGGACGCCACACCATTGCCCGACGTTGCTGAGCAGTATACGGAAGCACTCCAGACTCTGGGCTGGAAATGGGACGGCGCGGGAATAAAGTCTGATGACTACGTATTTCTGACGTTCACCATGGGAAAAGCAGAAATTGCACTACGGGCTCGAAAGTCGGATGGCCAGTCCACCGTCAATATTCAGGGTGATGGTCTGGTGTGGAACAAGCCACTTCCCGGCGGCAAAAAAATTATTTCCTACGAAGCATGGCTGCGTTCGAACCGCCAGCGCGCGACTCTGGACCTTATTGACACATATATGAAAGAAATGCGTTCGATTGGTGGCACAGTCGCTCCGGAGTAATCACAGGCGAACGGATTGCCGTGCATCATAATTCGACCCATTGATGACGCTCGCTCGACAATAGCGCTCGAAGCTTCGTCAGCTGTTCCAAGGTGGTCCGAATTTGTTTGCAGATCCGCCCCGACCCACTCACAATGACGTTGATGAGTGTCTTCACGCTCGGCCCGATCCAGACGCAACGAACGAAGGAAAAGTGCGATGACCCTATGCCCGATCGCCTTAGTCGTCGGCTGCACGAAATGTCCGGCATTCTCAGCCTGTCCCTTGAAAGGTGTCATCGGCGATTACCGGAAGCAAGAAGAAATGCAGATCAAGCAGCAAGCGGACGACGACAAGAAGTAGTGGCCCAGGACTTGCCGTAACCTAAGATTTACAGGCGGCGGTCCGGGTCTCGGATTGCTTCAGCGCAG
>JBDONA010000140.1:0-2363 GCA_039831575.1 Fuerstiella sp. | reverse complement strand
GTTTGACACATTCCAAACGGATTCACCAGACCGTGCGTGAAATGTTCAATCCGCGAACCGTCCAGTCGCATCCGGAAAATATTGCCTGACTGCATGGTGATTTCGTGACCGTCAGCGCCAGCAACCGCCGTGAGGTTATTGAATCCGTGACAGGCATACAGCCAACCATCAAATCCGCGCGTGAACGCATTGCACATACCGTGAGTATCACGTTCGTAGCCGACCGGCCCATACAGCTTTTTTCGTTCGTCGGCCCGGCCATCACCATCGGTATCGCGCAGAAACCAGATGTTCGGAATACTGAAACAGATCACGCCATCTTTGTACGGATACAGTCCGATAGGAATGTTCAGCCCGTCGGCAAAAGTAGTAATGGTCTCGCGATGACCGTCACCGTCTTTGTCTTCCAGAACGACAATTCGGTCCTTGCCTGCTCGATCGGCCGGTGCGGCAATCGGATATTCCGCGGACGATGTCACCCACAGACGACCTCGTTCATCAAACGCCATGTTCATGGGCTTGGCGATGTCCGGTTCCGCCACGACCAATTCGGCTGAAAACCCTGGCGGGAGCAGAAACGTGGCCTTCTCGTCGTCCGGGCTGAGCGGGTCGGCTGAACGCACGATTTCCGCAAAATCGGGGCTGCCGATTTGCCGCTGCAGCCGGGTGAGAGCTTTTTCGCTTTCGACTGAAGTGCCAGAGTTGATCACAACGGAGGTGCCCAGTTTGTTTCCGACAACGATGTCCGGGTGCCCGTTGCCGGTGACATCACCGACGGTCAATTGAGTCCCCACGCCGGTGAGTTCGTCGATGAGGTGCGCTTCGAACTGAACTTTCGGCCCGCCGCGAACAGTACGAAACCAATACAGCACGGGCAGTTGATGAGCCCCCGGATCCTGACCGCCGTGAGCGTAGAACCGTTTTCCCGTAACAACATCCTTGATGCCATCGCCGTCGATGTCGGCCAGAGCCAGACTGTGCATCTGCGAAATGTTCAGTGCGGCAGCCGCGTCGAATTTGTTGGGGAGAATCTGCCGCGCGACAAAGCTGATCTCACCGTCCAGGCCTCGTTGTTCGAACCACTTCAGACCCCAGCCGTGAGCGTTCTGGACGGAGATAATATCGTTGTCGCCGTCGCCGTCGAAGTCGTAGGCAAACATCTGCGACCCACCGGACTGAGCAAATGGAAACGCATGAAACCTGAACAGCTCACCGACGGTTTCTGTTTGCTGCCACCATCCGTCTTTTTCCAGCAGGTCCGGTCGACCATCGCCGTCCACATCTCCGACACCCATTCCGTGTGTAAATCGGCCGTAGCCTTTGTTGTCGGAGATCGGCACGAACTTCCACGGCTGGGCAGGAGCCGTGGCATCAATCACGGCGTATCCGTAAGCGCCTTTGTGGATACAAACCAGTTCGGGTTTTCCATCGCCTGTGATATCGTCAAAGATCGGTGATTCGTTGCTGACGTCGCTAAGTGCCGGATGCTTATTCCAATTGCCGCTGCCGACGCCAGGATTTTCGAACCAGTGTGCCGACGATCCGGGGATGGGAATCGCAAGGATGTCAGGGTGGTTGTCGTTGTTGAAGTCGGCGACAAAGGTGAAGAAGTGGTCTGCGTAACCTGAAATGGCGAACGCTTTCTGCGAGGTGTACGCATGACGCCGCCGAAACTCCGGCCCGGCATACCAGAACGGCCCTGAGATAACGTCGTGATGACCGTCACCGTCAATATCCGCGAACGTCGCTCCTTCGCTGTAGAATTGTTCGCTAAGCACGATTCGCTTGAATTCAGGAACAGACGCCTGGGCGGTGGCAGTCCATTGAAAAAGGAACGCGATCGCGAAGGACTGCAGAAAGAACTTCATGGCGGGTGTCCAGGCAGGTAGTGAGCAGAACTGCAAAGACTACCAAAGCTACCTTCATTTGCAAAAACACAGGCTGTTCGATGCGTATCAACTAAAGATTCTTCATGCGCTTCTCTCGTTCCCGACTCTGGCCAGTGAGCGACAACAGAACACTTTTCGGTGGAAGCGGTCATGGCTTTCATCGATGAGATTTAGACGATTCCAGACAAGTGAGGGCTCTGTGCACAGGCGATGCACTTCAAAACAGTCCAGTACTCGATTCCATTCACAGACCATCAGTGACCCCCGTCTGTCCGGTCCTGATCGATCTGCCCCGGAATCGTTTGTCGACATGGCAACAATGTCTGAAGCTTCATCAGCATTGGCACAATCAGTGGCACACTATGCAACCTGGCCGAATGAGGCGGCACGTCTCCAACAACCTCCGCTTGTACTGCGTCTGATTCAGGTTCAGAACGAACGTGGCTCCATGAGTCTGGTGACCAGCGTGTTGTC
>JBDONA010000205.1:0-2368 GCA_039831575.1 Fuerstiella sp. | reverse complement strand
CGCCCCAATCGGCCTGAGGAATTGTTTTCGGATCATACAGGTCGAAATATTTCTGTGGCGCCCAGAACGGCAGATGGGGTTTTACGAATCCAACTGCAAAGAAAAAGGGTTTGTCCTTCAGAGTCTGAAGGGTCTCTATGACCGTGTCGGTCATCGAGCCGTCCTGGTAGGCGGCATCGGGCAGATCGAGGCCCAGGGCAGCGTGCCGCTGGTCTTTGCCGCTGTTGTTCTGAAAGTCCGGATGATTACCGCGAGGGCTCAGAATCTGGCTCCAGCTGCGGGGCAAAGTGTCCTGCTTTCCATGACAGATCTTGCCGATGGAGATCGTCTCATACCCGGCTTCCTTGAAAAGGTGCGGAAAGGACTCAATCCCCCGCTGCGCGGTGAACTCGAGGTTCTGCTTGAAGGCGTGGTTGCCGGCCTCATGGTTGGTTCTCGGACTAAGCCCTGTCAGCAGAGCATAGCGCGAGGCGCCGCAAGTCGGAGCGGTTACATAATGATGTTTGAAAAGCCGGGCGGTTCTGGCAAACGCATCAATACGCGGTGACTGTATATAATCCACTCCGTAACAACCGAGTTCAGGCCGCAGATCGTCGATGGCGATGAAGAGCACATTGGGGCGCTCACGCATCGACTTGGGCATTTGTTTCGTCGCAGCCGATGCTGCTGGTTTTTCTGCTGCTTGAGGCCCGCCGTGATTCGTTCCTTTTCCGCTTTCGGGAATCGGCGCTCCCCCGGTTTCCTCCCACCATTGGAACACGTCGTCCCGAAAGTCTTTCAGCTTCGCCTGGTGCTCCGGTTCCTGCGACAGGTCATTCAACTCATAGGGATCTGCTTCGAGGTTGTAGAGGTTCTGGTCACCCCGACGCCGCAGCGGCGCGTCAGTCAGAATGTGTTTAATGTTGAAGGGCAGGCCGGCGACATTTTTCTGCAGGTCACCGGTATAAAACACGTATTTCCATTTTCCGGTCCGTTTGTATAACGCGTAGACGTCACGCTCAGGGAATTGACCGTGGTTCGATGCCTCCGTCGGGTATATGGCTCCGAATAGCGTTTCCCGCCCGACCGGCGTCCCCGTTTCGACAGCTTTGCGAAGGTTCATGCCCTCAGCAGTGGCTGGCGCCTTCACGCCGGCGTAGCTCAATATCGTCGGGTAGAGGTCGAGGGAACTGATGAGATCCTCTCGGTGAACGCCCGCCGGGATCTTGCCGGGCAACGTGAAGAAAGCGGGAGAGCGAAAGCCCTTCTCAAAAACCGAGCCTTTGGAGGCCAGCCCATTGCACCAGCCATTATCTGTCAGAAACACATAGAGCGTATTATCTTCCTGCCCTTTCTCTTTCAACTTCTCACGCGTCCTTCCAAACTCATCATCCATCCACGCTTCCATCGCCAGGCTGAGATGTTCCTTCTCGATAAACTCCGCGCGGTTGGTCGGCGTGATATAGTCCGGAACGGGAATCTCTTCCGGATCGAACATCTCCAGAAAGCGCTCAGGTGGATTGTGCGGCGTGTGCGGCAGCATCGGCGCCCACCAGATAAACATCGGTGTCTCACCCGCATGCTTATCGATGAAAGCGAAGAGCTCGTCCTGACTGCTTCGTGCGAATTTCCCGAAAGGCTTCGGCGTTTCGAGACCATGCGTGAACCCCATCGCACGGGCATCGCCTTCCCAGTACTTGCCCGAACCGTAGGTGGCATAGCCTGCTTCCTTTAGTAGCTTCGGCAGGACATTCACCGGCGAGAGCTTTTTCTCACCATCGACTTTCCTTTGCTCCCCCTTCTTTTTCGCGATGTGGTAATTGGCGTAGATCCCGTTCTGATGCGGCAGACGCCCGGAAAGCAGTCCGGCGAGTGAAGGGCGGCAACGCGAGGAGGTCAAGTGGCAGGTATTGAAGACCGTTCCGGCAGCAGCCAACTCATCAAGATTCGGCGTCCGCACCGTCTCGTTACCCATGAAACCGAAGTGTTCATTGTCCTGGTCATCTGAGATAATAAGCACGATATTAGGCTGATTTTCCGGAGCGGCAGACGCTACTGCGCTGATGCAAAACAGTGCGAAGGCTCCAATCGTGCACAAGAGTGATCTGTTCATTCTGCTTCTCGTAAAGATGTTGCCGGAGGGCCAGCTCCCACGGGCCGTCGGAGGCGTTCCATTTGGCTGGTAGGAATCGGCCCTACTGTTACTCAGCCAACGTGCCCCTGATGACGTTGATGGTTGGTTGTGCGGCAGCCCGGAGTTCTGGGTCCTCCAGCAATGCTTCGGCCAACTGGAGGCCCTCGCGGCTCGGGTGGCGTTTCAGCACGTCGAGGACGAGTGCTTTGTCTTCTGGACGACTTGCTATCGCCAGAGTCTTGCGACAGATGTCTA
>JBDONA010000745.1:0-2373 GCA_039831575.1 Fuerstiella sp. | reverse complement strand
GACAATCTGTCGCTCGACAATCTGTCGCTCGACGATCTCGCCGGACACAGCGACCTGGCCAGCATCACCATTGTCCTGGTCAGTGCCGGGTGCTGCCTGCTGGGCGACCGCATACACTTCAGGTTCAATCGAACCCGAGGTCAATTCAGACAGAATTTCCTTCTGCCCGCAGCCTGTCAGCAGCAAAAACAAGAAACCGCAGAAAACAATTGAACGATCCGACTTCATTGCGCGCTCCGCTATGGGCCACACTCGTAGGTTGCTATGCCTGTGCGATTCCGTCACAAAACAGAAATAATTCGCTGTCCACCGTCTGAAGTTGTGTTCAGTATTGAACAGTTCAAACAAATCCGGAACTTCTTCAGACGGTAGCCGTCCAATCGGCGTGAGGTCAGCAATCAGGGCGCGTGGATGAACAACGACCCGGACAATCAGACGGATCTTCAGTTAGTCGCTGCGATTAACGTCGGCGATCGCGATGCGTTCGCTGTTCTGTACCACCGCTACAAAGACTGGGTCGTAGGCCTGGCATTCCGCTTCACTGGCCATCATGACGACGCTCTGGATGTCATGCAGGAGACCTTCACCTATCTGGTCAGAAAGTTTCCTGGTTTCGAACTGACCGCTCAGATGACGACGTTTCTGTATCCCGCGGTACGCAATCTTTCAATTGCCTCACGAAAGAAACGACAACGGTCCACCAGCCACGAAGAAGACCTCGATCTGTTTCCCGCCGCCGATTCGGGCCACTCACTGGAGCGCGATGACTTCACTGTGATGCTGGCAGCTCTGTCCGATGCTCACCGCGAAATCCTGCTGATGCGTTTCGTCGACGACATGACGCAACCGGAAATCGCCACGGCTCTGGAACTGCCGCTCGGCACGGTGAAGTCCCGACTCCACCACGCCGTGCAGGCCGTGAAGAACTCACCGGTTGTTGCCGAGTTGCTGTCAAGCGAGTAAGCGAGTCGGGAGTCTGTACCCAGGGTGCAGTCACGAATTATTGTGAAACCGGGAGGGTGGTTGGAGCGAGGAATGAGTGAAACCCCGGGGCTTCCTTCGCAAGTTCAGTCCAGCCTCCGGCCACCCACCAGTCCGAAACCACAATCCGATCCTGTGTCCTCCCCTGCCAGCGGCTTTCGCAGTGTGTTGCGCCTTGGCGTGTTGTTATCATGCGCAGCATGCATCGAATTCACGTTCAACAGGCAATTTGTTACCTGATCGCATCTGCCGGAATCACTGCCGCCGCGTTTCCTGCGGACGTTGACTACCTGCGTGACATCAAGCCTGTTCTGAAGGCCAAGTGTTATTCCTGCCACGGAGCGATCCGACAGGAAGCCAATCTGCGGCTCGATACCGTTGAGTTCATGCACAGGGGTGGCGACACCGGACCGGCATTGAAGATTGGTGATGAACTGCACAGCGATGTGCTGTTCCGCGTCACGGCACCCGACAAATCGGAGCGGATGCCGCCGGAAGGTGAGCCGCTTTCGTTGGAACAGATCGCAAGATTCAGGATGTGGCTGTCAGGCGGCGCAACAGGTCCCACGGACGAACAACCGCAGGCGAATCCGAAGACACACTGGGCGTTTCAGCCGCTGCAGATCGTCGTGCCGCCGGTCGGCAATCATCCGATCGACGCGTTCATCGATCGCAGACTCGGCGGGGCCGGACTTCGACGTTCGCCACCGACGGATGTCGTCTCGCTGATCCGTCGTATGTTTATGGACCTGCACGGCCTGCCGCCAACACCACAACAGATCACCAAATGGACACAGCGAATCTCTGCCTCCAGACCGGCAACGCAGCAGGTCGGCGCTGCAGCAGATCAACGACATGCATTGATCGACGAACTACTGGACAGTCCTCGATACGGTGAACGATGGGCTCAACACTGGCTCGACATCGTGCGGTACGCGGACACTCATGGCTTCGAAGTCAATACGCCGCGACCCAACGCATGGCCCTACCGCGACTACGTCATTGAAGCGTTTAACGAAGACAAACCTTACGATCGGTTCGTCCTTGAACAGCTGGCCGGCGACAGCGTTGGTCAAGATGCGGCCACGGGGTTCATGGTCGCAGCAGCGGCCCTGCTGCCAGGACAGATTGGCAAGGACGAAGAATCCAAACGCCTGGCTCGGCAGGACGAACTGGATGAAATCATCGTCGGCACGACAGCCACATTCCTGGGCATGACGGTAGGTTGTGCTCGATGTCACGATCACAAATTCGATCCCATTCCACAAACGGACTACTACGCCATGCAGGCGTTCTTCGCGGGTGTCGACTACGGTGACCGTGAAGTCCGCGGCGATGAATACCAGCTGCGAATGGCAAGGGCCAACAAACTGCAGCCACAGATCGCCGCCG
>JBDONA010000981.1:0-2375 GCA_039831575.1 Fuerstiella sp. | reverse complement strand
ACCCCAAACTGGTGTCTCTTCGAAAGCAGATCGAGATCACCCGAAGGCATCTTGATGCGATGGCCGGGCTGGATCCGCAAGACGAAAAAGGCGAGCCCGCGCCAACGGTTGACTTTATCACCGTTTATCTGTCTTCCCTTCGTTCCGAACTGGTCCTGTTGCAGAAGCAACAAGCTGAACTTCAAGCCTATGCTGACGAACAGGAAGATAAAGCCAGGGATCTGCGTGCTGATGAGCATACGCGAAATAGTTTCATACGCCGTATCGCGCGTGAAGAGTCGTTGCTGGAAGATGTGCAGCAGCAGTTTCGTAAGACCGAGCTGCCGTCGAGCATGGGCGGAGTGACGGCTTCTGTGCTGACGGAGGCCACTGATGGCGATCTGGTCTATCCGAAACTGCCAAAGCTTCTTGGTTTGGGTGCTTTCCTCGGCGGACTCGCGGGACTGGTGATAGGATATGTGGTCGAAATGGCCGACCGTAGTTTCCGGAAACCAGAGGAAATTGTTCGCGAATTTGGAATTCCTATCCTCGGACACGTTCCTTTTATGCAGGAGAAAACTCTGCGGAAGACCTCTCGTGATGTCGTCGTTGACCGCACCGTGATTTCACTGCATCAGCCGCAGTCACGTCCCGCGGAGGCGTTTCGTACCGTTCGTACTTCGGTCTGTTTCAGTGCACTGGGAAAAACACATCGTGTCATTCAGGTGACCAGTCCGATGGCCGGTGATGGAAAGTCAACGTTGGCAGCGAACTTCGCCGTTTTGCTGGCTCAATCAGGCAAGAAAACATTGCTTCTGGAGAGTGATTTTCGGCGGCCGAAGATTCACCAGCTCACCGGCGTGGACAACAACGTCGGCGTGGTCGACGTACTTCGTGGTGATGCCGAAGTCGCTGACGCAATTAAGGAAACTGAGCTGGAAGACTTCCACGTGTTGCCGTGCGGCAGTCGGCCTCGCAACCCCGCGGAACTGTTGACGCGACCGGAATACGAGCAATTGCTGCAGGTTCTTCGTGAAAAATTTGACTATGTGATCGTTGATAGTCCACCTGTGCTTGTTGTCGCAGATCCGTGCAGCGTCGGGTCGCGAGCCGATGGCGTGCTGCTGTGTGTGCGTCTTCACCGTCACACCCGCGACTATGGTCGCTGCGCCCTGGAGCGGTTGAGGGATGTGGGTGCGAACATGATCGGGATCGTTATCAACTGTGTGGAGGACTCTGATCGGTATGGCTACGGAAGCTATAGCTATTCGGAGTACAGCAATGATCGCGGGTTTGAAGATAGAGCCTACTTTCAAGACACAGATGAAGTTGAGCAATTGACGGTCTGAAAGTGTGTGGCCACACGGACGTTCATCTTCGTGAGGCGTAATCCCGTTATTCTGCTTCGTCCTCGTTCTGCTGCAACGAACGCGACTGGCGTGTGGTGGCGGTTGAATGCCGTGGGTTTTTCCGACCCCTGGTCGGCATGCTGTTGCTTTGGCCCGAGGGCCGAGTGCAGGCACGGATTGCCCGAACATCACATCCGGAGCAGACCAGTCGACGCCGCAGCCCTGTGATTGATATCCTACAGGGAATAAAAGTCACCCAGGGGCACGGAGTCTGAGCTGAGGGCAAAGCCGACGCTTGTTGGAGTACCTGAACGTCGTTCGTTTTCTTACACTGTATGACCTGACCTGGGGTTGCGAAGGACGCGTTCCCGCCCGGGAACGCGGTGTACCCACGACTCAGGACGGTTTACGAGAACAAGTATATTGGTCTCATCATTAGAGTTTCAGAAATGGATACTGACTCCAAGGTCTACGTTGCCGGTCACCGCGGAATGGTTGGCTCGGCCGTTGTTCGTCGACTCAAAGATCTAGGCTGCAATGACCTGGTGGTTCGCACAAGCGGTGAACTCGATCTGATTTCGCAGGCTTCGGTGAACCAGTTTTTTGCGGAAGAACGACCGGATGTGGTCGTGTTCGCGGCTGCCAGGGTCGGCGGGATTCATGCCAACAGCACTTATCCGGCGGAATTCATTTATCAAAATCTGGCAATGGCCACCAATGCCATTCACGCAGCCTGGCAGCACGGCACTCAGAGGTTTTTGTTTCTGGGCAGCACCTGCATTTATCCACGAATGGCTCCGCAGCCGATTCCCGAAGATGCGCTGCTGACGTCCCCCCTTGAGCCGACCAATGAAGCGTACGCAATCGCGAAGATTGCCGGACTGAAGCTGTGCGAGTTCTATCGAAAACAGTATGGAGTGCTGTTTCATTCCGCGATGCCAACGAACCTTTACGGGCCAGGCGATAACTACCATCCGGAAAACAGTCACGTCCTGCCGGCGCTGATACGACGGATTCACGAAGCGAAGAAGTCCGGTGCAAAATCTG
>JBDONA010000683.1:0-2376 GCA_039831575.1 Fuerstiella sp. | reverse complement strand
GGTGTAGTGGCCCACCGACTTTCGGTGGCTCCTCGGCGTGGCGATTACGCCCCACGTCGTGCCGGTGTCTGTCTACCTGAAACGGCCAGTTTACCATGCGATGCATTTGCCCAAAACGGCATCGGCTGGGGGTGGCCGTCAGGCTCCTGGGTACAATGGTCCGATTTCGAACAGCCATTGGACGACAATGTGCACAGAGTGTTGCGAAGACGATTTTGAATCACTTCCCTTACCAAAGGCCTGGTCTAAAACCGTTCGCCACGCGGTGTTGAATGTCATCGGATTGGTGCGAGTCGCGATGATGGCTGGTCGTGAGTTTCTTATTCAGAATGGCAACGTGCCGGAAGCACATGTGCACAGGCTGGAAACCGAAGTCGCCCTCTTGCGCGAAGAATTGAGAATCATCGGCACACGCATGGCACGTATCGCTCCACAGCGACGGCCACAATACTCAGCCATCGAACGAATGGCGATCATGGAACTGCGTGCGATGCGCGGCTGGAGCAACGCGGAGACGGCGCGCCGCTTCTTCGTCACGGACGATACGATCCGATCTTGGCTTCGGCGTGCCGATGATGAAGATTCCCTTCTTCAGTTGGCAACGCCCGTCAATCGGTTCCCCGACTTCATTCGCCATGCCGTCCAGCAGATCAAACAGTTCTGTCCGTCACTTGGCAAGGTGAAGATAGCGGAAATGCTCGCTCGCGCTGGGATTCACATTGGCAAGTCAACGGTCGGTCGGATTCTCGACGAGAAACCCGCTAAAACGCCCGATCCATCGCCGTGCAAAGAGACGGGCAAATCGTCTCGGATCGTGTCCAAGTATCCGAATCACACTTGGCACGCCGACACAACCGCTGTGCCGATTAGCGGCGGATTCTGGACAAGTTGGTTGCCCAACGCGCTCCGGCAACAGTGGCCTGTCTGTTGGTGGCAATTGAATGTCGTCGATCATTTCTCAAGGCGAGCCATGGGGTTCGCGGTCTTCATGACTCGCCCGACGTCCGAGAAGGTGACGGCGGCGATCGACGAAATCATTGAGTAGGCGCAAGCGAAACCCAAACACCTCATTGTCGACCAAGGGAGTGAATTCAAGAGTGACCACCTCAAGAAAGGCTGGTGCAAGAAACATGGTATTCTGCCTCGGTTCGGCGCGGTCGGCAGACATGGGAGCATCGCCGTGGTCGAACGATTTCACCGAACGTTCAAAGACTTGCTGCGAATGGTGACAATCCCAGAAGCCCAATCACAATTCGAGCAAGAGGCATCGTTGATCATCGATTGGTACAACGAACATCGAACTCACAACACCCTCGATGGTAAGACGCCAAACGAAGTCTTCTATTACCGCCCAGCGGCGAATGAGCAACCACGTCACGAACCACGTGAGCGTTGGCCACGCGGATCGCCCTGTGCAACGCCACAAGTTGATGTTCACGGCGAGCCAGGCGATCCGATCGTCTTAGAAATCGATTGCCTTGAAGGTCGGCGGCATTTGCCAGTCATCAGCACACGACGCGCCGTGTAGCAACCTTTGCACCAGCGTTCGGGCTATCGGTGTGCGCTCGCGGCGTTTTCATCCGACATTGTCGTCCAAATCGCCAAAGATCATGCCGGTTGCTACGTTGTTTCTCCGCCTTCGTGCCGCTGTCAGGCCCAACCGCACTGTCATTCTGTTCACCACGAAAGTCGGTGGGCCATTACACAGCTTAGCACTCAACTACAGGCACACCTGGTCGAGACCAAGGACCCGCGTGCCCTCGGCCTGGACGCGCCCTGGGACTACTATCCCTACTACGGTCTGCGCCGGAACCAGAACTGGAAGGTTGACCCAAAACCGTGACGACGGTCGGGGCTAACTCTTTGCGCCCCCCTGCCAGTTTGCTGCCCCACTTGGCAAGCGGCTACAATCGGGGTAATCGCAATTCTCTTAGGATTCGCCAGGTGCTGCCATGAAACGACTGCTTGTCGGTGTTGTGGGCTGTGGGGAATCGAAGGAGGAGAAAGTAGCTAAAGCTATGGCCATCGCAAAGGCACGACTCCGGACAAGCACGTCTTCTACCACCGGCATTGTGATCGATGTTGGGGCGTGTTGCTACCAATTACGAGTTTGGTGGCGTACAATAATTAGCGATGCCCAGTCGACGAAAGCGGAAACGAGAACGGCGAAAAAAAGCCGAGGCGACCGCGAACCCTGGGGGGGACTGGGGGGCAGAGTCCGTTAGCCTTGAGGACGTTCGATTGGCCTCGCGAGCCATTCGGGCGGGGCATCAGCATCTATCGATTCGATTCGTTTTCGCAGTCAATTTTCTCTGGCGGGAGCGGCAGACCGATGAACGCAACACTGACACGTGCGCTATTCGTTCCAAGCTTGCT
>JBDONA010000752.1:0-2378 GCA_039831575.1 Fuerstiella sp. | reverse complement strand
GAATATAGATTCCTTCAGGTCGTCGACTTCACGTTTAGTGCGTCGATGCCGTTTATGGGGCATGCTGGATAAGCGTTTTGGCGTTGTCGCCGTGCCCGGTCGTTGTACAATCATCCTTGAATCTCCAATAAAGGCGGCTGCGGGACTAGTGATCCCACAGCCGCCGTTTTTATTTGGTCAGACCAGACTCAGACGCGACTGCAACGCCTTGGCTGCATGAACAACGCCTTGAGCCCATTCCACCAATTCTTCAGCGTCAGTCGTAATCACACGCAAGTCGTCTTTCTCCAGACTCCCCCCTGTCGAAACCTCATGAACTGCACATCGAATCTCAAGACACAGGATGTCCGCTGCCTCCTGCATGATGACAATTGCCCTGTCATCTATCGGTCCCGCCTCGAGTGGGAACGACTCGTTCGGCACTGACTTTTGACGTAAACATTCCATCGCATCATCTCCAATTGCACCGTGAGAATTGATGTCGCCGCGAACTGGTGCCACGTCCAGGGCGACGGTGATTTCATCTGTCCGAAGTCCGCGTTGGCGATGGCTGCCGTGGCTCCGGTTGCCACAAAGGGCCGAGCGGTACATCTGGCAGCGTGCCGTGAGCAATCACGTGATCTACGACTGATTCCGGAACGTGTGACCTGGCGGCGATTGTGGCCGTCGGTGTGCAGATTGAGTGCATCAGGAGGATGAGATCGGGCAGGTCCGCTAATGGGTCGCAACTCATTGGTTCGCCCCCGCTTCCCCGGTGCCGTCCTGCTGTAGCAGTCCCAATGCCTCATCCTGTGAGATCTTCAACGCTCGAGCGATCTGCTGCACGGTGTAACCCATGCCTTTCAAGTCGTTGGCGGACTGCCGCTGCTCGCCCGGCGGAATGTCGGGACCACTCATGCCCGCGTCCGTCGTGCCGTGCTGCTGCAGTCGCGTCCTGATGGCAGTCCAGGGAACTCGACGTGCCCGACCAAACGCGACTGACTCAAGCGAGCCATCTGCGATCATCTGATAGACGGTGCTGACCGATACGCCGAAGACGACGGCCGCTTCCTTCGCGTGTGCGTTTCCGCCGCGTGGATAGCCATCTTCAGCAATTGGCCGCCCTCGATCGTCCCGCCGAAACGTGGTTGTGTCTTCTGCTGCTTCCGGCATTGCCTACGCTCCTGTCTGGTGCTGTGAATAACGTGCTTCCACGTCCGTGGTTTGCACTGATTTCACCACACAGAAGTGAGGGGGAAACAAAAAGAGCCACCCTGTTTGAGGGTGGCTCGGATGGAATGCCGGAAAAATGCGGTAATAAACTTTCAGATTTCTTCTACGGGTCGTCGTCGGGGGAAACAAACATTTCAGCGAACGAACCGTAATTCGTCATGCGGCCTGCTCTTTCCTGCTGTCCCCACGCGTCACTCTCTATTGCCGTTCGCTTTGCAATCGTCTCTTGGTCCGGGTCGGACAACGTCCCTTGCTGTTTCAGTCGCTGCAGAATGGACATGGGATTGATTCGAATACGGTTTTTCCCTCGAGCCCCGTTGGTCTTCAATACTCCTGCTGCAATTAACTTCGAGACTTCCGATGGCTCGACTCGCAGCATGTCCTTCGCGGCTCCTGGTGTCGGCCAGTCGCGGAAAATCTCATTGTCAATCAACTCCATTTCCCGTGCTGCTGCCCCGAGCTTGATCGCGAAGACGGCAACCGCCTTTGTGTCACTGTTATCCAGTGCGTCCTGCAGTTGTTGTGCCCAGGTCAACACACTTCCTGCAAGTGACCTGAGGCGTTTCCAGTCGCTGCTGCGTTCGTTTACGACTGAGCCGCTGTCTGGCAAGTCGACCGGCAGCCCCAGCTCCTTACAGAGCTTCGGTGAGTCGTTGCGTTTCTTAATTTTGCGAGCATAATCGACGGCTGAGGTCAGCAAATACTCCAGGTTGAAGACCTGCTCTTGTCGTGCCGTGAAGTTGGCCACGAATTGCTTCACGTCAGCATCGGGTAAGTGCGGGACGCCATCTTCTCCTTTTCGACGTGGCATTGGTCCGGGCTTCCTTGGGCCGAACATCCTGATTGAAAAGAGGCGGGCGTCGCGTGGTTCAGGAAAAAACCGCTTCAGGTTGCATGCCTTAGACGCCCGCTGTGCTCATTGTATCCACTGCTACACCTGTTGTCGAAAAGTGTACCCACGGAATGTACCCACGGCAGTGGGAACGATGGAAACCACGGAGAGTGACCGGCGTAAACTCCTTGTTTTTGGACACGATGGACCCCGTGAAACGATGTCCGCAAAACTTCGGAACCGGATGTTGGAGGTTCGAATCCTCCCGGGTGTACTTGCTACACAATGGAAACGCTGGGGAATCATCATTCTCCAGCGTTTTTTCATGCGCGGC
>JBDONA010000428.1:0-2381 GCA_039831575.1 Fuerstiella sp. | reverse complement strand
GGGGAAAGAAGAGAAAGAGAGGATCCGTCGTCTGAATTATTATTTATTATTTTTATTTAACTCACCGTGAGCCAAAAATCATAAATTTAGCATTCGCAAACTCAAAAGGAGAATCCGTTAGCTACGGAAGTCTACGGGCGCTTGTTTTCGAAGAGCTTGGAAAACTCGGACCGGCGGCAAAGGACGCGATTCCTCACCTCAACGCATTCCTGTCAATTGGGTTTCCCGTCGACCCCATTGGCCGTAAACGAAGGAGCCCTGAGATAGTGAAGGCGATTGAAGCCATCGGCAGGATCGGCATGAATGCTGAGTCTGTTAGCCCGACTTCCCCAGTAAAACGCGACTGTGTAATGTTTTCATTGGTCTGATGAGCAGTTCTCTCACTACATTTGTGATTGGTTTATTCTCGGCAGCCGCAGTCCGAGGTGGTCGAGCAGGATTTTCTGGTGATCGTTGGGGGTGGAAATGCAGCGATGGCGCAGTTCGATTCCTTCGCGAGTTGGCAGGACGACGTCCATCATTCGCAGCTCGCCAAGTTCCGCAAGAATGCGACGAGGCTCGTTGCCCAGACCCGCTTTTTCACATATCTGCCCCAGCGTCTTCCACAGCACATACGCAAGGAAGCATACGAAAATGTGTGCCAGTACGCGTTCCTCTTTCTGGTGCCAGATCGGACGAATCTTCAGGTCGCTCTTGTGAATGCGGAAGGCGGCCTCCGCTTCGGTCAACTGGATGTACGCCTTCCACAGTTCTTCGTCAGACCAGTCCGTCACATTTGTTCGCAGCAAATAGCAGCCAGCACTCAGAGTCGCCCAGTCCCGCGCGGCAGCGACTCGTGACCATTCGATACAAGCGCCACCGTTGTCCGTCTTCGCGACTTTCACGGAGAACAGTTTTGCGGCACGTGTGTTCTTGCCAAGCAGTCGTCCGATCTCTCGTTCCACCTTCATCGGGTCGCGTTTCTGCTTTTGACACCGTACTGTCATTCGAGTGAGTGACTCTTCGATCTTCTTCTCGAACCGCTGCGTGATGGCTTCTTCTTTCTTTGATCGATCACGACTGCGACACAGAATGAATGTCTCGGGGGACGTGTCAGATGCTGCTGTTGTCTCGTCATCATCACCACCCGGCCACGGTACGACCTTGACTTCCAGACCGTCGCGAATCGTGTTCCAGTCGTCTTTGAGCATCTCCTGTTCGAATTTCTTCAGCGTCGACTTTGGCGTGCCCACGATGTACCGACGACTGTCCTGCCGCAGGAACTCGATGTTCTCTTCGCTCACCATGCCACGATCCATCACCCAGATCCGGTCGCTCTTTCCATAGCGTTCCTCCATGGTTTCTACTATGTGTTCCACCGTGGTGACGTCCGCTGTGTTACCCGCAAACACTTCGTAGCCCAGAGGCATGCCGCAACGAGACACGACCAGTCCGATGCACACCTGCTTGCAGTCGCCGCGATTGTCACGCGAGTATCCCCGCTGAGCCAACGGATTGCGTTCCGCCTGACCTTCGAAATAAGTACTTGTGATGTCGTACATCAGCAGGTCGTATTCGAGATCGAACAATTCCCCCATGCGGTTCTTCAGGTGAACTTCGAGCTGCTCTTTGTGGGGCAGTAACCGATCGAGCGTTCGATACAGCCGGTTGTCGTCGACGTGATCTGCCGCCACTCCCAGCAGGTCCGGCAGCGCTGTTTTCGAATACCACTGTTCGGCGATGTACAGCTCGCTGGAAGGATCACACAACCTCGCAACGATCAGGATCAACGCGCTGCGCCACCACGCAACATGCTCACCTCCTGCGGGAATGACGTCTTTGAGAAACTGGTCGAGTTGCAGCTGACGCACAAGTTCCAGCGCCAGCCATGGTCCGCCGAACTGCACGCAGTTCTCGACACGAACGGCTGATGAGTTGACCTCAACCCACCGCCCCTCAACAGGAGAATCATCGTCCTGCGGTCGATCGAACAATGCCAGCTGCCGACTGCGATTCGGTATTCCGGTCTTTGACTCAGGTTCTTCCTGAGAGTCACGCGCCGCCTGTTCCACGCCAAGGCGGCCGGCTTCGTCAAGTTTCCCGAGCCACGCAACAACCCGCTGCCGCGGTCCTGATTCTGTACGATAGGATTCGACGAGTGCCCAATAGGCTCGGCGAGTGCCGTTTTCGTTCTGAAAGTACTGACGAATAAACATGACGAGGCATGCTACCGCTCACAACCGAACCGGCCAGACCAAACCCTCTCACTACATCGCGTCTAAGATTTCAAACACTGGAGTTATGAAATTCAGTCGTCAAAAACACAGCCGAAAACTTTCCACCCGATCCACTTTGTCACTCTGCTGGGGAAGTTGGGTTAGCAAGCGAATCGAGTCACGATT
>JBDONA010000403.1:0-10343 GCA_039831575.1 Fuerstiella sp. | reverse complement strand
CAGAAACAGAACTGCGAGAACTCGAAATATCATCGGGAAAGGCTTTCAGATTTGCGGTTGATAATGGCACGCAGGGTTGAAGGTGCCGCTTCGGTAACCCGATGCGGATCTATCAACATTGCTCCCAACAGTCCGCGTCGCGGAACATAATTGCTCAGGGTATAAACAGAAACTCGTTGGAATTCAACAGGCCTCGGCACAGACTCACGAGACCGAACTCTTTGACAAATCGCTCGGCATCAGATGCTTCGTCGATGTCTGCGTTTCGTCCAAAACACAATAGATACGCCAGCTGAACCTGTTCCGCCAGCGAGTCTTTCTGATTCTTCAGCCGTTTCGACAACAGTTCCGACTGCTGCACCACAAACGAACTGTTGAGTAGATTCAGCGCTTGCAGTGGAGTCGTGGACCGGCTGCGTTTGGAAATCACCTGACTGGCATCCGGACAGTCGAAAACCCCAAAAACAGATTCCCGTTCCTGACGGATCTTCGTCATGTACACCATGCGGCGAAAATCGGCGGGACCGTAATTTGCCTTGGGAAAGAAGTGTCGAACATTCTCCATTTCCACCTCAAACCCACTGAAACCGGGACCGCCCATCTGTGTATTCATCGCACCGCTGACGGCAACGATACTGTCGCGAATCGCTTCGGCTTCCAGTCGCCGAGGAGGAAACCGCCACAGTAATCGTGTGGCAGCGTCAACTCTGACCGCTTCAGCTTGCGGAACGCTGGACTGCTGCCAGGTGTTGGAGGTCAGAATCAAACGCTGGATGTGCTGCAGTGACCAGCCGCTGCGGACCAGTTCGCTGGCCAGCCAGTCAAGCAGTTCCGGATGGCTGGGAGCCGTCCCATTCCTGCCAAAGTCGTTAGGCGTGTCGACAATTCCAGTGCCGAAATGATGCTGCCAGATGCGGTTCACGATCACTCGCGCCGTCAGCGGGTGATCCGGCTCCGTCAACCATTCCGCAAATCGCAGTCGACGCTGCTGTTCGGGCGAAGTCTTTTCCAGCCCCAGCGAACCCATCACTTCGAGCGTATCCGGGGCAACCTCTTCACGCTTCGCTAATGGTTCGCCGCGGTAGAGTCGGTGAGTCGGCCCGGGCTGGCGGAAGGTACCCGCGTACACGGTCGTCGCTGCGGCAAGCTGCTCTTTTTCTTTAGTCAGGCTCAGCAGTTCCTGCAACCATGCGGCGCCTTGTCTGGCCCGATCAGGGGCGGCCGATGCGAAGTCGTACACCGGCTCCGCAGTGTTTCCACTATTGAATGGCAGACGGTCCGCTGAGCTGGCGATGAGCCTCCACGTTTGGCCGTCAGCTGACGATTCGATGACGTAATCAGTTGCCAGCCGATCATTGTAGCGGCCCGCACGGTCGCGCCCCCATTCGATCCGGTCGATGCTAACCGTGGTGGCGAACTCCAGCTGTACCCAGCCAGCACCGGACTCGTTGGAAATCCAGCTGTGGCTATTGCCCGTTTTTCCGTCGTGGATGTGTTCCAGTTTGTGGATCTCGTAGCCCGGCAGATTGCTCGACGACGTTGCCTTCGTTCCCTGCGACGCGAGGGCAACGTTGAGTTCACCACTCCACACTTCCAGCTCGTCGATACACGGCTGACTGCTGCTGGTGGCTCGAATGGTGAATTTCACGAACTTTGCGGGCGTCGCTTCGAACGGCTCGATATTAAGCCGTGCGTTGACCGCTGGTCGCAGCGACGGGTCCGCAGCTTTCGGCACGAATTCGACCAGCTGTTTTCGGAGGGCGGCGATCTGCCGTTCCAGTTGAGCAATCTGCTCCTGTGACGTGGCGGACAGCGGCAGCCTGCGGTCAGCGTGATTGACTCCCGCAAACACCGCTTGAATCGAATAGAAGTCCCGCTGTGTGATCGGGTCAAACTTGTGGTTGTGGCAGCGAGCACACCCCAGAGTCAGTCCCATGAACGTCGTCCCCGTCACATTGATCAGATCTGACAACTCATCCTGACGCTGCATCAGTGCCAGGTTTGGGTCCTGCCCTTTTACGAGATCGTGCGGCCCGGCAACCAGAAATCCCGTGGCGATGTCGGCCCCCAGCGCGTCGCCGACGATCTGTTCGCGGATGAAGCGGTCGTACGGCAGGTCATTGTTGAATGCCTTGATCACATAATCACGGAAATGCCACGCGTTCGGTCGTTCGCGGTTCGTTTCAAAACCGTGAGTTTCCCCAAATCGAATAATGTCCAGCCAATGCTGCGCCCAACGTTCGCCGTAACGAGGACTGTCGAGAACTTCGTCGGCCAGATGTCGCCACGCGTTCTTTGAATCGGACGACAACTTTGCCACGCCGGCGTCGAGCTGTGCCGGAGTTGGTGGCAGTCCATGCATGACCAGAAACAGACGGCGGACAAGTATTGCCGCTGCGGCAGGATCCGAAGGCCGGACGTCTGCCTTGCGTAACCGATCCAGAATAAACGCATCGATGGGATTCACGGCGCCTTTGACGACCGGAACGGCCGGTCTCTGTACACCCTGAAATGACCAGTGATCAGTCGTGAGTTTCTCTGCGCCGGACAACTCGGCCGGCATTTGTGCTCCGGCATCGATCCATCTTTTCAGCCAGCCGATCTGTTCTGCCGACAGGCGATCGTCTTCCGGTGGCATGATCAGCTTCGGATCGTTTCCCAAGACCAGCTGTATCAGATGACTCGCGCCACTGTCTCCCGGCACAATCGCCGGTTCGCCCGACCCGCCACCTCGTAGCAGATTCGCTCGCCGATCCAGTCGCAAACCTGATTCCTGAGCATCCGGCCCGTGACAGTCAATGCAATGTGATTCCAGAATCGGCGCGATGTGCGTCTGGTAGTCGACCTCCGCATCGGCCGCCTGTTTTTCGGAAACAGTCAACGTGATCATCAGCAGACTGATAAATTCAAGCATGGCGTTTGCTACGTTGCTGGTTCTGTTGGCCGCAGATGGAATCCTACTCTCAACGCCGGTCAGATCCAATTCTTCTGTGCAAACACTTTCGGTGTGGGTGCATCCGTTGACTCAGGGCTTATAGGCGAGTGCGATTTCCAGAGGCCGTGCCAGAACAGTAGGGTGTGTGCTTGCACGCACCAGTCTCGGGACGATTCTTCCCGGTTGTGATCGCAGATCCGCGTTCGCATGCACCTACCCACAACAACCGCACCACAGATTCGATCAGGATCAAGAAACGAAAACGCTGCGATTTGAGTCGGCCAAATTGACGAATGAAATCGTCTTGCAACGTGGTGCGTGCCAGCACGCACCCTACTCAGCTGCCCTGCAGGACATTTATCGGTAGCCGAAAGTTATGGGTGCGCGGCTGAGCCGGCACACGCAAGTTCCCGCAGGTTCGCGGCCAGCACGGGCTGCGGGCACGACCACACCAGAAAAAACATGCTTTCCCGCACAGCCCGTTCGGCGGGATGTCCCGATACATATCCCGCGCCTTTTGTCGCTGCCAGCCATGACTGAGCTGATCGCAACACAAGCGAATTTGCCTGGCGGCGAAGTTGTTCCACGGCCGTGGAACCGGCCGGATGATCGCCGGTCGCAGCGAGTCGAAGATCGGCTGTCAGCCGATCGCACTCCGTCTGCAGAGGCGTCACGAACTCCTGCAAATCCGGTCGACGCTGCATTTCTTCGGTCAGGTGTCGCAGGGTTCCTGCCGTGGCACCAATGGCCAGGGCGGACGTGCCCAGCGAACCGGCTCCACCACCGGTCCCGTGCTGCATGACCTGCTCGATAGGTCCGTGCAGAAGCTGCCCCGAATCGACAATGACGCCATCAAGTTTGACGGCACCGGTCTGGGAAGCATTCAAGGCCATCAATTCCACCGGCGGCTGGACTTCCAGTCCTGTGGCGTCCGTCGGTATCGCCGCCAATAGTTGACGACCATCCTCAAGAGTTCCGCCGGTAATAAGATAGTCCGCCTGAGTGACACCGGTGGCCCACGGCACGATTCCGTTCAGCACAAAACCGTCGGCGGTTTCGCTGGCCTGCACCAGCGGTGTCTTCAGGTGTTGTCCGGACGTCGTCAGATGCGAAATCCCAACCGTTGCGAAAATGTCACCTGACAGCAGACCCGGCAACAATCGCTGCTTTGCGGTCTCGTTGTCGGTTGTGGCGATCCGCCGCACAGCAGCGCTGCGCTGAGTCAGAATGAACGTCGAGACCAGACACGCAGAAGACAGCAGGCGAAGACCTTCCAGCTGATCAACGGGTTCAAGATCCAGACCACCCCATGCGACGGGCAGATCCCATGACATCACACCGGCGGCAGCCATACCCCTCAGCTGTTCTGAGGGCCATGCGTCTGTTCGATCATCGCAGACCTGCTGCCGAAGATTCGTCAGAAGTGAGGTGAAGCTTTCTGATGCAAACAGGCTCATGATTCACGTCGCGATCGAAGACCGTTGTTGCGCCAATTCCATCATGAAGTTCTGCACCCGATGGGCCGTTTCACTGCCGTTGGGAGCGAGCCCGGCCATGATCATGGCGTCGGCGAATAGCTGCTGTCCACACGTCCTGACAAACCCGGCGTTGTCGTCGTTGACTGAGATTTCACACAGTCGACTGATCAATGTCGCCTTAGGATTGATTTCCAGAATCATTTTTGACATTTCAAAGTCCGGCATGTTGACCTGCAGGACTTTCTGCATCGTCGTGCTTTGTGCACCTTTCGAGTTCACAAGGCAACAGGCGCTTTCGGTCAGCCGTTCCGACTTCTTGACGTCTTCGACCTGGTCGCCCAGAACTTCTTTAATGAGCTTCAGGACAGTGTCAAACCCCTGAGGCACGTCGGTGTCGTCGTCCGACGTTTTTTTCTTCTCCTCGTCGTCAGATTCGGAATCAGAGGACTCAGAGGACTCACTGCCAGGCAGTTTGAGGTCCGCAGAATCGATCGATACCAAATCCCGATCTTCAAAGCTGCCGAGTGTCGACAGCACGTATTCATCGACAGGATCGATCAGCAGCAGAACTTCAAGATTTCGCTCGCGGAAGATCTCCAGGTTGGGATCTCGCAATACGGCTGCCATATCGGCTCCAGTTGCGAAATAAATCTGCTTCTGATCGTCGCCCGCACGTTCGCAGTACCCTGCCAAAGACGCCAGGCCATCTTCTGCAGTGCTGTTGGTGGACTGAAATCGCAGCAGCTTTGCCAGCCGGTCACGATGATCAAAGTCTGCCCCGATGCCTTCACGCAGGATGGAACCATACTCTCCATAGAATTTTGCGTATGCTTCGGCGTCGTCACAGGCAATCGAATCCAGATGATCGAGCACCTTCTTCGTAATCACTTTCTGCATCTTGCGAAAGATCGTGTTGTCCTGCAGCGCTTCGCGGGACACATTCAGCGGCAGGTCTTCGGAATCAACGATGCCCCGCAGAAAACGCAGGTAGTCCGGAATCAGATCCCGGTTGTCGTTCTGAACAAGAATTCGTTTGGCACACAGATGCAGTCCGTGTTCCGCGCGTCCAAATCCCATCCGTTCCAGATTGCTGTCGGGACAATACAGAATGCTGTGGAATTGAAACGGCGAATCCGCCGTCAGGTGCAGGTGCCACAGCGCCTTCTGGCCGGGAAAATGCGTCAGGTATTCAAAGAAATTCTGATACTGATCGTCTGTGACCGTGCTCTTCGGTTCGACCCAGATCGGCGGCTGGTCGTTGATATGCTCGCCGTCCACCATAATCGCATGCGGCACAAACGTGGAATACTTCTTCAGGATGTACTTCAGACGCGATGTGTCAGTGAATTCGGTCAGGTCCTTCTTCAGGAACAGTCGCACTTCTGTGCCACGAGGTAACGCTTCCTCCGGTTCGCCAATTGTAAAGGCCCCATCTCCGGTTGACTCCCAGATCCAGCCGGTGTCCTCAGTCCAGCTGCGCGTGCGGACTTCAACACGTTCGGAAAGCATGAACGACGAGTAAAAGCCGACCCCAAACTGACCGATCAGTGAGACGTCGTCCTGGTTCTCAGCCTTTTGCAGGTTTTGGAGATATTCCAGTGAGCCGCTGTGGGCGATCGTCCCCAGATTCTGAACAAGTTCGTCCCGCGTCATTCCGACGCCGTTGTCGCGGATGATGAGAATCTTCTCGTCTGCATTCGGCTCGATCGTGATCGTCAGATCTGACGCATCAACGGCAGAATCCGTCAGCGCCGTGTGACGCAGCTTGTCGAGCGCGTCTGACGCATTGGAAACCAGTTCGCGAATGGTGATTTCACGGTTTTGATACAGCGATTCGGACAGCAGATGCAGCAATCGGCTGATTTCTGCCTGAAATGTAAACTGTTCTTTTGGACTTTCGACCGTCATGTGAGGCACTCCGGAAAATAGAATTCAAGCCGTGTATTGCTGTAAGTCGCCGCCCAAAGTGTTCGCCTGAGCTCCCGCCCTGCACGGTAACAGGGCAGATCCTTTACTGAACGTCGTCTTGTCGCTGAGCCGCTGCAGGTTCGTCCGGGGCAGACGGTTCGTCGACAACAGGCAGCTTTTTGAGGATCCACAAATTCATGGTGGATTTTCGCCAGCAATCATCGATTTTCCAGGGAGCAGAGCCGGAAAACTCAAAGTGTTCCGGGGTTCTCAGAATCATGGTCGCGTCGTCGGAAGTTGTTCTCGGCTTTGCGAGCCGCAGCAGTGCTTTTCCCAGCACTTCGTGGGGCGCCAGCAGCGGGCACTGATCGTACGGTGGATCGAAGAACAGCAGAGTGTACGGAAAAGATTCATCGGCCCCTTTGGGGCAGAATGATGTTCGATGAATGTTGGTCTTCCAGCAAACCGTCGGTTTATCAGGCGCGATCGCGGCGACATTCTCGACCAGCGATTTGTGAATAGCAGGATCGCCCTCTATGAACACACATGATTCTGCACCACGACTCAGTGATTCCATCCCCATCGTGCCCACACCGGAAAAAATGTCGGCCACGCGCGCCTCGGGGACCAGAGGCGCAATGCGATCAAATACGATCTGACGTATGCGGTCGGTATAAGGGCGAGTCGTGTTCCCGTGTGGGATCTTCAGGATCCGGCGACGGAACTCGCCGCCAATAATTCGAAGTGTCATTGCAGTCGATGTGAATGAGTAGTGTTCATGCGTTCAGTAAATTTCGCTTTTTCGACACAACCATAGCCTGTTTGGGCGAGGTTAGTGAGAAACTGGCCGTTCCTAAAGCAAAAATGAAGTCTGTAATCAACAAACCCAGCAAATTGTGAATTTGCGGACCTGGATAACATTGACATGTTGTCTGGCTCCCGTAATCTCCCCTCAACACACGTATTTTCCTCGCAACTTGGCTGATCGTGGCATTGTGAGGTTCACTCGAGCAGCCCAAAAGGAGTTCTCCGCCGATGGCAAAGGACAAACCCCTCTCCAAGTCTGAAATCCTGAATGCACTTGCTGAAAAAACCGAGCAAAGCCGCAAAGAGGTTGGTGCAGTACTGGATGCACTAGAGGGCTTGATTGAAGAAAACCTGACAAATGGCTGTGGGATCTTCAATCTCCCAGGCCTGATGAAAATCTATGTTCACAGGAAAAAGGCGACTCCAGAGCGAGAAGGCCGCAACCCTGCGACTGGTGAAACAATCACAATTAAGGCAAAACCAGCTTCAAACGTGGTCAAAGTACGACCTCTGAAGAAGTTGAAAGAAATGATCTCAAGTTAACCGGCTGACAAGTGCATTTGACGTTCAAATGGGACAATCCAAGTCACGTTGTCTTGATTTCGTGCTGTTCGGCTGGTTGACCGGGTGAGGTCTCACCCTAAAATGCACATATCAACGGAATTTCCGTCGGTGCGTTTTTCTTCCGAACCTGATCGCTCGAATGGCGTCTTTCAATCAGTGAGAGGAACGTTGATCCGGGGAGCCGCGCTAAGGGCGTGAGATGTTAGTTCTTTCCAGAAAAAAAAATGAAAGTATCGTGATTAACGACGATGTCGTGATTACGGTGATCGAAGTTCGAGGTGACAAGGTTCGTCTCGGCATCCAAGCGCCACGTGAAATACCAGTGCATCGCAAAGAGGTTCTGGACGCAATTCTTCGTGAATCGCGAGACGACAGCGCTTCAGCAAGTACGTAGTTCTGTCAGATTTTCCCGGCGGAGAGCGTTGCATTGTCCTGCGAGCATTCTTGAAACGCCCAACGGGAACGAGCCATCGTATTTCGGGCGGTGGCTTCAAATCTCCACGGGACAGGAGTTTTTTTCGCGGTCAGGTCTGTTTGCCGAGATAATCTGTGAAGTCGGGGCTTACCGAAATCCGACAGAAGCATTGAATTGCGGCCCCATCGTCTAGTTAGGCCTAGGACACTGGATTTTCATTCCAGTAACGGGGGTTCAAATCCCCCTGGGGTCACTTCACTCAACCTTGACCATTGCTGGTCAAGGTTTTTTTGCGCGCGATGAGTTCCATACTTCCTGTATTTTCCAGCGATCCAGGCATACAGTAGACGTATTCACCTGTCGCTGCCGTTTCGTCCAGAGTCTGTCTTCGCAGAGTGCACGGTGACTTTGCCAATCGCTTTACGGCGGATCAGGAGCGTCTTCATTGGTTTCGCAATCACTCCCGAATCAGTATCTGGCCGATCCGGATGTGCAACTGATGATGCAGGTCGTCAGCGGCAATGATTCGGCATTTGAGGATTTGGTAACGCGGTATCAGGACCGATTAATCGGTTTCTTTTATCACCTGATACGAGACCGGACGGCCGCCGAAGACATGGCTCAGGAAGTGTTTATGCGTGTCTACAAGGCCCGCGAACGCTACACAGCCCGTGCCCGATTCTCAACGTGGCTGTTCCGAATTGCACACAATCTGGCAAGCAACCAAAAGCGAGGTCTGGCCAGAAGGCGGGAAATACCGCTGTCTGGTTCCGCGGCGTCTGACGATTCAGTTCGCCGGGAAGAGGAATTTCTGGCAGAAAAATCGGCACTTATGCCGACCAGACTGATTGATTCCAAAGAGACACAGGACATCGTCCGCAACGCGCTTGATTCACTGAACGAACGCCAGAAAACCGCAGTGCTGCTGCATAAGTTTGAGGGCATGAGTTATCAGGATATTGGCGAAATCATGGATCTGAACGTTGTTGCAGTCAAATCACTGCTTTCACGAGCACGAGGAAACCTGAAAGAAGTTCTCGAACGCCATCTGTAAGCAGATGGATGTATCGATGCCAGTTGGACCTGATCATGTCGGAACAGCCCGAGAATCTGGACGAGCCCCTTGACGAGAAGCTGACGGACCTGGTCAGCTATCTTGACGGTGAGCTCGATGATACTCAGATGAATGAGGTCGAACAGATCCTCATCACCGATGGCACAGCGCGCAGTCATGCCGACATTCTTTCGAAAACATGGGCAATGCTGGATTCTCTGGAGGAAGTGTCTGCCAGCGGACAGTTTACTCAGGAAACGCTGGCGACAATCTCCGCCGAAGTCATCAAGAACGACGGGGACTCGCCCGGCAGGCGGCGGAAAGAGCTGGCAATGGCCATGGCACGTTATCGCATCCTGCCCTGTTTCCTGCTGGGAGTCATTGGTGCGGGGACCGGGCTAACGGTCGCCAACACGGTCCAGGAAAAACAGGAGAGCGAGTCGAATATGGACGCTGTGGTCATTGAACACATCGACCTGCTTCCTTCGATTGAACTCTACGATCTTGTTCCGGACGTGGGTGCCCTCCGGGCGTTGCAACTCAATCCTGAAGATACTCAACAGGAGCCAGGCCCATGAGTAACTCCCTGAAGGATAATCTATTTCCTGTGTTGTCAGTGATGACAGGTGTGGCAGTCACCGTACTTTATGCCGGGTGGATGGAAAGACTGGAGAAACCGGATCCTGAAGTTCAGGCGGCCATTACCAAGTTCGATCAGCTGGAACCAAGTCAGCAGAGTCGCCTGCTGACTCAGGCTGCTGGATTTGAAGCAAAGGATGCTGGGTACAAAGAACGAATTATTTCCATTCATAAGGCAGTCGCAGACGACCCGTCGCTGGAATCGAAGCTGCGAACACTGCACGATTGGTGGGGGCCACTGCACCCGACGCAGGAGGCAAAAATTCGCGGCTACGACGGTGACACAGCAGAATGGGTGAGCAAGGTTCAGCGTGCTTACGTGGACAGCCATGCTGCTGACGACGTCATTGTCGTCCGGGTTCCGCGACAACCGTCATCGACGGGTGAACGGCGGTCGGTGGAACTCACCGAAGCGGAGTTTGAATCGTTTCTGGAGTCCATCATTCCTGAGGACACCCCTCCTGAACTTGACAGCAAACTGAGTGGGTTTGAACCGAATGACAGCTGTGAGATTACGCTGACGAAGATCATCTGGGTCATGGG
>JBDONA010000675.1:0-10343 GCA_039831575.1 Fuerstiella sp. | reverse complement strand
TCGCGGCACCACGGATATCCGGTTCCACGGCGGGAACGGACGGTGGCGGCGGAGAAGGAGGATCGCCCAGGAGTCGCTCCATCACGTACACCCCGCGCAGGACCGGAGACGTAACGGTTCCGTTTGCTGTCACCTTGAGCACGGCCGCCTGGGTGAGAATCCCTCCGTAAGGGCTGTTCTCCGGAAGAGACTTGCGCCGGAATGAAGGGCCGAAAACCCCGGGAACGCCGTAATGCCGTGCCAGACGTTCGTCGACGAACGTGTAATCGGCATCGATGACGTTCCGAGCCGACCGATTGCCCGCAATAAGATCGGCGAAGTAGAGACGCGACTCCTCGACCATCGAATTCACGAGCCACCAGTCTCCAGCGTACTCCGGATAGAGTTCCCGGTCGGGATCGGTGTCGTTGATCTCGTCGAGCTTGAGCCAGGAATTGAGGAACTCCTTCACAAATCGTTTCGCTTCAGGCTTGTCGAGCAGGCGATCGACTTCCGCTCGGAGCGTTTTGGACTCGCGAAGCTTTCCTTGTCGAGCCAGGGCGCGGAGAGAATCGTCCGGCATGGATTCGCCGAGGAAAAATGAGAGACGCTCGGCGAGGGCGAAGTCATCGAGTTCTCCTGGTTGCCCGCAGTGGAAGAGGAACTCGGGCGAACACAACACCGCCGAATACGTCGCGATCATCGCTTCGGTAAAGGAGTTGTCGTCCTTCAGCAACTGCTTCGCATAAAGATGGAATCGATCGAACTCCACGTCCGCAACCGGCCGCCGGTACACCCGCTCCATGAACGCCGCCAACAACGTGCCGGCATCCTTCATCGGTTGTTCCGAGACCGCCTCGACATGGCGGCCCGCCTGCTTGAAAGGAACGTCGCCAAACAGCGCCCGGTAGGATGCGGGCGGCCATTCCTCGACGATCGGGCCTTCGACCTCGAGCCAATGAAAAGCGACCCCGGGATATCCGCCATCCGTTGGCTGGATGGTATGCGGCATCGCCGGAACCATTGGGCTGGGCAAACGCATGCAATCGAGCTTCACCATCGCCCCCTTCTCCAGGAAGGCTTCCAGCTCAGAAACCTTGGGCGTTTCCGGCGGCGCTTCGAACATCCCGATCGGCAGCATGCTCTGGGTGTTCGGTTCAGACAGGGTGGACGAATAGACTTTGACCGGCTCACTGCGCTTCCCATGAAAGATGCGATCATTCACCGGAGTCGGATAACGCCGCGTCGCATCGAGCACCAGGTTCGGATAGTGACGCGGTTTCTTTTTCCCCTCCCAATCGACGTAGTCGGTTTTGCGAAGGACAGAGCGCGCCTTCAGGCGAAGCTTGTAATCACCACGGACCGGCGCTTTGAATTTTTCAAACCCGTAGTAAAACGGGGTGTAGGCTCCGCGAAAAATGGCGGTGGACGCCTCCTCACGGTACGACGCCGTTTGGTCACCCGACGCATTAGCGGAGGATTCCGGCGTCCCTCGCTTACGCGTCGGGTTACCATCCAGATTCTCTTCCAGGTCATCAACGTGAACGAACTGAACGGCATCCGCGATCACCCAACCCCTGGCGTCCTTGTTACTCAGCGATACCTCGGCCACCACCGGCTCGGTTTTTGGATCATCGCCGCTTGAACCGAAGGTGAAACGACCAAGAGGATACCAGAGGCCTTGTATGGTCGGCTTTTGACTTTGATCGATGGTCAGGCGGGTTTCGCCCTCGGCGTGGCGAACCCGATACGGTGCCTTCCCGGCCAGCCCCTCTCCCCCGCCAAAGCTGACCCGCACTTCGTAGGTCCCGGATTTCGGTAACGTGGCCTTCCACGTGATCGCGTAGGCACCCGTGTTCTTGTTGTCGTCGGCCAGGTAGTGGGCTCCGACGTGGTTGGAGCGACGAGTGGACTTGCGCCACGGACCGGTGCGTTCCGCCTCGGTATCGTCGACGGTGGTCCCCAAGGACTGGATCTTTCCGGCCTTCCTGGCTGGATCAAAGCCTCTCTTGCTGAAGGAGTATTCCTCATTGACATCGAGCCCCTCCAGCGCGAGGGAAAATCGCGCCCAGCCACCATTCCCCCCACCAGCCCACATCCGACCTTCCTCGCGGGCGTAGTATCGATTTGTAGTGGGCTTTGGTTTTTCCGCGGGGAACTCAAGCGCGCGACGAAGGGCAAACTCGGCCACATCCAGGTAGGCATCGACCTGCACATGGGACACATCGAGCGCGGTCCCCACTTTCGCAAATCCATGGACTTCCCCATCCAGCGGTAGCTGGTCCGCGACCTTGAGGACTGGATCGTGCAGAAGGTCGCGAAGGATGTTCTCGTACTCAAAACGATTCACCCGTCGCGAAACGGCGCGTCCGTGTTGAGCGTACCTCTTGTCCTGGAACCGGACGATTCGACTCGCCAGCTCCTTCACCGCCGCGCCGCGTTCGACTTCGTCTAAATGGCTTGCCTCCTTTGGCGGCATTTCCCCGGAAGCAATTCGATCGTGAATCTTTACCCAGACACCGGTGACATGAGGATCCTCAAGATCCCATTCAAGCGTCTGAAGATCCAATCCGGCCTCGGCCTCCGCGCCGTCGTGACATTCCACGCAGTGATTGCCGACGAGCGTGGTCAATGTCTCCGGCAAGTCCGATCCCTGGCTAATGGGCGCAAACAGCCCCATGCCCACCATGATGATCGCGGCGAGTCGCACTGAAGCACACGTTAGGATCTTTAGTTTCGTCTTATTACCACCGTGCACGCATCTTTCTGGAGCGAAAACGGAGCGTTTTCGAGCGTCAGCTCGCATTTGGTTGGGGCCATGCCTCATTAGGATCGTTTCTTTCATTTCTTGTCACCTGTGTTTTCCGCCGACGCAATCGCCCAACCGTGACCGCCGGGAATCACGAACAAAACGAAGATTGTAACAGTTGGGGCAATGGGAGGCCCGAAATAGATTGGGCACCGGCGACCCAGTCGGAGTGGAGCGTTGGGGCAATGTTTGAACCCCCTCCAACCTAGGTCAGGTGACGGCGGTGAAGGGATGGCCTGAAAAAACAATTCCCTACCAGTAAAACGGAGATTTCACCGGTAAACTTACTTCGCGGGCGGTATCTGGTAGGCATCTTCGTTCACCAGCCTCGGCTGCATCCTGATCCACCATTGATCGTATACAGTACGCAGTTGATCCACGACTTCGGGATATTCAGCGAAAACGTTTTCAGTTTCGCCAGGGTCGGTCTTGAGATCGTAAAGCTCCTCGTTATTCACCAGAGTGAATCGTTTGTTCTGGATTGAAACTCTGGCGTGTTTCGATTGGGCGGCCTGACCCTGTTCCCAGGCACCAACGTGGTGAACCAAATGCCGGTCGTCCTCCCAATCGGCTGCGGGGTTGTTGAGCAGGGGAACAAGACTGCGCCCCTCGACCTGTTGCTTGATCTGATCGGTCAAAGGGGCACCGGAAATTTCCAGAAGGGTCGGCATGATATCCATTTGGCTGGTGAGTGCAGAGCATTCCGCATCGGCAGGAATATTTCCTGCCGGCCATCTGAAGAATACCGGAACCCGCGTTCCGCCCTGATACGGTTGACCCTTATGTCCTTTCATTCCGGCATTAAACACCCTCCAGCCCGTCGAATTCCCGTTGTCACTTCCAATGTAGATCACGAGCGTATTATCCGCGATCTCCCATTCCTCAAGCTTGCTGAGCATCGTGCCGATATGGCGATCGATATTCTCTACCATCCAATAGACTTTCGCTGTGTCTTCTGTTACTTCCGGATGCTTGCCAAGATACTTTTTGTAGTCGTTACCGGGTACATTATGTAGTTTGGTATAGGGACCGTGAGCATCGTTAGGGGCGATATAGGCAAAGAAAGGAGCGTCTTCTTTTCGTTTCTCATCCATCCAGGTAGAGGCTCTTTCAAAAAACATATCGGTAGCGTAACCGTCTTTTCTCTTCTGGCGGACACCGTTGTGATAGATCGTCGGAGAGAGTTTTGGAGTACCGCCGCCGTCGATGCCATAGCTCTCATCAAATCCGCGATTCTCGGGGCGATAGGGTTTTTCCCTTCCAATATGCCATTTTCCAAAATGCCCGGTGGTGTAGCCGACGCTTTGCAGGCCCTGCGGCAGTGTTACGGTGTCCAGGCTCATACGTTCGCGCATATGCTGGGTATGGGTCACCCCGCTCATAAATTCATGACGCCCACCCATGAGAACCGCCCGACTCGGAGAACACCGGGGGCTGACGTGATATCTGGTAAACAACAGGCTCTCGCGTTTCAGGGAATCGAGATTGGGAGTCTGCACGACTGGATTACCGAGGCTGGCGATGTCGCCATAGCCAATATCATCGGGCATAATAACGATGATGTTTGGCTTGGAATTGTTTAGATGAACGGGCTTGTCTTCTGCGAAGCCTGTTGAGGGTGCAAGGAGGAGCGTTAGAGCAATTGCTGTTTTCATTTGACCGCTTTCTTGTTGTCTTGATGTTTTGCCAGCTGTTCTGAAAGGCGTTCCACGATTTCCAGGCTCGATTCCGCCAGGTTGTTTTGCTCCTCCGGATCAGTGCGATGATCATAGAGCTCCTGGAAAATGATCTTGCCCCGCCCCAGATCCTTCTGCCACCGGATATAGCGGTACTCCCTTGTCCGCATGGTCACGGCATGCAGCCGGCCCAGCTTCCTGAAGCACACGTTAGGACCGTTTCTTTCATTCCTTGTCACCTGTGTTCCTGGCCGACCCGATCGGCCAACCCTGACCGCTGGGGATCACGAACAAAACGAAGAGTAAAACCAGGGGCTTCTTCATGATGCTCGTCTTAAATCATCGTCTGTTCGAATCGCCAAAGTCGGTGGAGGCAACACGGAGTGACGGCGGCTGGGCGAATCCCCGGTGGGTATGGTGGACAGACAGAGCACGAAGACCCTGAGAGTTTTCGTAGTCGAGTAAGTGGGAAGTTTCACATGAGCTCCTTAGCTTTCTTTTGACTATCCACTTTCTCACTTAGTTCGCTCAAAGTGTCGACGGTAACGGTGGGTTCTATTCCCCACGGATCAAAGACCGCTCTGTCGGACCGCTTAACCCATGCCGACTTCATGCCCGCCGAGACCGCACCGATCACGTCAAACGGATTGCCGGAAATCAACCACGCGTCATTTGAGTCGCCTGCTTCCCTCATGAAATAGTGGTAGACGTCCGGGTTCGGCTTGAAGGTCTTCAGCGCGTCACAACTGACGACGTCCTCAAGCCATTCACGCAGATCATTGGTCTGCAAAACTTCCTCGACTGCCTCGGAGCTGCCGTTGGAAAACGCAAAAAGGCGATGGCCTTCAGCCTTCAATCCGACCAGACTCTCTTCGACGTCTCCAAACGCAGGCAACGCGCGATAGCTTTGCAGCAACGCGTCTTTCTGCCCTGCAGAAAAAGACACTTCGTATTCGGCGCAGCAATAATCCAGGGCATGACGCGTACAAACCGCGAAGTTTTCGTAACGCCGCATGAGCCCTCGCCGAAACGAATACTCAAGCTGCTTGCTACGCCAGGTTTGCGAAAACGTCTCGGCCTGGGAACCGATCCACTCGCGCAATCGGTCTACCACTCCGTCGGTGTCGATCAGCGTTCCGTAGATGTCAAAAGCGATCGTGGCCATTACTGGTCCTTCGGGGCAGGTAACCCAATTTCCTTGCGAGCCCGATCCATCCAGTCTGCGTGCTTCTTTTTATATTCTTGAATGGCCTGGTACTCATCGGAGTCGATCTTACCGTCGCTGTTCTTGTCGATGAACGGGAAGATCCACTTCACGGTCGGCTTATCGCGGTTCCATTCTTCCTGAGAATTCCACGACGTCTTCCGCGACTGCCCCACTTTTTGTGCCCGACCAGTTTTCGGGGGCTGGGCGGCCAGTCGCTTGAAGACCTCCATTCCGGTCTCTCCCTGCTCGTTCGTCCTGGGCCAGGACCCGTCGGTATAGGACTTGATCTGCACGTCGAAGACCTTGTATTCGGCAGCAGTGATCACTCCGTCCTGATCCCAGTCGATGAACGCGAAAAGCTGCTTGAAGTCGGGCCGGTCATTATTCCAGGCCTCCTGAGTGGCCCATTCCTTTTGCGACGTGGAGCCGTATTTTTTCGGATAGGTGCGCGATTGCGCTCTAAACGTCTGGTCGGCCAATTCTTCCTTCCAGCTCAAGCCGTCATCGCCATCGCGATTGGCGCGCTTCCAATCCGGGTGCGGGAACTCATCGTATTGCCAGACGTTGTCGTGATTCTTATCGAGAGCGGCCCACATCTCCCGCGCCCTGGCCAGCTTCTCTTCGCTGAATGCGGCCTCCATTTGGACAACGTGCGAGTCATTATAAGTGTGTAACTGCTCCTCAAAGGCCGTGTATTCCGCCGAGGTGATCTTGCCGTCGCGTTCCCAGTCGATGAAATGGAAGATCTGTTCAAAACCGGAGTGAGCGACGCCCCAGGCGTAAATGGAAGGCCACTCTTTTTGTGAGGCAGCCCCATGCGCGGCCAGGTAATCTCCCTCCTCCGCCAGGTTCTTGAGAACGCGATCAGATACTTCTTCAGCCCAGTCGACCACATCATCGTTATTTCGATTGGCTCGTTTCCAATCCGGGTGTGGGAATTCGGCATACTGCAATTTGCCGTCTTTATTCCTGTCCGCCCTCCACCACTTGATCCGGGCCTTGTCCATCGTCTCGACATCCAGGACGGCCTCGAGTTTTTCAATGCCAAGCCACCTGTGCCTGGCCTCTGCCCGGCGACCTTCTTCGGTAAGCAGATGCTCGAAGTCAGAGAGGAACTCTCGCCTGACCATGAACATCAAGCCGTAGTTCCCACCTTGGTTGACAAGCGTGCCACGCGCGGTACGGCCGTCACCAGCCATGACAGCAGTAAACGTCGCCCATGTTGGACCATTCACTTTCTGCCGCTCGATTACGACCATGTTGTGTCGTCCTTTTGTTGCCTTCTTGAACTGGCCGATGAAATCGCTCACCGCCGCCGATCTTGTGCCAATGGGGCGGATGGTCGAGGGTGGGTCGAACGGATGCTTGAGCTGGCCACCGTCACCAGTGAGTTCATCGCCTTCCTGCTTCAGATTCATTTGCATGATGCCGCGGCCCAACTGACCATTCAGCCGCATCGTTGTGAAGCAGAGCCAGGTACCGGAAAAATGGCCTGCCAACTCGTTGTCGGTCATCTTTACCGGAACCGTCTGAAGTGTCTGAATCCGGTTCTCATGGTTCATAACCCGCATGATCGCCATTTCGGTTTCGGGTGAGAGAGGCTGCCCGGGCTTCTCAGCCGATGGTACTGATTGCGCCGCGCCGCTCATCGTCGCCATAAATACGAGACCTGCGGTTGTTAATACTCGTTTCATCATGCCTTCTCTTAATGGATATCGATTCAACGGGCCTGCTGACGGATCGCCAGAGTCGGCGGAGGCAACACGGGATGACGGCGGCTGGCGAATCCGTGAACCAGGGTACCGCCGTTGTCGAGTGCTACTGTGTCGCGGACGACCTTAAGCGAGATTTCGGATGTGGGGTGTTTGCGAAGAAATTCGGATAACGCTTCGGTGCGAACGCGAAAGCGGCCTTTTTGTACGCCTTGCGGAATCGTGAATGATCCCAGGTGGACAACCCTGGGGGTTCCGAGGGCTGCGGGAAATCGATCTTTGTGCAGGATCGATTCGTCCCAATCGGTGGCATCGCCGACCATGCCGTAAACGCTGAATGTCGCATCCGGCATATAAGCGGCCAGACCCCAACCAGTCGGAGCAAAATAGAGCAACAGCTCGGCTTCCTCGATGTGCTTTTGATTGATGTCTTTCAGGTCGAAACCGATGTACGCGATTCGGTTTACACGAACACCCTGGATAACCTTCTTGACCAGGAGCAGCACATCAGAGTTGTGATCTTTCACGTTGCCTGTGTAGGCATCTTTCACCGGCTCAAGCAGGGTCCAGTCCGGGCCGTGGTCGACAGGTTTCACCGCAATCGTCTGGTGCTCATGTTCCGCGTCATCAGTCGCCGCACCGAGCGTTTCGCCGATCACGGTATTCCGTTGACCAGTCGTCAACTCGACCACTTCATCAGACTGCGCGTACTCAACCTGCACGCGTCCCTCGATGACCTGCGTATGAGTTTCGCCGGTTTCTTCATAGACACTCACGGCGAATCGTGTGCCGTAGTCGACGACATCCGCCGAAGGTGTTTTGATTCGAAATCCCGCGGCCGACTCGGGAATGTCCGAAACGACAGTGCCCCGGGTCAGCTCGCAGTTCATTGGGTCTGTCAGGATCAGGGTGGCTGGAGCTTCCAGAACGACCTCAGCTCCCGAATCGAATCTCAAAGTGGCCAGCCCCTCGGCGAGCCGTAGTGTTCCCTGTTCCAGCCGACTTCCGTCTGCCGTCGGCAAATCGCCGCTTTCCCATAACGCAGCTCGTGTTTGCTCCAGTGTTGCGAAAGTCTCGTCGGCTGGATGTTGCGACCAGAAGACCAGGGCCAGGACAACAACCAGGGTCGCCGCGAAGACCGCGAACCACCGGCGGCTGAACTCACGCGGTCGCGCAGCGCCGACGGATGCGTTGAAGCTCGCGGCTGCAGACTGTTCTTCAACGGCGATGGTCGCTGATTGAATCTGCTGCTCGAACATCGCGGCATCGGTAAAGCGACGCATGTTGTCATCGTCGGTCTTCAGCCATTCATCAAGCGCAGTCTGTTCAGCTTCAGTCAGCGAGCCGTCCAGCCAGCCAGCGATGAGCTTCTCCGGATCGGTCATGGCGTTTCTCCTTCCGCACGAAGCTGCCGCTCCACACATTCACGCAGCTGCTGACGAATCCGCTGTAGAGTGACTCGCACAGCCGCTCCCGTTCCACCGATCTGCCGCGCAATCTCTTCGGCCGTCTGCTCGTCGTAGTATCGCAGCCGCACCATCCGCCTCGCCCGAGCCGCCAGTCGCTGGATGCATTCCTGCAGAAAGAGCGAACGGTCGGATGCGCCCGGTGCCAGCTCGCCCCACGTCTCGGTGAAACGTGCCAGCAGATCGGTATCAAACGCGACACGGCTGCGAGCCGAATCGCGGTTCAAGCCAAGAATTTGAAACTTCGCGATTCCCAGCGCCCACGCGACGAAGGGACGTGTCTCGTCGTACTCATCAAATCGGCGAAAGAGGACCAGCGAAGTTTCCTGCAGCACCTCATCTGCCACCGAGCGATCCCGCACCATCGCGCGCACAAATCCCGAAACCGCCGGCTGAGCGGCCGTCCAGAGTCGCATGAATCGCAATTGTTCCTGTTCGTTAAGCATGGCTATGAGGTATTTCCACGGCGCTCCGTCATCGTAACAGGAAATGCAATAATTTGATGAAATCCCACGATGTGGAAGAAGCTTCGTATTTCAGGCGTTACCGCCCATCACAAAGTGATTACACGGCGATTGTGTAAACCGACGCGAGTTAGGCCCGGCACGCGGAGCTGTCGGATGCATCGACCGGGGCGGAATTGCGAAGGCGTTTGATTGCGCTGCTCGATTGAGTGTCAAATGGTGTGAGTCCCAGGTCTACTTCCGAGTTGGACTCCAACCGTGTGGCTTTTCACATGGCTGCCAACGACAAAACCCTCGGTCACAACACTGTGACCGAGGGTTATTATAACCGTCCGAAAGCTCCCCGATTAGGACTCGAACCCGAGTGACGAACCGCGAGAGTGGCGACTGGATTTGAACTCCGTAACTTCCAATTCGGCAGTAGGTTCGAGCAATTGGCTTTTCTCGCAGCCTCAAATGTGTCGCCTGTTTGAACCGACCAACATGAGCTTCGTGGATCGCGTAAGTAGTTGCTGACAAACGAAAAACAGCTCGCCGCAAACGAATGCGACAAGCTGCTTTGAATTCAAGTCGGGGCAACTGGATTTGAACTGCGTCGAAATACGTTCCTTTCTCGACCAGCGCGACGTAACCCGTGCGGTAACCGCAAAATGGCCAGTTGTTTGAGCGCACGTTTCCGAAGAACTCATCTCGTTAATCAAGACTATCATCAAGCCGTGGGCGATGTTTCGCATGGGACACCGCATCGGGCCCAAGTTCGGGTGGTCCTCAGCCCCGGAAGCGGAAACGCGTTCACAGTTTGAGAGACGAACATCGGTCGACAAAGATCGAGTTTACTGGCATTTGCTTGTCCCCTAAATACCCGCCGTCGAGTGTAGTCAGTGTGATCCACCGGCGATTTGGCTTGCGCGCTCATGTGGGCGTGTCCTTGGTCACTTGCGCAAACGGTTGATGCTTCGGTCCGACACTTCGACACCAGCAAGGGGACCTATTAGCCCGCTTCGGAGAGACCAACCGTTGCAGGCTTTCT
>JBDONA010000181.1:0-2389 GCA_039831575.1 Fuerstiella sp. | reverse complement strand
CACACCGTCCGCCCGCAAACTGCACAATTCCGATCTGGCAGATCGACGAATTGTCCGATGTCGCGGTTTCGACATCGACTACGGCAAAGCTCTGTCCGTGAGGCATGGAGGAGGGCTGGCAGGCGGTCCAATGTGAGGAATTACGGCTCACGCGGGTGCGCGGCCTCCCATTCGCGAGCGAGGCGTTGCGCTTCAGCGGTCAGTGCCCACTTTCACAGCGGTTCTGTAAAGAACTACGGTTGAAACGTCCTATCCATGACGTAAACCTTGACGGTGTCTGGCTTTACGCCGTCGTGCTCCATCGCGGTCACGTTCTCTGGAGTGTCCAACCGGCTCATAAACTTACCCACGTCCGTAGGCGCAAAACACGCCGCGACCTCGTTCCCGTCGTTGACGGCCATACCGATAGGACCCGTAACGCCCATGTTCTTGAAGTGTTCACCATGGGTGCGGAATCCTTCCTCCCACTTCGCGACGTCTTCGACCTTTGCGGTGACGAAAACCATTGCCATTACATTTCTCCTCGGTATCTGTTTGTGCGAAATCAAACTGCGTTCCCTGCCAAGGGACGCCGATCCTACCGCTGGCTGGCAGCGGGTGCAATGCGACAGGCTTACGGCTCACGCGGGTGCGCGGCGTCCCACTCGCGAGCGAGGCGCTGGGCGTCGCTGAAATCGTCAGGGGTCCTCAGCCGCGCCCTGATCCGACGGCCCGGTCGTTGTGACTGTTGGCAAACTGTTGATACTTCAAGGACGGCTGCTCCGGCGGTAGAGTGTATTGGTGCCGCAGGTATTTGATTCCGTGAATGTAGCCATAATCTCTTGCCCCTCCGGCGTCATCTCGGCCCGCTTTGCAGCCATCCAACTGGCCACATCAGGAAAACTGTCAACGAATAAGAAACTCGACGTTACATCTTCCGTTGGTTCGTGGCCACGCATTGTTCCAACAAGGTGAGACAGCCTATACGAGTCCACATCTGTCGCCCCGCCTGACAGAACGAGGTCGAGCCAGCGAGTACTAGTGCTTTCAATATCTACCATCGAGTAACCCTCGTTTAACGTACACGTCCAGATCTCTACAATTCGATCTCCTTCTGCTACCTGAGCTTCACACACGGCCGATAGTCCGATCACGGAAATCACAAAAGCGCCTGAAATGGATCTTATGTTCATAAATGCAACCTTCCCTCGTTGTTCTGATTAGTTGGCGGGGACTTGATATATGCGTTTTGTTCACCCACATTCTTGGTACATAGCCCCGAGGCGGATCAGTGTTTCAGCACCCCCTGCCTCTGCACGCGCCCGCAGCGTATCGATCTCCGCCGTTTGCGCCTGCACCGGCACACACAGCACTAGCGCGGTCACGTTACGGCTTACTAGTCGAAGGGGATATCGACCGATCCGGGGGCTTGGTATATGCGGTTCGTTACCCACATTCCTGGTCGATCACAGGAGAAAGCTGGCGTTCGGGGAGCGGCATTGTGGCTCGGCGGCAGGGTTCCAGTTCTCGTCATGTCCATCCGCTCCGTCAGTTCTTGCCTGGTCGGTCCAACCTGAGCCAGAACAAAGTCGAAATCTCGATTCATTCTTCCCCCAAGCCCTGGCAGCCACATCTGCACCAATGTATTATTGCCTTCGGCAGCGATCGCTTCTACATTAGAGCGCAGTCTATTATAAGAATCGCGCACAGTGCTCCCCTCATTCAGAGAGCAACGACTTGTCAGCATCGCTGTTTGATCTTCAATTGGACTAGGATTGACGGCAGGAACAATAATATTCCTAACAACCATAGGGGTGCCACAAGCAATAGGCAGTCTCCCATAGGGATTATTGCCGTCCGCCACACGACGGGATATCATTTCCGTATAGCTTGAGTAATACATAGCTATTTGAAAATCATATTGTTCCTGATATTCAGGCGTGGTGTAAATAGGCCGCCTGAACCAAACTTGATTCGGAGCATTTTCATTAAATTCGAATGCTCTGGCTCTCTCTACAACATCACTGAAACTGAATTCATTAAGACCAGTTCCGTTGGAGATGGTGCAATTTGTCATTCGAACTACAGCACCAGCCGGAACATCGACATCTTGCGCCTGAGTTACGACGGCCCCCAGGCCGAATGTCACGACGAAAAACAATACAATAAGATTTTTCATTAGACTCACTCCTCTATGCATGTGAACGATGAATACAGCTTCACCACTCGCGCCTCGATAGTGTACATCTTCCCAATCCGCCTGAGCGTCACCCTGCTCAGCACGCACCCGCAGCGCATCGATCTCCGGCGTCTGCGCTGCACCGGCACACCGACGGCGAGCGCGACCAGGACGGTGAGGGCGACGAACCGGGTGGCGTGCGTCATACGGGTCTCTCGGCTCAAAGCGATG
>JBDONA010000248.1:0-2391 GCA_039831575.1 Fuerstiella sp. | reverse complement strand
ATCGACGCATGGGCAATGAAGACCACTGCGAAACAACGTGGCGTTGACTGGCAATTTCAAATCGACGACGCACGTAGAAAACTGAAGCGACTATACCCCAAAATTAAGACTTGATGACGCACTAGTCGCTGCTGAATGATCTTCATATCGACGCCGGCATACAGCATCAGGGACGCCTGAGTGTGCCGTAGGTCGTGAAACTTCACGTCCGCGAGTCCCAGTTTTTTCCGGATCGGATACCAGCACTGTGAGTTGAAACTGCTGCCACGCAGGCGTCGGCCAAATGTGTTCGGGAAGATGATCGGCACCTCAGAGGGATCAAATCCTTCAGCCTTCGCCTTCTCCATGCGGTTCGCCAAAGCCTTGATAGCGATCGGTTCCAGCGTGACGACTCGCTTGCTTTTCTTCGTCTTGGGCGGCTTCTCATTCAGCCGCCCGGAACCGGTGGCTTCAGCAGCCTTCTTAGACAGTTCTTCCATCGTCTTTCGGACGGAAAGAACGCCTTCTCTCAGATTCACTGCGGACCAGTCGAGCGCGAATAATTCCCTCAACCGAAGCCCAGTCATAATCGCCAGCGTGATCACGTCACCAAGCCTGTTCGTTTTGCATTCGTCGAACAGCTCCCAGCACTGCTCGGGCTCCAGTGGGCACACTTCACGTCGATCAACCTTGGGGATGTCTAAGGCGTTGCACGGGTTGAACGGAATTTTCTTAAGCTTCACACCTTTGTTGAGTGCGTTCCGCAGCACACGAATGGAACGAAGTCGCTGATTGTCTGTGAACCCCTTCCGTTTCAACGTTGCCTGCCACTTTTGAAGACGCTCACCGTCAAGGTTGGTCAACTTTACGGCACCGATGAACGGGACGGCAAACAACCTTGTGGCAGCCTCGTATTCCTCGTAGGTTTTCCCAGCCCTATTCACGGCCACATCGTCGGCAAGCCAGGTGTCCAGGTAGGCGGCCAGGTAGGCGGCCAGCGAATCTTTCGAAACGACCGACTTGCTGTTCAGTTTCGCCCGCTGCTTTAGTGTGTCCAGTTTTTCGATTACTTCGGCCTGGGACTTTCCGTACACAGTCTTCTGCACACGTTTACCGGCCTGTCGTCCGAGGCTAATTCGACCGACCCAACGGCCGTCGGATTCACGCTGGAATATTGTGCCTTCGCCTTTGCCTCGCTTGCCCATTGTTGTGTTATCCCGTTGACTCGATGTGTATTCAGAAAACGGGCGACCGGCCAACACGACCGGTCGCCGATGATTTTTGACTATGCCGCGTCAGTCTCTGGTAGTGGCGAATCGAACAAGCCGCTAAACCGCTCAAAGACCATTTCCCGCAGGGTGACAATGCCGCGTCGAATTCGTGGTGAAGTCGGTAATGCGCCTTCAGGGTAGAAGTAGACATCGCTTTTTCCTGATGTCCGCGAACCCCGGCCCTGTCGGAATCCTGCTTTTGCCAGAGGCGCAAGCAAAATCCCGACTTCGAAATCTGTAGGCTTTCAAGGCGGTGATGAAGCCGCCCGCGCATTGTTTCCTCCGCGCTGCCATAGATCCCGAAGCCGGGATTCTGGTTTTCATCAATTGGTTTAGATTTCATCATGCCCGAGGGCTTTAGAACACTCATGGTCGCATGTCTGCCCACGATGTCAAGAATGAGAGTTCAAATTCACTCATGGGCCAACGCCGTGAACGGGCGGACCGTTCGGACTACCGTCCCACACCGTGTTATTTCGTCGCGTTTCGTCGTTCGTTTTCAGAATAATTCGTTTCTTTCCCCGCCAGCCGACATCTCGTTTCGAGAATATTTTCTGTGCTTCCCGAGGCTGTGGAACCTGCGACGATCCGCCAAGCAAACTCTCGGCGACGAGCGCGAGAAGTGATCAGGTGCGACTGCTCGGCCGCCATCGCTCGATCGTTCGGGACTGCTCTTTGGCAGTATCTGGCGAGTTCCCGCCGAGCTCTCCGTCCCCCGACATTTACCCCTCATCAACAGAAAAGCCCGTCGCTGGCGTCACTGATCGGCCGTGATGTTCCAGACAGGACCCGTCAAATCCGCTGTGACGAGTGCCAACTTAAACGTGTTCCACCATCTGCGCAGTGTCCGAACCGTCACCACAGCAATCCTGATTCTTGGGACAACAATTCCAATTGATGTTTAGCACACGTGGAGAAAGTAGAATCCTCTATGGTCGTGGCGATCCGCAGGTCGCGTCCACACGTGTCATTTATGTGACTTCGAATTCACTTTCCTGCGGCATGCTCGCTGGCGTGTGAGTGGCGGCGAAAGAGGGAGCCAGCGTGAGGGGACCACGGGAGCCGATTCGCGGATTGTAGATGGCGGCGTTGGGTACCAGTCGCTGTTTTTTGATGCGACTGACTCGTATGGAGGGTAGAC
>JBDONA010000727.1:0-10394 GCA_039831575.1 Fuerstiella sp. | reverse complement strand
CGGTTTTTGAACTGAAATGCCATCCTTGGCCTCCCATAAAGAGTTGCGATGTTCCATCAACGTCCTCTTCTTTATAAAGGAATGGCTCTGTTTACACGACACTTATTTTTCGCCCGGTCCTTACTCCCCATCACCTGCTCGTACTGCTCCTGCGTCACTTCATACACGCCCAGTTCAAAACCCTTCGTCAGCGTCACCTGATGAGGCGTCTCATCGACTTCACCGTTTGCATCACCCATCGTGAATGTTCCGGCGGGGATCGACACGAAACTCATGCCGATGCTGTTCACAATCGGATCACCAGCCTGCGTCTGGCTCTGCGAGGTGGCCTGCGGTTCAACCTTCGCAGCATTCGTCGATTCCGCCGTATCGGCTCCGGGTTTCACGGCCTGCTCGTCAGGTGACGTGTCCGAATTACCACACCCAACCACAGCAACAAGCAACAGAGCAAACAGCATATGCCTCATCGCGACAGCCTTTCCTGATCGGTCTCACGTAACTTCACATTGCGTAAGTCTACGCCCCCTGCATGTCACCCCACAACCATGCCCCTGTTACAGATGTTCCGCCGTTCATCAGCCGTCGCAGTCTTCCAGATCACAGGACCAGGCATCGTGTCCCAGTCTGCGAAACACATCGCGCAACTTCCGTTGGTTGCGCGCAGCCGGGAACTCAGGCGTTCCCCGTCGTCAGGCGATCCGTCACAGGAAGAGTCGCAAGGGCAACTGGCATATGGCCAGCGGCGACGACCTGACCAACGCATGGCTGCAACAGCTGGGGCTGCTCAGCCTGAAAACTCTCTGGAATGAACTTGCTCCACCTCGTCGAGCCGCCTGATGCGGACCCGCATGTCAGGTGGTGTGGGGAGGGTCACCGGAAACGGTGTCCCTTGCCCGATTCAGGGATCCTCAGCACTATCGCGGAACATGTTGTACTGGCGAGACCCCAGATTTACTCGTACGTGTCCAGCGGGGCCAATCGAAATGGTTACTTCTTTGTCAATGCTCGCTTCGTCAGCTTTCACATCGGAGAGATGCAATGTTCCGGCCTCTTCGTCAAGATGCCAGGATGCCTCGATCCGTACCGGCGTCAGGCGATCTCCAAGTAAAGCTTCGACCAGTTCTGAGGGGATTGGCTGACCCGCGTAATCGAGCAATACAGTCGAGCCTTTGAACCTCCAGGACAGCGGCTCTCGAATGTCAGTTAGTCGTGTACCCGTTAGCCTTTGAGCTGTTACCGGGCTGTCGCCTCCCGTAGGGATCGCTGGCAGCTGCGACTGCCGACAACCGACGACACATGCACAAGTGGCGAAAACAATGCAGGCCACTACCATCCTCAACTGCTCCCAATTCGTGGACCATGTCGATGTGTGGTGCATTGGACCCCTTCATCATTAAGAATGTCTTCAGTGTTCGTGTTCATATAACTCGCATGGATAACGAATTGCGATCTATGTGGCAGCAGGGATGCCGACTCGTAGGTCGTGCGTTGAACTCTTCGGTTTCGTGAGCCGCTGATCGACGTACTGCGGATTCAATGTGCCTCAGGAAACGACATGTGACCGAGTGTAACCCTGAGGGTAACGGATGTCACTGCCATTGGTGTCGCGGGAGGACATGACAGATAATCCGATGAGAACGGGTTGTCTGGCTGCGACGTAACACGAGCATCCGCAACAACGCTGAACGTCCGAAAACGCTCATCACCGCGCAGCGTCGTGGAACTCGATGAACATGGTTCCGTCGATATTTCATTTTGTGAATCAGATTTTTCTGTTCGCGTTTCAACCATCGTCATACCAGATCGGTCGAGCAGGGCCGTTCATCACAACAGCCCAGCCGGGACGATCCTTGCGGCTGGTGCAGACCATGTGCGCTTCACATTGTGGACAACGTCAATCGTGAGCCGTCGTTCAGACCACACTTCAAAAGCTGGTAGGGTCAGGTTGAGCGTCGATGAACGGTTCCAAGAGACGCGGGACAAATAGCGGGAGGAACCGACACCGGTACGAATGCTGTCAGCGTCGGCGATTGCGGAGGGGAGAGCACCGCAGCGAGTGGAAACGTTTTTCACGATCCGTATGCGGTAGAAGTCACTGAGCCATTGCAGTCGCGTCACGCCTGCAATGGGCGATACCACGAGGGCACTTGACGCTGAGTCCTGCTCGGCGTGGAAGGTGCCGTACACGCGTGAAGTACTGCGAAACCATGCCCTCGTCGCGACACGAATGCCTTGGGTGGCAACCTGCTTCGTTCGCAGTACGATGACGACGCGGACCGTGCTTGTCCCACAGAATCATGAGGGAAGCGTGCGGCCAGTGGGACTCACGGAGTGAGCATGGAAATGATTGCCCGGCATCGGCGAAATCCAAATCCGAAAAACTACATTTATTCGGCTCTCGTTCAGAAACCCGAAATATCAAGATCCTGTTCGCCCGCATTGCCGTTGGGCTGACATCAGGAATTCGATGAGACAGGGCAACATGATGGAGATTGCCTGTAACCGTATACTCGTTTCAATTCCCGGCCCTATTCACTATACCTCCACACACAACTCCCCCATTCGCAGCATGATCGTCAGGCATCCGGTCATAATTGATAGTGTTGCGCTCAGTAGTGATGCTGATCCGCCGAAATCCAAAGAAAGGGTGCTCCCTGATGCAATTGTTGTCTCGAAATCAGAACGCTGAGCCTGAAAAGGTTCTTCGAGTGTTGGAAACGTTACGTGATCGCCTGCAGTCAGAACTGGGAGATGACCTTATTTCTCTCAGTGCGTACGGCGATTTTGTTAAGCTCGGCGAATACGATCCTTCGCGGAGCGAAGTCAATCTCATGCTCGTTCTGGCAGACATCTCGACGCCCGTGCTGGACCGCATCGTGGATGCGATTTCAACTGCCAAACGCAAGGTCCGGCTCGCCGTGATGACGCTGACCGAGGAGGATCTGGTGCAGTCATGTGACGTATTTCCCATCAAGTTCGTTGACATGCAGGAAAACCACCGCCTGATTTGCGGACGTGACGTTCTGAGTGACCTGAAGATTGCCGATGACCACTTGCGGCTCCGGTGCGAACAGGAACTCAAGAATCTGATGATACGGCTCCGGGCGATCTATCTCCCGTGCCGCCCACGCACGAGATGCTTGAAAGAATCAGCGACAATGCTATCGCGTTGGCGGAAGCATGTAACAAGCCGTTGATCATGGAAAACATCACGTCCCACGTCAGGATGGCCGGTGAGATGGACGAACCATCTTTCCTCAATGCGCTCTGCAGCCGGGCCGGATGTGGTCTCCTGGTGGACGTCACCAATCTGTACATCAACTCAAAGAATCACGGTTTCGATCCCCTTGAGTGGCTGCACCAACTGAATCCCAAAACCATCGTGCAGTTGCATATCGTCGGTTACTCGTATCGAGATGGCCCGTTGGCACGACAGTCATCACGAACCGATCCAGGAGGAACTGTTTGAACTCTGTCACGCCGTCGTGGAGTACGCTCCGGTCAAAGCAATAATCGTTGAACGTGACGGCAACTTTCCGGAACCGAAGGAGCTTGCGAGCGAATTGCGGAAGATCAAGGCTCTGTGCAATGGCGATTGATCTGACGACTGCTCTGGGGCGGCTGTTGACAGATCCCGCACTGCGATCTGAGTTTTTTCAGAATAGAGCAGTGACCTTAGAACGATTTGGCCTTGATCAGGCTGCAGCTGATGTTCTGCAACAGATAGACGAATCAACATTCGAACGGCAGGCGCAGGGCCTTATCGACAAGCGATTCCACGAAGTCATGAAGATGCTTCCGATGACAATATGTCTATTGGGCGAAGACGCTGCATGCAGATTTCGAGAATATGCAGGTCAATTCTGGCCCGACGGTCACCGTCGACACCTTATCGACGCCGTTGAATTCTGCCGCTATCTACGTGACCAGAAACGTGGCCCCGTCTGCCGCCCCGAACAGAACATGGTCGAATTTCGGCTCTCACAGCGTCGATTCAGGATCAACCTGGTGACGGATTACTACGTCCATGATAAACGCCGTCTGGCGATTCAGGTTCTGGCGCGATCGAAAGAAGGAATTCCGGGACAACACGTATGGTATCTCAGATTCCCATCCGGACGCTCCATCCGGAATTGAACGGGCGACGATGGTTACCCGCAATCGGAGATGGGCACTGTGCCCGAAAATGAGTTGAATCCGAATCCGTATGCGGTAGAGGACAGAAACTCAGCGTCCCGACCCTAGGTGTTGAAGGATACTGGTCACTCAGCACCAGATGCTCATAGCCAATTGAGGCGTTGCACATTGCCGGTGGATCCGCACCTTCAGACTACCGTAACACCCAGCCCTCGGTATGAAACATCCGCGTTGGGTGGCAACCTAATTCGTTCGTAGTAGAATAGGAGGCACGTCATTTCACGCCCTCCCCATGCCCCCCTCTCCCGCCCGTACGCCATCTCCATCCACACCGTCAACTTCGTCTTTCTGTCAATGCACGACCCCGTGCTGGTGAAACTGGCTGCGCTGGCAGAACGGTACCTCTTCGAGGATCCCAACACGGCGCTGATCAAGATCCGGCAGGTGGCGGAGACGCTGGCAAAGGGGGTTGCTGCTGAAATTGGCCTGCAATGTGACCGGGACCAGACGTTTCTGGATGTTGAACGATCACTGCGAGAACGGGGCTGCTGGACCGGTCGCTGCATCAGATCATGCGTACCGTTCGTCTGGCGGGTAATCATGCCGCTCGTCAGCAGTTTGAAAAGGCTCTGGAGGCATTCGCGGCGGCTCGCGCAATTATGGAATTGCAGCTTCAGTCATCGCCGGATCAGCCGCAGTTGCTGTCGCGTCTGGGTTCTGTGTGGCAGTCGATTGCATTCATGAAACGACAGCAACTGGATCGCGAAGGGGCCGAGCAGGCGTGGGTGAAATGTATGGACCTGCAGCAGCAGGCAGCAGGCCTGGCTCCCGAAGTGGCCAGCCTCCACAATCAGCTGGTCGCACAATACCGCTGGCGTGCGGAATGCCGCCGCGACTTCGGAGACCTGGATTCAGCCCTGGAGGATCTTAAGCATGTTCGAGAACGCTATTCGGATGACGCGGGAAATCTGTTTTTGACCGCCGCGACTCGCGCATCTTTTGTCCTTTGGATTGACCAGCAGGAAGAGGAGGGTGCCCAGGAAGCACTTCGTGAGCATCGTGAAACAGCGATGGATGAAGCGGTGGTCTGGCTGAACGAAGCCGTTGCTGCCGGATTCACCGAAGTCGACCAGATCGAACAGCAACCAGAATTCGCGGTCGTCAGGGAACGCGACGATTTCAAGAGCATCATGCTGAAACTGCGCAATGCCAACGCCGTGAAGGAATGAACGTTGGTGCGACACCCTCCCGGAAGGCTCACTGTACCACACATGTTCTTTCACCCTCCTTTTCAAGGAGGCTCGACTCTCCCGGAGTGAGAGTGATGTTGCAGCATGAAAAATCAAATGTTGAAGTGAATTTGTGCCGTCCTATGAGGCACAACCTGTATAGATTTGCGTTTCGGCAGTTGTCCTGGCAGTTGTTTCGCGGCATGACGTTGGTTATGCGTGGACACGCCCGGCATTCCGGCGATAATCGCCGCAGCCACGAATATTTGTCTTGCCGATTTCCCAGGACTCAAATGTGATGCGTATGCTCTTGTCGCTGGTCGTCTTTTCTTGTTGTAGCGCAGGTCCTGCGGTGGCGTCTTCTGACGTCCCCGGACTGCCGCATGGACGTGCGGCTGACGTTGGGCTGGACCAGGCCGGACTGGACGCCGCGGCCAGCCTTGTTGAGCAGGCCGTTCAGGATGATGAACTGCGCGGTGCTGTTGTTCTGGTGGCTCGACGTGGAAAAATTGTATTGCACAAAGCGTTTGGCGTCAGCGATTCAGAATCGAAGATCGCGATGCAGCCGGACGGCCTGTTCCGCATGGCGTCCAATTCCAAAGCCCTCACCGCAGCCGGCATTCTGTTGTTGGTTCAGGATGGAAAACTGCGTCTGGACGATCCTGTGTACAGCGTCCTGTCCGAATTTGAAACCGAAAAATCAGGCGACATCACAATTCGGCAGTTGCTGACACATACCAGCGGTATGCGTATCAAAAGTCTGTTCCTCGACCCGCTGATGAAGCCAACGGACGAGCATCCTGAGGCTCCGACGTTGCTGCTTGAAGTCGGAAGATTTGGAGCGATTGGGGCTGAGGTGGCGGTTGGGACAACGTACTCCTATAACAACGCCGGCTACAACACGTTGGCTGGGATTATTGAAAAACTGACAGGGTCCTACAAAGCTTTTCTGAAAGAGCGCATCTACGACCCGTTAGGCATGCAGGACAGTTGCAACCACGAGTCTGATGCCAACCGTGCTCGCATGTCAACGGTCTTCCGCAGAGCAGACGATGGCCAATGGATATCTGGCTGGAAGCCGACCGACGAGCCGGACTTTCCGTTCCCTCGAGGATCGGGAGGAATGGTTTCTTCTGCGGCAGATTACGCCGTCTTTTGCCAGATGCTGCTGAATGGCGGGCAATACAACCAGAAACGAATTCTTCGTCAGGACCTTGTCACTGAGGCCACCAATCCACAGGCCGAACAAATCAAATCCGCTGCCACGTATGGCCTGGGCTGGTCTGTGCAGAAAACGGGCGAAACGTGGTCTCATTCAGGATCCGACGGCACCTGGGTCTGGGTGGATCCCAAACGCGAAATCATTGGCATGGTGTTGACTCAAACTCAGAAGAGCACGAATCCCCGGAAGGCCTTCCGAGAACTTGTCAATGCGGCCTGCACGGACATTGCGACAGAAACGATTTCTGCGAGGAAGGCAGAATGGCCAGGCTTCTACAAAGATCTTTTCATGAGCAGTGGAGTCAACCTGTCCAGTCGAAAGACACTGCATGCGGCGGAATCGCTGGGGTTGCCCTACGAATACTATGCCGGCAAGGATCCGATTCGTCAGAACCATTTGCTGATTGGCAGTGAGCATGACCGGAACGGTATTCTTCTGTACCCCGACGGCCAGCCTCGGTTTCGCATGATCTATGTCAACGGTGGCGGCGCGACGAGTCACGGAAAATCACTGACGATTGCCGGCCGGGAAACGTTGCGCCAATTTAACCGAAATGGCGGGGCATATTGTGGTTCCTGTGCGGGGTCGTTCTTCAGTGGCAGAAATGTTGACAGCAAGACAACTCGTCGTTTGGGATACCTGCACATCTTTCCGTTCAACACCCTGAACACAGGGTTAAAGAAAGTCCGTGTCGGTCATGCGATTCCTGATGATTCGCCCCTGCTGGCCTATCGTGGGTTTGGCAAAGATCAGTTGGTGGAAGATATTTACCACAACAACGGTAACTGGCTGCCGGCGGACAAAGGCAACCATGCGTCGGACACAGAGGTGCTGGCCACATACGTTAATGCCGGCCACAAGACTCATCAGGGAGCTGCGATCTGGGCGTATCGGGCCGGCGCAGCGAGTGGCCGGATTGTGAACATCGGTTCTCATCCGGAAGGAGCAGAGTCCGGCGAACGCCTGGCACTCACAGAATCCTGCCTGCTGTACGCCCTGGACGGAACCGGAACGCCGCAACTGAAAGGCAGTCTGAAGGACGGTGTCGTGCGACTGATGTCGCGATCCACGGAAGACAAACAGCCGCAACTGACAGGAATCGGGGATGGGCAATACCATCACTTTCGCTTTGACGTTGCGGACGATCGCCGAGACGTCACGATTGAAGTGAAAACAATCGAAGATTCCGTCGGCGCAGAGCTGCATGTCTATCTGTCCAGAGATGACTTTGCCTTCGCAGACTCAGCGCTGCATCAGGCTGATGGCGGTGGCGAGACGCAGATCATTCGTGCCAGCCTTGAACCTGGCACATGGTTTCTGAGCGTTGAATGTGCAACACGCGTGAATGCCATCGAAGACAAAGATTCCGGGTTCTATCGCTATTTCGGTAATCAGGAGATCCTGAACGGCGTCGCTTACTCTGTGCAAATGAAGGCCGCCAATTCAAAGCAGGACAGCTCAGGATTGTGATCTGTGCTACAATGTGAAGTATCGTCGCGAAGCGATGAAAATAGCTGTGGGCGTGAGCCCAATGATTGTGTTTACCACACAGCGTCTTAGCCGTGAAACGGCGACAGCAAGTCGAGACGTGCTGCCGCCGCTTCGTGGCTAACCGGAATTGTGGGTAACGACAGTGTTGGAGTGAGGAATGAGTGAAACCCCGGGGCTTCCTTCGCTGGCTCAGTCAAGCCCCGGCCAGCCCCCACTCTCAGACAACAGTCCGCAACGGCAACTCAGGCACAGCGCAATGGTAAATGATGGCTTGTGTTGTCAGCATTCCGAGCCATGATGGAAGGCGCAGATCTGCTGTGCTCGCGGTTTTCACTGAAACAGAAAGCTGTTCGATGACCTACCGGATACTTGTGACTGGTTTCATCCGCCGTGCCGCATCAATCGCGGTTGTATTGTCAGCATCGTGTGCCGTCGGACAACTGTTACCGTCGGGCGATATTGAACGCGTCGAGGCGGGAAAATATCCAGCCCTGACCGAACCCCCGTGTTCCTATTGTTCCACGCAGCACCTCAAAGGATTCGTGCAGAATGACGACCGTGTTGTTGCATGGCTGCGGGCCGCTCACAACGGCGGGGCGATTCCCATTCGCCATTTCCTGTCCGGCCCACGTGTGATCAACGACACGTATGGCCTGTTCTTTTACGATCCGGATGGGGGCTATGTTGCGGCATTCAAAAAAGACTATGGCTACCAGCTGACTGGTTGGCGAAAAGGTGTGATGGTGGTGCAGGGCAAGGATGGGACGCTGTGGTCAGCCTTGACCGGACTGGCGTTCGACGGGCCGCAAAAAGGAAAACAGCTGCAGCGAATTCCGAGTCTCGTCACCGACTGGGGACACTGGCTGATGTTGCACCCGGAATCAACCGCTTACAACCTGTTTGATGGAACAAGATATACCGTCACGCCGTTGCCAACAGGCATGAGCGACAAGTCGAAGCGTTCCATGGGCAAGGTCGATGGTCGACTGCAGCCGTCAGGCATGGTGCTGGGTGTTGAGTTTGATGGTGGGCAGAAAGCCTATCCACTGGATAAACTTCCCGCACGTGCGTGTCTGCAGGATACGGTCGGCAAACAGAATATCGCTGTGTTGTGGTACGGTCCCACAAAAACGGCTGTTGCGTTTGAAGCAGCCGCAGGTGATCAGCCGCTCACGTTTTACGCGGACAACGGTTCGCCGGAAACCGCTCCATTCAAGGACAGGGAAACCGGAACTCGCTGGACGCTGGCCGGCCGCGCTGTTGACGGTCCGCTGCGAGGAACGGAACTTAAATGGATCAACTGCATCCAATGTCGCTGGCATGCCTGGTCTGCCGAATATCCGGAAACGCAGGTCCGTGTCTCCATTAAATAATTCCGGCACTGTCGGCATCTTGCAGCGGTTCCTGACCGTTGCGATGCTGTTGTTTGTCCATCAAACGGTCACCCGTGCAACCACGCCGGTGCTGGTTCAGAACGAACCTGATGTTGCGTTTCAGGGAGCAATGCTGTCCGCCACAGAAGCCACCGAGGCAAGACTTCGTGAGCTGGCATTGCACGGGATCGACGCTGTCGCATTGCCGCTGCACAACGACGCCGCCAGCCGCAGGGCGGAACGCGACGCCTGCGAACGAATTCGGAAGGCGGGCTTGCGGCTGTATTTCTGGATCGAGGTTGCTCGATGTCCGGAACTGGCTGACGCACATCCCGACTGGATGGCCAGTCTGCAGGGACACAACGAATGGCGACGGCTGTTCAAGGATCCGCCGCAAACTGGTGACGGCCAGGTGGTCAAAACCTATCCCTGGGTTCCGATTTTGAACAAGGAACCTTTCGACGGGCAGTTGTCTCGAATGTCGACGTTACTGCAGGATCGACCGCAGCCGGACGGTGTTTTTCTAAATGATATTCAGGGGGCACCTTCTGCCTGTGGATGTGGCAGTCACCTGTGCCGCTGGACCAGCGATTACGGAAATCTTCGCACCACGACTCCTCTTGGCAACAATGCGCCAGCGGATTTTGTAGCGGCGGTGCAGGAACTTCTGCCGGATTCTGAAATCATTCCTGTCTGGACGACGGAATGTGAAGAACACGGTGGTGCCAAAGATGGTTTGTGCGCCGGTGCCGGGTGTTTTCGGGGCATCTGCTGGAAAGCCTGGACGGCTCAACTGATGCCCGTGGCAGAGCAATGCGCCACAGTTGGCGTTCTGCTGCCGTATCGAGCGTTTCAACGTAACCTGAGAGTCTACGGGCCCACGGCGGGCTGGATCACGCACTCGGTCAAGGCCTTCGCATCGGTGCCCCTGCGAAATCAGGG
>JBDONA010000452.1:0-2396 GCA_039831575.1 Fuerstiella sp. | reverse complement strand
TGCCGATGCCGCGAGCGACGCAGGACGTGGATGTCATGGTTCCGCATAATCAGAAGAAGAAGGCGGTGAAGGCAATTTCAGGGCGATGGCCGCAACTTGAAAGAAAAGAGTTTCCGCCCGTTGTTCGATTCTATGATCCCGGTGAACGGGATGGGGATGGAAACATGGTCCCCGTCATTGATCTGATGCTGCCCTGGAGTCCGTTCCAGGAGACGATTCTCAAAGATCATGTGGTCACTCTGTTTAAAAATGAACCCACCATTGAATCTCAAACAAAAAGCTCGAACGACATCAACCACGGAAACACACGGAACAACACGGAAAGCTGCAGCGGCCCTAATCTTATCTGTGTACATCCGTGCAATCTGTGGACAACCAAGTCAGGTAGGTCAGGACCTGTCCTGACGCAACCATTATCGGCACGACAGCTCCTGCCCTACGAAAACTCCGTGTACTGCCGTGGCCAAAAACAAAGCCGGGAATCACTGGCAGAGCCAGTGGCACACACAAACACGTCGTCTGCGATCACGTGGCCTCCACGGCGTCAACTTTCCAGCCCGCACGGAAGTCCGGCACAAGGTACTGTTCGATCTTGTCGTTGCCGCTGGCATGGAATGCCGTCGCATCCCAGTCAAATCCCCCACCCGAACGAAACGCAGCATTTGCCAGCAAGACCGATTCAGCCAACGGCCCTGTGTAGTCGACAAAATCACAACTCGAACGAGGACCGCCTTTGCAGGCGTTGATCCACTCCTGGTGAAACCCAGGCGATTTGGCGATGGTCTGCTCCGGCGTTTCTGCCTGGCCACCGTCGGTTAACGTAACCTTGTATCCATCGAATCCGGCCGCAATGGTTCCCTTCTCTCCGATGAACAGTGTGTTCCCGTGCTTGCTGGTGTTGTGCTGTTTGAACACCTCGGCAAGCGAACCATGCCACCAGTGCAGAGTGAGCGCCCCGTGACCTTCTTCGGCTGGAAATTCCATTCGAGTTTTCATGGACTTGGGAGTACGAAGCGGATCGATATCTTCGGCGCCGGGCACCACATCCAGATCGATTCGGTTCGGGTACTTCAGCTGCAGCGCCCAAAACGGGATGTCCAGAATATGACAGCCCCAATTGCCCGTTTCGCCAGTGCCATAATCCCACCAGAAACGCCATTTGTAGGGACAGTAATCCGGCGAGTAAGGACGCTCCTTGACGGGCCCCTGCCACATCTCCCAATTCAGGTGACTTGGCACGGCCGGGAAATCCTTCGGCATAGCGGGCATACCCCGCGAACCACCGACCGCACAATAGACTTCTGAGATCTCACCGATCATGCCCGATCGAACAGCTTCGACGGTGCGAGCCATGCCGGCGTTGGCATGTCGCTGGTTACCAAGCTGTGTGGCCACATTCATTTTCTGCGCCAGCTTGGTCAACTCACGACATTCCCATGCGGAATGAGCGAGTGGTTTTTCGCAATACACGTGCTTGCCCATCAACATCGCCTGGCGAGCTGCATGGAAGTGGGTGTGGTCCGGCGTGCTGATCACGACCGCATCGATCTGGTTGTCCAGCTTGTCCAGCATCACACGGAAGTCCTGGTATCTTCCGGCCTTGTCAAACTGCTGAAATCGTTTCCCCGCTTTGTTCTCATCAACATCACACATCGCCACGATGTTTTCACCGGAAACACCGCCCACGTTCGCCGAGCCTCGCCCGCCGACGCCGATGCAGGCCACGTTGAGTTTATCATTCGGCGACACGGCTCGTGCAGCCGGAGAGCCGCCCAGCCAAAGGCCGGCACCAAGAGCCGTCGTGGCCTGCAGGAACTGTCGTCGACTGTTGTGAGAGGGTTTCATCGTTCGTGTCCTTTACTGGTAGGTGTGCGTCTTGTGGTTCACTGAGATCAACTCAATCACCGAGTGCAGGGTGCCACTGGCGACGCCAGTGCTGTTCTAATAACGGAGCGACGCAGGGTGCAGGGTGCCACTGGCTCCGCCAGTGCTGTCCAAATAACGGAGGGATGCCGGCCAAGTCAGGGCCACACCAACACATACAGGAACGGCGTCAGATACGTAATCGTCAGGTTGTACGATAACGCATTTTCCGACAGTGTCACTCGTTGCGTTCCAATGGCTCTGCCACTGATGTCTTGATAGCGTAGGAACACTGGCAGAGCCACTCAGTGGGTCAGTGTTCAGTTGTCGGGTGCCACTGGCTCTGCCAGTGCCGTTACAAATCCAGAACAGCACTGGCCAAGCCAGTGGCACACAAGCACATTTCGATCGTTTGCATTGCCCAGATACGTGACCGTCATGTTCTTCGGAATCAATTTCTCCACCAGTGTCACTCAGCAGATCGGTGTGCTGTGGTCGGGTGCCACTGGCTCTGCCAGTGCCGTCACAAATCC
>JBDONA010000262.1:0-2396 GCA_039831575.1 Fuerstiella sp. | reverse complement strand
AACGGCCGTAATCACGAACGGTTTGCCGCGGTCATTGATGCGCCCGGCGTCGGAGAAGGCGTCGCTGAATCGAACGGTAGCTTCGGCGGTCAAACCCAGAAACAGCGATGTTACCGAATTGCCAACTTCGCCGTTCCAGTTGGATAGAAGCGTGCGATGACCGGGAGTTCCTCGATCGGTCACAACGGCAACGATGGTATGTTCCTGCTGCTGCAGCAGACGTCCCTGCAGACGCAGAAAACGCCCCTTGCCGTCGAATGAAACAGCGGCGTTCCCATTGAATTCGCCCTGGCCGAGACGCGGTTGACGATCCGTGTCCACCTGAATGGCATGATGATCGTGTCCCGACAGGTCCTTCCACTGTGAAACGTGACCGGCGGAATCAAGTGTGATTCCCTGGTCTGCCCGCAGATGGAGAACAAGTGACTTCCTGAGTCGTCCCACGATTCTCTCTTGTGTATCGGCCACCGTCGTTGATTGCTGCCGATACGACTGCTCAAAGCGTCTGGTCTGCTTTGCAAGGTGCTGCGTGGCCAGACTCAGTTCCTGAGCCGATGGCATTCTTCCGTAAACAGCGGCAAACGATCTCTGCACCTGATCCTGCGGATCGGCCGTGTTTTGCAGGATGGTTCGAGCGAGTGCTTCGCTTCGATCGTGCGCGAACGGGTTGTTCAGCAACACGAGGGCTTGTGTCGGTACCGTTGTGACATCGCGGCGGCCGCACGATTGTGTGGCGTCAGCGAGATTGAACGTGGTCATCATCGGTGGCAGCAACCCCCGCTTCGAAAAAATATACAGGCTGCGACGAGTCTGCTCTTTCGGTGAGGATGCCTGCCACGCGGCTGACTTCCTGGACAGCCCTTCCAGCGCTGCAGAACTGATCGTCGGACGGAACCCGGGTCCCCCAACTCGCCGATCCAGTTCTCCGGTCGTTGCCAGCATCGAATCCCGCATTGCTTCAGCGTCGAGACGTCTTCGCTCTGCCCGCCACCACAACCGGTTGCCCGCGTCCCGTGCCTGATACGCACTGAATTCAGGATGCAGCGACGACTGCCGCCAGGTTCCGGACGTCAGGATCAGCTTGTGAATTCGTTTGATTTTCCAGTCGCCGTGAATGAACTCCGCCGCCAGCCAGTCCAGCAACTCTGGATGAGTCGGTGGGTCGGCCAGAAAACCAAAGTTGTTGGGCGATCGGACAATTCCATTTCCGAAATGATGAAGCCACAACCGATTGACAAACACCCGCGCCGTCAGTGGGTTGTCTGCGCTGGCAATCCACTGGGCCAATTGCAGTCGACGGTTCGTAGTTTTCGAGCTTTCCGGAGACGGATCAAAGACACGTTCCGTCGCGGGAATCATGGACAGCGATGCCGGCGCTACCGCGTGCAACGGCTGCTCTCGCTCTCCATTTTTCAGGACGTGCAACGGTGCCGGAGTCCGTCCGAGATCCGTCCAGCCGAGTACGTCCGCAAATCCCAGTTCATCCGTGTTCGGTCCACCCAGCAGACTGCGATCGCGAGCAGTGATCGGGCCCGCCCAGAACGCAGACGCCATGCGGTAGTAATCTTCCTGTGTGATTGGATCGAATTTGTGTGAGTGGCAACGGGCACATTTGACTGTCATTGCGAGAAACGCCGAAGACGTCGTGTGGACCAGATCTTCCAGACGGTCGTATTGATAATCGAGTGGTTCATTTGGTTCGTCGTTCCACGTTCCCAAACGAAGAAATCCGGTCGCGATGACCGATTGTTCGTTCCGATCCGGAAGTTCGTCCCCGGCAAGTTGCTCGACGATAAAACGGTCGTACGGCATGTCCGAATTCAACGCGTTGACGACCCAGTCGCGATACTTCCATGCAAACGGTTTTTCCTGATCACGCTCGTAACCACTGGTGTCGGCGTAACGGACAAGATCCAGCCAGTACCGTGCCCACCGTTCTCCGTATTGCGGTGAGTCCAGCAACTCATCAATCACTGCGTCCCACGCTCGTGGCGATTTGTCATTCTCGAACTTGTTGATCTGAATTCGTGTTGGTGGTAGCCCTGTCAGATCGAAATACAAACGTCGCAGCAGAGTTCGCCTGTCCGCCAGAGGAGCCTGGACCATCTGGCCGCTTTCCAGACGAGCCATAACGAAAGCGTCAATGGCGTTCTCCGGTTGTGGAAGTGAATTCAATTTTGGGATTTCGGGGCGTCTGATGGGTTGCAGTGACCACCAGTCTCGTCCGCCTCGGACTTCGTTGGTTCGCTCAAACAAATCGAGCGTCCGGCCCTGCGGCCACGTCGCTCCAGCAGCAACCCAACGCTCAAGCACCACGACTTCATTCGTGGCTAGCTTCTGCGACAGCCCCTTTTTCTCCGGCGGCATCTCACCATCGTGAATTCGCTGCAGCAGAT
>JBDONA010000144.1:0-2398 GCA_039831575.1 Fuerstiella sp. | reverse complement strand
GGGACATCAGCGAATAGATTCGGTGGGTCCCCAGACATACGCCCCTCTTGCGATGCCTTCTCATCAATCGTTCGGCCAGCAGGTCAAAGGTAATCCGTCGTCCCTCACCGTTGTGCCAGGAAGCTGTCCGCTGCGGGGCCAGATACAAAGTAAATGCCATAGCGGACCATTCCGTTTCGCGTTCGTCCAGCCGGAAGTCTCGCAACGCTTCAGACAGAATTTGCTCCATGGTTGTCTGTCGCGCCGGTGTGAAAACAGGAGTGTCCAGCGTGACGCCAGCCTCGGCCATCGAAGCCAGCATATGATCGTGATGCACGGACGTCGCAGAGTCAGACCCCCAGCGAACACGCACGCCGCCCGGTTCAAGTTCCAGGATCGGTTCAGCGTCGTCTCCCCAGGATGCAAGGTACTGACCTGTGTTCACGAGAAACTCCGCCATCTGCGGCCCGGAAACCAACTCCGGATTGTCGAATTCAATCTCCGCCCGCCAGATTCGCAGCGCGTGTTCCAGATAGTTTGGACGGAGTTTTTTGCGACTGAATCGCGGCAGTACTTTCGTCAGAACAGCCGCCAGTTCCTCGTCGCTCACAACGGTTGCATCGTCGTAGAACGGTGACACGGTCGCCGGCATTTGGTTTGTAAACCTCACATCGACCAGCGGTCGACTGGACTGAATGTCGGCCGCAATTCGATGTTGCAGATTCGGCGACAGGAAAAACCATGCGATTGCAAAGGCTGCGACAAACAGGCTCTGCACGATCATCGTTGTCTTCATGGATGTGCGGTTGTTTCTGGACATCGAATTTTCTCGCCGTGGAATGCGTAATTATTGTCTCTATTGGTTGGCAGAATGTGCGACTTCTCAGCGGATTGGCTTGATTCGCACAAACATGGCCGACTGTACATCTTCGTATTGCGCCCTGTAGTCAGCACTCTCACGCAGGTTCTTAATCAGTCGGGCGTTGCGTATCTTGTCCGCGATAACGAAGTTGATCCCATAGCGGTCCAGCAGTCCGCCCCAATCGGTTGGGCCGTCTATCAGCCGAACGTAGTCGGACCACACTTCTACCGGAATCACATGCACGTGCAGGCTCACCATTGGCTTCAGATCAGGCGGGCCGAATCGTGTCAGGTAGCCGGCCCATTCGGCGGGCATAAATGCAATTCCAGGAGGTAAATCCTCCAGACTGTTCAGGTACTCCAGCGGTTGCACCGGAGTTCCCTTTGACAAAGTACGTCGTATGTCCGCCGTCTTGCCATGGATCGTCTGCAGCCCCAGCGACGTGAACCCGAAAAACACCCAGCAGAGCCCAAGGCTGACTACGGTCCACAGCCCGGTGCGGCGATAGGGGATTGTGCGACGTTCAGTTTTTCTAAATGCCCGCCACGCGGCCGCCGCATGAACGCAGGTCACGACGGCACAGACAGGAGCGAACCAATTCAGCATTCGGCCGCACCACAGTGCCATTCCTCCAGTAACCAGCAGTGGCAGCATCTCGACGGCGCGAAGTCTGCGTGGACTGCACCTGAGTACAAACAGCAGCAGCACGGCAGCACAGGCAGCCATCTGTCCCTGTTGCATTCGCAGAGTCAGCGGATCCCATTCGTACATCGTGGCGATGTTGGGATAACTGCCAACCCGCAGGACTTCGTGGTAAATGGCAAGACCGTTTGGATTCAAGAGGGCGGCCGCTGCACACAACTGAGTCAACAGCAGCAAGCGCATGGCCGGTCGGTTTCGGAAAGCTCGGGAAAGGGATCGTGTTTGCATGGCGACGTCGACAAACCGGCCGACGACAACCAATCCCATCAAAAGAAGTCCCATGGCAAACGAGCCGTGGCAATTCGCCCAGACCGCAAAAATGAGTGGCAATGCAACCCACGACATGCGGCGGCGAATCCCTCCGGTCGCCAGGACTGCCAGCACGATGCTGAAGAATGCAACACCCACTGACTGGGGACGCACAATCAGGAACTGCTGCCAATTGACCGCCAGAAAGATCGCAGAACTCAGAATTCCGAATGCCACTGAACCACTGCGTTTCGTGACCGTGTAACCAACAGCCCCCAGCGAAATCACAATCAACATGGCGTAGGCGAACTGCAGCGCTGGCAGTCCAAGCCCAGCTGTGCGATACAATAACGCCATCCCAACCTGTGACAGCCATGCCGAATTCACGGTCGGCATGCCTTTCGCCAGTGGCAGCAGTGGCTCCGTCTTTGAAACAACGTGATGCTGCAGGATGTGTTCGCCGTAATTGATGTGGTCCCAAAGGTCGGAGTGCCACAACGGTCGGTTTGCGAAAATCATCAGCACCAGTCCCAGCGTCAGCAGAAAAGCTACGACAGCTGCCGACAGGCGACACCATTCCGGAGTCCTGTCTTCCAGGACGGATGC
>JBDONA010000790.1:0-2403 GCA_039831575.1 Fuerstiella sp. | reverse complement strand
GGAATGACGTTGCAGCCTGCAGCCCTGATCGTTGACGACGGTCACGGCAGAACGGCTTGATCTGAATCAATTGCTGCCAGCAGCGACGGAAACCAACTTCGTCGTCACAGGGAGAGCAGGGAATCCATCCACAACCTTGCACGAAGCTCCCGACGTGACTGTTGGTGGCGACCGGAAGTCCGAACAGGCGAAGTCGGATCAAGTTGGGAACACTAACTTGAAAAGCAGTGACAACGACCAGACCGAAGCACCGCGGAATCCAAACGGACGGAATCAACACACGGGACCGAAGCTCCGCGGAACCCAAACGGACGGAAGGGAAAAAATCTGATAGTAACATTACCAGATTAACGCTGGACCGTGGCCACCAATACACCGGGCCAAGTCGGGGAATAAAACGGTTGGTGATACCAATGGTTTACAGAAGGATCGCGGCCAGACGTATGCAATGTTCGTATTACGAACAATAAGGCCGGGCTCTCCACCAGCCGAAGTGCGCAATGTTAGTGTTACCAACATTAGGTCTGGCACCAAGCCAAGACGGATCAAGGTTACAATATAACCTTGAAAAGCAGTAACAACGATCAGACGGAATTGCCGCGGAATCCGATCGGACGAAGGGAAAAGAATCTGTTCGTAATACGAATAGGAAAAAGAGCAGCACACAGGATCAAACCTACAACGTCCGTCGGCTCACCTGTACTCGTGCCGCTATGCCTTCCCAGGTTCGTCAGGGAGCCTGCAACGTGCTGTAGGCTGGCATGATCGGTATACCTGCACGTATTCGACCGTGAAGACACCGACGGTGGCAACTTCGATTGTCCGAAGGAGACTGCGTGTCTGAGCCAACAGGTCAGGCAACGTCTCAACGGAGAACGTTACAAGCGACACGATGATCAACGCTTGGATTGTGAAATCGAATGCCCGTCCCTGGACTGTGTCACTATTCTCGATGACCTGTTTCAGCCACGAAACTTCAGCGTCTTGCTTGTCGCTCATTTAGTTTGCTTCCGCCCTACGGCTTAACTCGGCCTCATCCTCATCGAACGGTTTGGGGTTACGCTTCGCCTCCGGTTTCTGAAACGGCTCGGCATGGGCGCGAATCAACTTGGCCGTGATGGCCAGCCGAACTGCATGGTTGATGACCTGACCAGTTTCAACTGAACTTATCTTGACGTAATAGATTTCATCGCAAGACACTCGGCGCGTTACACTTCCTTCAGGTCATCCTTCAGGCACCCAAGCAGATCGATATATCGGCAGAGAATCATGACAATAATGACCAGAGCTGCTATGCCGACAATCACCATCATCGGATCGAACATTGCCGGTCCCAGCATTCCAGCGACGCGGATGGGAACCGTGCGAAGCACGACCAGTCCTGCTCCCCAATAAAAAATCGAGTCAGCATGCATTTCGCCGTTTCTCGAACCCGTAAACACTGCGAGGCGCTTCAAAGCGTAGACAAAGAGAAAGAACGAGGCGACAGACGTGAACATCGCCACCATGATGAGAACGGGAGCGACGAAACCGCCCAGTCGCAGAGCAAACCCCAAAGCCTGAAGGGCAAGAACTCCGTAGATGAACAGACTTATGTCAGCATCCTTCGGTGCCTTCAGACACATTACCTGGCCGATGAATGCAACGACGGGAGCAACAAGCACGCATGGCAGCGCTATCAATCCGACATAGGGAACGAAAACCACAAAGGCTGCAATCACCTGAAGCAGCAAAGCCGCCAGAACACAGCGAAGACCATTGGCTACCGTCCATTTAGTTTTTTCACGCTTTTCAGGTTGCTTCGCCGATCTGCTGCGTTTGCGTTTTGCTTTCTTCTTCGGAGGAAGCGCCGCCTGAAACAACTCGTCAGCGTCACTGTCAGGTGGGGAACCTGCAGCCATTGCCTCTTCAAGGCCATCCTGAAAACTATCTCCGTGATCGGCTTTTTTCTTCGGCGCAGGGATCGGCTGTCCACGGGGAACTTTTATGGGAGCTGCACACTCGCGACATTTGACACGTCGACCGGCAGCCGCATCTTTGACGCTAAACTTAGCCTCACATTTACTGCATTTGATTTTGATAGCCATACTGACCTTTCAACGGTTCAAGAAGATGTGGTCGACGCACTCAAAACACCGGCCACGAACCTTGTCCATTTCGAGGATCAGCTTGCGACCGCATTTGCATTTCTTCGCTGCCATGGATTGCTCCTGGGCATAGCGTGACGAGTCTGGGGGATAGGTGCAAACGACGGGAGGCGTGGCGGTGACATTGGGTGGAACACAAGACATCCAGTCATTGCGGGCGAAGTAGGGGACTTGATGCTCAGCGATGATGAACAGTCATGGCTGAACGCCTGTGTTAAGGCAACGTTGAAATAACGAATCGTCCTCAGCTCGCTGT
>JBDONA010000866.1:0-10475 GCA_039831575.1 Fuerstiella sp. | reverse complement strand
ATCGGCTGAAACGCCCAGTGTTTCTTCCACGCATTGGGATCGATGGCTTTTGCCTTCCCGAAGTCCATCGTTTCCGGCCAGTATGCACCGTCCCGAATCCACTTTTTGACGGCTTCAATGTGGGATGTCTCAAGCTTCGCCTTCGGAGGCATTTGCACGTCGTCGTCGGAATACAGAATGACCTGCAACAGTCGACTTTTGTCGACCTGTTTTGGATTCACAAGGGCTGCCACTTCATCCGTGCCAGTTAATACCTGGTCACGCGAATCCAAGCGAACGTCCGCTTCCTGCTTGTCGGGGCCATGGCATCCGACGCACTTTTCGACCAGTAATGGACGAATGTGACGTTCAAAGAATACTTCTCGTTCATCTGCGTCTGCGGCGACAGTTGGGAAGAACGCCAGGGTGATTGCGAGCAGCCGGAAGGTTGTTTTGAATTGCCGTCGTGTGGACGCGAGCGCATGCGCTCGCAATTTCGGCGATGAACAGTGCCACCGTGAAATCACGGCAGCCTGTGTTCTGGAGAGCGGCATGGCGGAGTAAAAAAGCAGAGGCGTGAGGGAGGGAGACGCGAGTGGAGGGATGGTGATCTCGCTGCCACATCATAACCGTCCTCGACTGCCGAGTCGACGAAAAGTCAGCTCGGTCGCCCACACAGCACTCGTTTTTGCTGCCGATTCCAACGTCTGAGACAAGCAAAACAGCTGACGGGCGAAGCGACATCTGTTGTCCTGGACAGACCTGATGAGTGCCATGTCTACTGTGATTGTTGGTATGCGTCCGATGAATGGGGGCTGTAGGGTGAGTGTTTGCCAGAGTCCAGCGGCGGCGAACGTCAAAACAACAAGAGGAATCACCGAGCGAACGGATGCACCCCGATTGTTAGCGGTTCCGGCGGTTCACTCCACATCCTGTCGGCCATTTGGCAGAATGGGGCCCTGCCCTCCGTCCCCAAATCTGAAATGGCCAGCTTCATGAAACCGAATATGTACCCACCACGTGTTCTGATCGCCTGCTGTGCGTTGTTCTATGCCACAAATATCTGCGCCTTTGATGGGCAGACTCGCCCGATCGCCAACGACGACGAACTGAAGTCGTGGCTGCAGAATATGTATTGGCACCATCGGTACACGTCTGAAGAAATGCAGCAGGTGACCGGCCTGGACGCCGCGGAAGTCGCGTCAAAGCTGCGGCAATTCAAGATCAGCGACAACACCCGTCCGAATCGATCGGACGACAAAGTCTTCGTGCTGCCCTATCCCGGCGGGCGTCATCCGCGGATTGGATTTCTGGAAGGAGCCATAGAACCACAGCGCGAAACGAAACTCAGCGTGTTCTGTCCATGGGACGACGAAAGCTACGCGGTCATGGATGTGCCGGAAGCGGTCTGGTCAAATCTTGGCCTGACGTATCTGGCTCACACGCATGTCGACACGATCTGGACAAAGCAGGGGGTCGATCTTGCTCAGCAGGAGTGGAGTGTGCTGCCGAACGGCAGTTTCGTCCTGGAACGCAAACTTCCAAACGGCATCATCTTTGGCACCAAAGTGATTCCGCGGAAAGACCACGTGCGCATGAAGATGTGGCTGACGAATGGAACGGACAAACCGCTGACGGGTCTGCGAGTACAAAACTGTGTCATGCTGAAGGCCGCGAAGGGTTTCGACCAGTTGAACAATGACAACAAGACCTTCGTTGACGGCTATGCCGTTGTTAAGTCTCCCGATGGCAGTCGCTGGATGGTCAGCGGATGGGATCCCGTGCATCGGCCATGGGGCAATGCACGTTGCCCGTGTCTGCATTCCGACCCGAAGTTTCCCGACTGCGAGCCGGGAGAAACCAAGTGGTTGCGCGGCTGGTTTTCGTTTTATGAAGGCACGGACATCGATGCGGAATTAGCTCGCATCGAAGCCACCGGCTGGCGCAAACATCCTCTGTATCATGTGACGGGTAACGTCACCGGAAGAGTCCGGGACGCAGACACCGGCGATGTGTTGCCGTGTCGACTGTATGTTCAAAGTCTGGACGACAGTCAATGGCACTACGCCACTTCGACGGCGGTGGCTGGTTCCGCCGTCGAATACCGAAAACAGCGTGGCAATTCGCCCAGCGTTGAGAAACACACGACGTTGTCTGCCAACGGGTTTCAGCTGCAGCTGAAGCCGGGACGGTATCGCCTGCGCGTCGAACATGGCAAAGAGTTCGTCCCTGCGGAAACGGAGATCAGAGTGACGGGCCTGAAACGAATTACGGTTACTCTGAAGCTCAAACGCTTTGTCAACATGGTCGAACGCGGCTGGTACTCCGGAGACACTCACGTCCATCGCGCGATGGAGGAACTTCCCAACGCTGTTCTGGCCGAAGACCTGAACGTTGCACTACCGCTGAATTACTGGGTGCGTGACAGTTCGGAGATCCCTTCGGCCAGCGGGCCGGTGCTGAAGGCAAAGCCTGACTACCTGGACGACACTCACGTGATCTATCCGGTGAACACGGAGTACGAAATCTTTTCCGTCAACAAGAAACGGCACACTCAGGGCGCCGTTTTTGTGCTGAACCATAAGACTCCGTTGAATCTGCCGGCACCGCCCACACTGCCGATCGCTGAAGAGGCTCGTCGTCAGGGAGCGATCCTGGATCTCGACAAGCATTCGTGGAACTGGTCGATGATGATTGTCCCGACCATGGGCGTCGATCTGTTTGAGCTCAGCAACAACCATCACTGGAAGACGCCGTTCGGATTTCCGCAGTGGACTCTCGAAAACGCTCCGACTGACTGGCCGGAGATTGAACGGAACGATGCCGGTTTCACGGAAATCGGCTGGACGGAATTCGGACTGCAGACTTATTACACGCTGCTGAACTGTGGCTTCCGCATGCGCGTCACGGGTGGCACGGCGTCCGGTGTCCACCCGGTTCCGCTTGGCCACGGTCGAGTTTATGTTCACTGTGCCGACCGCTTCAGCTACAAAAGCTGGATGACCAATCTCAACGCCGGTCACAGCTTCGTGACGCAGGGGCCGTTGCTGGACGTTCGGTTTAACGGGCAACTTCCGGGATCATCATGGCAGCGTTCAAACGATGAAAATACGATCAGGATCACAGGCGCGGTCGAAAGTCTTCACCCGCTGAAGTCGATTCAGGTCATTCGTAACGGACAGATCGTCACCACCGTTGATGCTCAGCCAGAGCGGACAGCCGCCGGTGCCTACCGAACAAGTGTCGAGACGTCTGTAAACCTGCACGGTTCCGGATGGGTTGCGGTTCGATGTTTCGAAGACCTGCCGGATGACAAAGTGTGTTTCGCCCACACCAATCCGGTCTTCGTGGACGTGGCAGGTCAGCCATTGCGACCTCGCAAACAACGTGTGAATTTTTTTGTGCAACGAATGGACGAAGAAATCGAACGCAACACGGGAATACTGAGCGACGAGGCGGTGGCCGAATTCCGTGCGGCGCGTGAAATCTACGCCGACATTCTGAAGACCGCCCGATAAGGCGAATTAAGATCGCCCTGTTCCCACATCGAAGTGTAGGAGAGTGTGTCAATCGGGCCATCCATTTAGATCGAACGTCTCCTGTTTGTGTTGGGCACGACAGGTCCATTGCCGTCGATTGTTCAACATCTTTCTTCGAGCCGGCATCCGTCTATTTGCCAGCATCGCCCTCGCTGTCCTCCGCCTTCTCGGCGTCGTCAGCGACATCCGGCTTGTCTTCGAGTTTGATACCGAATTTTTTCTCCAACTCACCGCGAATGACGTCACTCAGGCCCGGGCCGCGAAGCTGGCGTGCGGTGGCCAGAATCTCTCCACTGTCACCATCGACAAGCAGGACGAAGGGAATTCCACTGACGTCATGCATATAGCCGAGGGTCGTGTCCCACATCTTTCCTTCATAGATCTGCGGCCATGGCAGCTCTTTTTCTTCCAGGAACGCCTCGATCTTTTCTGTCATGTCCGCTCGGTCAAAACTGATACCGAGAATTTCAAAGCCATCTACGTGCCAGTTCGTGTACGCCTTCTTCATGTTGGGGATTTCGCCGATACAGGGACCGCACCAGGTAGCCCAGAAATCCAGCATCACGATCTTCCCCGCATATGCGCTGGGAAAACTGACCTCCACATCGTTCATCGTTGTGGCCACGAACTCGAGCGATTTCTGGCCAATTTCCAGGTTGGGTGGCAGTGGCATCTGCTCCAGTTCTTCCACTGCTTTCTCCAGCGAAACCGATCCATCGTTCAGGCTGAACACGTATGTCGTTCCCGTAAAGTTGAATGGCTTCCCCATTGCAGCCTGCTCAAATCGGCGGCTGACTTTGCCGTTGCCATCGCGATCCACCGGAAACCCGGTCGTCGCAGTCGGGGCTCCGCCAACGAACGTAGTGAATTCACGTTCGTCCAGTTTGAAGCTGTATTCGTACCCGTAGTCGGTGTAGAACAGGATCGTATTCCTGAGTGATGCGCGACGCGTGTCGGTGGGGTCGAAACGATAGAAATTGATCGCGCCGATCTTTCCGTTTCCTAAATCGATTTTACCACTTCCACTGAATTGCTTGTATTCGCCTCGCTGAGACGATGTCCATCTTGCCTTGCCGTCGTTCGTCAAATCACCGTCGCCATTGGTGTCGACATAGAGGGTTGCGTCACCTTCTTCCGGTTCATCGAGTATATACGCCCAGCTTTGGTCGCCGATTTCAAACAAGCCATAGCGTGGCGCCTCCAGGTTTTCAGGCGCTACCTTGACGATGTCAGATTCTTTATCCATTACAGAGCGAACAGGGCGGTAGCCGCCGACTCTTCTGCTGATCCCACTTGCCAGGAAAGTTTCTTTAAGTGTCTGTGCGCGGACTTCAACTTCAAGGCAGCCAATAACGGCCAACAGAACCACCGCATGGCGCGACCAATTCGATAACTTCATCATTTCGAATCCCTTTCATCGGGTCAGTTGAGAAAGCGTTTGAGAAACTGATCAACGTCAACCACTAATCCTGGTCTTCTGAGGGGAGTTTGTCACGTCACCGGCCGGCTGCCTGTACTACGGTGAAACGTTTTGGGACATGCTGTCGAAAGTGCGGATACGCTACGACAGGATTCTGAAAACGTCAGTTGGCTGCGACGGAACTTGCCTGGCCGATGGCAAACAGATGTTTTTCGCCTCGGATAAACAACTGTCCGTTTGAGATTGCCGGTGAGGCGAATGTGAACTCACCCAGCGGGTTTTGCTGCACAACATCCAGTTTCGGTCCGGGACGCACGAGTTTGGTCGTTCCGTCGTCGGCGATAAAATAGGCCAGGCCGTTCGCTGTGATCAGCGAAGCGCTGAAGTGGTTGCCGAGCCGGTCCTGCCACAGGCGTTCTCCGTTTTCGGTGTCGAAGCAGTTTGCCGTACCGCGATCGTCAGCCACAAACAGGTGTCTGCCCACCAGCACAGGTGAAGGTACGTAACACTTTGCCTGAGTGCTGTGCCACGCAACGTGCGTGTCCGTCACATCGCCGGAACCATCCGGCTTGATGCCCATCACGTGGTGAGTCGGATATCCGGCCGTCATGTAGAACTTACGGCCATCGAATACCATGGACGAAACGAACTGTTCGGTTGGACCTTCGACCCGCCAATGCTGTTTGCCGGTTTGCGGATCAAAACTGACAATTCGTTTGCTGCCCGTCATCACCATCTGAGTCTTCCCGGCCACGTCTCGGATGATCGGCGTGCAGTAGCTGCGGGTCTTGTGTTCCCGGGACGTCTTCCAAACCGTTTTTCCCGTAGACCGGTCCAGGCCAACGACGTATGAATCTCCATCGTGATCACCATTGACAATCAGCAGATTCCTGTAAATTACGGGCGCACTGCAGAAGCCGTGCACGCTGGTGAATTCGCCGGGCTTAACTTCCCACAACCTGTTGCCGTCAAAGTCATAAGCGGCGACGACCATTTCGCCCGGTGTGACAGGGCGGGCATTGCCGACGTTCGGGGCGGGGACTTCGTGTCCGTCGGCCGCAAGAAATGTCACGTAAATCGTTTTTCCGTCGGTTGCGGGAGTGCCGGAGGCGTGGCTGTTGAGTCGATGTTTTGTCTCAAGAATCGATTCGACCACGGTCTTCTGCCATAGAGTCCTGCCCGATGTGCGATCAAGACAAATCAGAACTCGTTTCTGTTCCTCTTCAAGACAGCTGACCAGGAAGATGCGGTTCTGCCAGATGACCGGTGATGCATGACCGACGCCGGGAATCGCCACTTTCCATGCTATGTTGTCGCCGGTTCTCCCGTTCCATGATGTTGGAACATTGGTTTCCATTGATGTTCCGTCACCACGCGGTCCTCGCCAGCAGGGCCAGTTTTCGGCAACGGCCTGAGATCCAACACTCAGCAGGATGAATAACAGAAGGCAGTGGGGGCGATTCGGCATAGTTGATTCCGGGAGGATTGAGCGGCGGGAAGAGCTTGCAGTGTTGGCGGACGTTCATGGCATCCGGGTGAAACGAATGACCATGACTCTTCATGTTGGGCGACATTACAGGTCGGAGCGTAATTCTGCCGGTTCCGCTTTGCAGTCACAGAGCCCCTGTTTTATTCTGTCAGGCAGCACCATGCCAGTCATTCTGTTCGTTGGAAGTCCGTATGCCGAAAAATCGCAAGCTGCTGTTTCGCTGCGCGGCTGTGTTGCTGGGGCTTGCTGTACTGCCGCTGTTTGAAATGACCTGCCGGATCGCCGGTTGGGGAGCTGATCGTCTAACGAATGATGCGTTCGCCGAATTCGCCGCTGTTCGTCCCCTGTTCAGACTGGGCGACAGCGGTGAACGCTATCACGTGGCTGAGGATCGCCGTAGTTTTTTTGCTGAAGATTCATTTGCTGCTCAGAAGCCGCCGAATGAGTTCCGCATCTTCGTGTTCGGTGGATCAACGGTTCAGGGGCGACCGTATTCCGTGCCCACGGCCTTCGGCACGTTTCTGGAAATCGGCCTGAAACACGCCGTTCCCTCGAAACGCTGGAAAGTCGTCAACTGTGGCGGAGTCTCGTATGCCAGCTATCGGCTGCTGCCGATCATGCAGGAATGTCTCAGCTACGAACCGGATCTGTATATCGTTTGCACGGGGCACAACGAGTTTCTGGAATGCATCACCTACGCCAAAGTGATTTCCGCCGCGCCGATCGTGTCGGAAACATATCGTCGGCTTCACGGATGGAACAGCTTTCGCCTGCTGCAGAATGCAATGGGGGGCGCAGCTGCGTCAGATGCAGGTGCCGATCGGCAGTATCACGACGCTGTTCTTGCGGAAGAAGTCGACGCGTTGCTGGATCATCAGGGCGGATTGGAAGCATATTCGCGGGCCACACTTCATGCGGATCAGGTGGTCGAAACGTTTGGTCACAACCTGCAGCGCATGATCGATAAGTCCAGGTACGCTGACGTTCCGCTGTTATTCATGTGTCCCCCGTCAAACCTACAGAACTGTCCGCCATTTAAGTCTGAATTCTCCTCACAGTCTGACGACCATACGCGAAGACAGATCGCAATTGATCTGAAGACGGCCGGTCAACTGCAGGCAACGGACATGCAGGCAGCAATCGCCCTGCTTGAACAGATGGCCGCGGTGGATGATCGGTTTGCGTTTTCATGGTATCAACTGGGACAGGCCTGCATGCTGGGCGACAGAATTGATGAGGCCATTACGGCGTTTCAGCGTGCCAGCGACGAAGACGTCTGTCCTCTGAGAATGACGTCCGGTCTGCGGAATATGATGACCAGCGTTGCACGGGATAACCAGGTTCCGTTACTCGACATCCATCAGTTGCTGCAGCAAACAGCTCGACGCAACATTGTCGGGGACTCGGTGCTGGTCGATCACATCCATCCATCGTTCCGCAGCAATCAGAAGATCGCCCTGGCCGTGATCGACAGGCTGCGAAGTCTGAATCTTATTTCCGCGGAACAGGAAGAATGGAAAACATCGGCGCAGAAGGACTTCGATGATCACCTGCAGTCGCTGGACAATCTGTACTTTCTGCACGGTCAGCGAACGCTGAAGTCGCTGGAAGGATGGGCGCAGGGACGTGGCGACGGTCCGCCGCTTGCACTGTCTGACGACGGCACTGACACTGCGAATTAACGCCGTGGATCTACGCAGGTACGGCTGATGGTTAACGGTACGCGGCGAAGCAGAACTTCGCGAATATGCGTTCCCAAACCGGAGTTTGGGAACGAGGGGAAACATGAACGACGAAATGTCACTCTCCCGCCGACGGGAGGGTTACTAAGAAACACGTTCCAGTTTTGTAATTCGTCCGGTGCCGACCCATTCCGCGACAAAGATGTCTCCATTGGCTGCGAAGCAGGCGTCGTGAGGGTGGACGAACTGACCGTCTTTCCATTCCTGCGGCTGACCACGAAGGTTGTTGACTTTGTTCAGCCGGTCGATCGCAGTGCCCAGGTGTGCGACCACTTCGTTTTTTTCGTTCAGCAAGGTCACTCGCGCTTTCAGCTCGGGAATCAGCATCAGGTTCTGCCAGGTATCGACATTGGCGGGCAGACCAAAGCCTTCCAGTGTCTCCAGATATTCACCATCCATGTTGAAGATCTGCAGAGTGTTGTGGGCTCGGTCTGTGACCACGATGCATGGTTCACGGCCCGGACGTTTGTCGACCCACAAACCATGCGACGTCCTGAACTTGCCCTTGCCGTCCCCAGCACCACCAAAACTACTGACCCAGTTCACGTCCTTGTCGAAGCGATGAATATGAAATGACCCGTATCCGTCCGCCAACAGAAATCCCCCATCGTCCAGAAATGCAAAGTTCGTCGGCAGGAATCCCTGTCGCGTCCACGTTTTCGACGTACTGGTGTCCTCGCCGGGAGCATACACGCCGGATTCCATCGGTGCTTTTCGAAACCAGACAATCTCACCGGTTAACGTCATCTTGGCAAAGCACTTGACCTGTTGATACGCCGCGACATACAGAAATTCTTCACTGCCTTCCTGGCGCACTTCAATGCCATGTCCGCCTCCCTGAAACTGAGCACCGAAGGCTCGAATGAATTTCCGTTCCGGATCAAAGACGAAAATGGACGGATGATCTTTCTGGTTCGCGCGACCTTCGTGAATGACGTACAGGTTTCCGGATTTGTCCACGGCCACATTATGAGTTGTCTGCCAGTTGTATTTGTCCGGCAGCATGGGCCAGTCGTGGCGCACTCGGAACTTGTGTTCTCCTTCGCCGGTAATCACTTCGTCGCTGGTACGGCTGGCCGTGAAGGCCATGGGGGCCGCCGTGATCAGTGCTGCCCCCGTTGTGGCAGTGGACAGAAACTGACGACGGGATGATGTCTGCTGAGTCATGATGGGCCGGCTCCGGAGTTCGAAAAAAAACACGGAAATACCGCAGCTTATTGTGAGGCAATTGGTACGTGAGTCCAGCGTTCGAAGACCTGTTCTGGATTGATCTGTCGTCGCAGCCAACTAAACTCACGGATTCGGACACGGTTGGCAGGAGCTCGACACAAACAAACTTACCTCAGAGCAGCAGGGTTTTCACATGACTGAATCGCTACCGTCTTCCACTCAGCGGCCACTGAAATTTGAGAACGGTTCGGCAATCGGGACCAGTCAACGCTGGATGAAGGGCCAGTATTGCTCTGTGTTGACCCCCGTCGGCATTGTCGGCTGCGGTATTTATGACCTGAAGACAGCCGAAGAATTCGGGCAGGCAATTGCGATTGCCAAAGGCACACCGGCAAATCCGCTGGTCGAACCCGAAGACCTGTTCGATGCAAAAATTGTGGGGGTGACTGCGAAAGCCGCCGCACTGGGCATCAAGGTCGGTGACACCGGACGTGCGGCCATTGAAACGATGCTGGCCGCTTCTGATTCTGCCTGATGACGGATCGAGGAACTGTGAAGAAGAAAATATCGTCCGCGATCGAGCGTCGCTGGAATGCACTCAACAGGCAGATCATCGACTGCGAACATTGCCCCCGACTCATTGAGCATTGCCGCACCGTCGCGTCAGAGAAACGAGCGGCCTACCGGAATGAAACTTATTGGGGCAAGCCGGTGCCCAACTTCGGCGATGCGAATGCGCGGTTGTTGATTGTGGGCCTGGCGCCAGGTGCTCATGGAGCCAATCGCACAGGACGAATGTTCACGGGCGATCGTAGCGGCGACTGGTTGTACCGTGCTCTTTTCAAGGCGGGCTTTGCGAATCAAAAGAAGGCAACGTCTGCCGGCGATGGTTTGCAGCTGGTCAATTGTGCGATCACAAATGCCTGCCACTGTGCTCCTCCCGGTAACAAACCGACCGCCGAAGAACTTGCTAACTGTGCTGCATGGTTCGACGCCGCATTGGCTCAGTTGCCCGTTCGTGTCCTGCTGGCACTCGGCGGAATTGCGTGGAGTACCGTTTGGCAGCACTTCCGCAGCAACAGCCCGAAGGATTTGTTGCCAGACAGGAAACCAAAGTTTGGGCATGGAGCTTTCGT
>JBDONA010000310.1:0-10481 GCA_039831575.1 Fuerstiella sp. | reverse complement strand
CAATGCGCGGTGAATTGCGGGTTACGGCGTTGATTGTCTGGTCTAAAGTCGTTAAATTGCTCGACTTGGTTGCTGCACGTGCCGATGAAACAGAGCATTTCTTTGCGTTTTGCTGGTGTTTCGGCGCACGCCCTCCGTCCTTTCCAACGATGGAATTCGCGGTTTTTCTCCGCAGCCAGCCCTTAAAACTAATATTTGTACAGACATCGTCTCTTCAGACGGTCAGCAAGGTGATTCAGCGATGCCAATGCTCACAAAAACGTGGATGGCAAAGTCCGAGCAGAAAGAAGATCTGCGCGACTGGTACGTTCTGGACGTCGAAGGTCAGATCGTCGGTCGAATTGCCAGCCAGATCGCTACTGTCCTGATGGGCAAGCACAAAGCGACGTACACGCCTCACGTCGATTGTGGTGGTGCTGTCGTCGTGACCAACGTTGAAAAGGTGGCCTTTACCGGCAAGGAAATGCAGCATCCGGAGTTGCCGTATTTCTCCACCAAAATGGCTGCAAAGACTTACGATAGCTATAGCGGGTACCCCAGCGGTCGTCGCGTACGCTCGGCTGTTAATGTCTGGCAGACGGCTCCCGACCGAATTCTTCGTGAGGCCGTTCGACGGATGTTGCCCAAGAGCAAACTTGGCCGACAGATGCTGAAGAAGCTGAAACTGTTTGTCGGTCCGGAACATACTCACCAGGCCCAGCAGTGCCTGCCGTTTCCGGAGCACCTGCTTCCGAAAAAGAACCGAAAGGTCAACTGACCCGCAGCACTGCTGTGACAGCCTGACCCCATTTGCTGTGTTTGCGGCACCATATTACATTCACGACCATCACTTTCGTTGACAAACAAACGGTCACCATGAGTACAGACGAAACGCCAAGCGAAGAGGTTCCTGAAGAAACAGCTGCTCCGGAAGTTGCGGCAGAGACGCCGGAACCGGTAGTTGAAGCAGCGGTGAAAACACCGGAAGTCGCTGCACCGGAACCCGAAGTGCCCGAAACTGAAGTTCCGTCATCGGACCTGCCGGAACTGAGTCTTGGTTCCGGAACAAGTACGGAAAATTACGTTGATCCGGACTACGTGCCCGTCATGCGAGGCAAGATTGACCGATTCGGCGTGGCGATGGGTACCGGGCGTCGGAAGACATCGGTTGCTCGAGTCCGCATCAAAAAAGATGGTTCCGGCAAAGTGACCATCAACGGCAAATCGTTGGACGAGTACTTTTGCGTCGAACGTGACCGAGGAATGATTCTGGCTCCGCTGAAGCTGGTTGGCAAAGAGGAAAATGTTGACGTTATTGTGCGTGTGAACGGTGGCGGTACCACTGGTCAAACGGGTGCGATTGTGCTGGGAATCGGCCGGGCTCTGCAGGGGCTGGTACCGGAATCACACCAGGAGCTGTCGGCCGCTGGATTCCTGACACGTGACAGTCGAATGGTCGAACGTAAAAAGTACGGTCTTCGCAAAGCTCGCCGAAGCTTCCAGTTCTCAAAACGATAATTCAAAACCAGACGTCGAATTTCAAATCCGGATCCGAATTCGATCCCTGCCAGAACTACTCTGGCAGGGATTTTTTTCACCCGGACCATTGCGGTTCTGGTGCTGTTGACCGCATGCCAGGCATCAGATTGCCTGGGGGCGTGAGGCGACCGCGCCATCGGAGAAGAAAGCCATGCCGGACGTTTACAGTTCGCTGATTCTTCCCGATGTGCGACAAATGGTTCGGGAAGAGGATCGCCACGGCCTGACGGAATTCTGCAAAGTTCTGCACCCCGTCGTTGTTGCCGACATTCTGGAAGAACTCGATTCTCGAGACGTCTGGGTCGTGCTCGATCACGCCGATCTGCTGCTGCGCGTGGAAATCTTTGAGTATATTGTGCTGCCGCGGCAGATCGAGATGGTAGCGCAGCTGGATAAGCGGCGGCTGTCAGAACTGCTCGAAGAAATGTCGCCGGACGACCGCGTCGATCTGCTTTCACGGATGCCGCACAATCGCGTCGAAGACCTGTTGCCACTGATCGCTCAGGCGGAACGCAACGATATCCGTCGACTGCTGTCCTACGACGAAGACAGCGCCGGGTCGATCATGACCACTGAGTACGCGTCGCTGCCTGCGAACATCACCGTAAGTGATGCTCTGCAGAAACTTCGTCAGCAGGCGCCGGACAGTGAAACGATTTACTACATCTATATCCTGAACACCGCTCGGCGGCTGCAGGGGCTGATCTCGCTGCGGGAGCTGATTCTTGCCAGACCCGATGCTGTTCTGTCCGAGATCATGGAGCGGGACGTGATCCGCATGGGTGTCGATGAGGACCGCGAAGACGTAGCCCAGGAACTTGCGCGATATAACTTCATTGCCATACCTATTGTCGACGACGACGACCGACTGGTTGGCATCGTGACGCACGACGACGCGATTGACGTTGTCCAGGAAGAAGCCACGGAAGACGCCTATCGTCAGGGGGCTGTGGAGCCGTTGCGGGACGATTACGAAGACACGCCGCTGTTGACGATTCTGTGGAAACGCGGAATCTGGCTGCTGGTGTTGTCGGTGGTAGCCTTGATGACCGCCGCGGTTGCAGGTCATTACGAGCAAACGACCGCAGAGGGGGGAGCGCGTGCCGCCGAGGCGCCGTCCGGTTTGACGCCCGCGTTGATCTTTCTGTTTATCCCGCTGGTCATGGCCAGCGGAGGCAATGCGGGTGCACAATCGGCCACATTGTTCATTCGCATGTTTGCGTTGCAGCCGGCCGACGCCGCAGTCCCCGGAACCGGATTTCAGGTCGACCGTCAACTGATCCTGCGCGAATTCTACATTGCCGCCGCACTTGGCGCCGTCCTTGCGCTGATGGACTTTCTGTTTGTGTGGCTCTGGTTCGATAAGGGCGTTGATCGTTCGCTGGTTGTCGGACTGACGGTGTTCCTGATTGTCATTCTGGGAACAACGGCCGGCACTATGCTGCCGATCCTGTTTCGTCGACTGGGAATGGATCCGGCCATCATGTCAAATCCGTTGATCGCAGCCATCGTCGATGTCCTGGGGGTCATCATCTTCTACGAAGTGGCCATGTTGCTGTTGTGACATGACCGGCCGGAGTTCACAGACTGCCAAGCGCGGATTCCGCGGCGATGTGCGCGTGTCCCCTGACACCAGTCCCCTTGTGTCGCTCGTCATTGACCCTCGTACTCGTCCTTCGTCCTCGGTTTTTCCTACTCGTTCTTTATGCTGGCGGCAGCAGTTCCCTAAGCGGGACCTGTCCCCGCCGTTGGCTTCTATTCGCGGTCGCCCGTTTCTGTTGCCGTGACGGTGATATGTTGCGCGGCAGCTTCAAGCGTTTCCGGAAAATCGCTGCGCAGATGCACGCCGCGGCTTTCCTGGCGAGCGACGGCCGCAGCGGCCATGACGCGACCAACCAGCATCATGTTCTGCAACTCCCAGCCAGCCGGTCCGGCCAGATCACGACGGCAGACGTAGTTGGCCCAAAAGTCGAGTTGCTGCCGTGCGGTCTGCAAATCCGATTCGTTGCGGCTGATCCCCACACTCCGCCACATCAGACTGCGCAGGGAGTTGCGAATATCGTTCAGGTCCAGCGTTTCGTCACTGTCGTGTGCAATACCAGGCCCGGAAACCAGTGGCGGGGCAGTGAAGTTGTCGCTTTGGTCGAGCGCTAGATTGGATGCGTTCTGGCCGCAGCGCAGACCGTAAACGATGCCTTCCAGCAGGCTGTTGCTGGCCAGCCGGTTGGCGCCATGCAGGCCGGTCGACGTCACTTCGCCCGCTGCCCACAGGCCTGGCAGCGACGTCCGGCCTTCGGTGTCCGTTGTAATTCCACCGATCATGTAATGAGCACCGGGTCGGACGGGGACTCTGTCTGTGGTGATGTCGACGCCAAAATCGTTGCACATCTTTCCAATGTGCGGAAAGCGTTTGCGAATTTTCTCTGCTCCGATGGGAGCCAGGTCAAGATAGACGCAGGGGTGCGCGGTCTTCGTCATTTGCTGAGTGATGGCCTGACTGACAACGTCGCGGGGAGCCAGTTCCAGCGCGTCATTGTAGTCCGCCATGAAACGGTACCCGGTAGCGTCGACCAGGTGAGCACCTTCGCCGCGGACGGCTTCTGAGATCAAATGACGTGAACTGCCGGCGATGTACAGCACCGTTGGGTGGAACTGCATAAACTCCATGTCGCGTACGTCGCAGCCTGCTCGAAACGCCAGAGCATGTCCATCGGCCGTGGCGATCGAAGGATTTGTCGTTTCACGGTACATGGCGCCGGCACCACCGGTGCACAGAATCGTCTGCTTGGCCCACACGAATGTGCGACCGTGATTCGGGTTCCACACCAGGGCACCGCAGCAGACGCCGTCGCGAGTCAGCAGGTCGATCGTAAACGTCTGCTGCCAGATATCGATATTGTCCGAATCGAAGGCCCGCTGATGCATGGCTCGCATCACCTCCTTCCCCGTTGCGTCTCCCAGAGCGTGGGCAACTCGAGGGTGACTGTGGCCGCCTTCCAGCGTTAACGCGATTTCACCCTCAACTTCGTCGAACGCCGTACCGTAGCGGATGAGTTCCCGGATCCGTTCCGGAGCTTCGCGAACGACAAATTCCACGACGTCCTGATTACACATCCCCTTGCCAGCGGCGACGGTGTCTGCCACATGACTGGAAAAATCGTCCAACGGGTCCAGAACTCCCGCGATACCACCCTGCGCCCACGCGCTGTTGGAATGAGAAATCTGATCTTTCGTGACCACGACCGTCCGCAGCGATGGATCAATCTCAAGGGCAGCTCTCGTTCCGGCGATGCCACCTCCAATGACCAGTACGTCGGCGAACGAATGTGGTACCCGCTTGGGGTCAAATGGTACCAGGTAACGACGAAGTGTGGGGACTTCAATTCGGTCAGGTTGCATGCCCGGGTCCGACGTGTGACAACGATGTGGCTGGAATTTGGTGCGTCAGTCTAAGAGAATCCGGCCCCGATTGAGAGGGACTGGTCAGTGTTGATCAACGCGTTGGTCGCATTTGCCGCCACCAGGGTGCCAGCAGATTGAAGCTGTCACTGTGAAGCGAATGGACCACGTCCGCTGGTTGGTTCAGAGACGCCAGCAAGATTTGACAATTCGCGACGTAAGAAAACGGTCTGTCATTCCTGAATGCTTCGATATGAAAATGAATCGCAAACCACCGCATCAGCTTTTCTCAATTGTCCTGCCGAAAGCACTCGTTGTTCAATGGGTGTTCCTGGGTGGGATTGCGTCCTTACTGATCACAAACCCACTTATTGCCCAGGAGGCCGCCACTTTACCGGATTCACCGCGAGTCACACCCATCGTCAGGGTGATCCACAAAGCGGAGCCAGCCATCGTTTCGTTATTCGTACCGGTTGCTTCGGGACAGTTGGTATCGGGCAGCGGCACCATTATTCACTCGGCTGGATACGTGCTCACGAATAACCATGTCGTGCAGAATACCGAAGGGTTCGCCCTGATTGGATCAGACCTGCCGGGTGAACAACGGCCCGTACGGTTTGGTGTCGTCGGTCGCCTGCCGGAAAAGGATCTGGCCATCGTCAAGCTTCTGGCGGCTGGTCCGTTTCCGACGGTACCGTTAGGGCGCAGCGATGACCTGCTGAATGGCGAATCGGTTGTTGTGGCCGGAAATCCTGGCGGTCGTGGGCTGGTCTTCACCTCCGGGATTGTCAGTTCACGGAAGGTATTGACGGGTACGCCCAATGCTCTTGTCATGACCAACTACGCCAACAGTCGCCGCGATACGATGATTCAGTTTGATGCTGCCAGCAACGGCGGTAATTCCGGAGGTCCGTTAATCAATCTGGAAGGGAACCTGATCGGCGTGGTGTCGGCCAAAGTTTTTCAGGAACAGAACATCGGCTTTGCGATTCCCGTGGATGACGTTCATGACACGATCGAACAGATTCTGGACCCGGAAATACGCGCTCGAAAAGACGTGGGGCTGGTGCTCACCCCATCCGTCTCAAGTGCGGTGATCGGCCGCGTTACACAGAATTCGGCGGCGGCCACCGCCGGACTTCAAGCTGACGATGTGCTTACGGCCGTCAATGGTCGACCGCTACGACATCGAGTGGACTGGTATCTGGCTCTGACGTTTTTGTTAAGAGAAAAAGGACCCTTCGAAGTTACCGTGCGACGTGGTGAAGAAACGATCAAGTCGAAAATTCGACCGTCCGAGCTGTTGCCGACACCCGCAGCGGAAGTGGCTGATGACGCGTTAAAGCCCGGGCTGAGGTACCGTTTTTTCCACGGCACGTATTCATTGGTGCCGAATTTCGATCAGTTAACGCCGGTTCGGATCGACAATGTGAAGACCGTTGACCTGGCCGCCATACGACAGGAGCGCAATGATCACTTTGCCGTGGAGCTGAGCGGCTACCTGCGAATTCCATCCGACGACGTCTATCGGCTGGTTGTGATTTCCGACGATGGCAGCAAGGTGTCTCTGGACGGCGAAGTTGTCATTGATCACGACGGCAATCATCCGCCATTGCCGGCAGGAAAACTGCTGTACCTGCAGAAAGGCAACCACGCTCTGAAAATCGAGCACTTCGAAGGCAACGGTCAACAGGAATTGAAACTGTTGATCGACCAGAAACCGGTCACCGCTGACATGCTGTGGCACCAGCCGTGACGCCGAACATACGACAGCCGAATTTTCGAATCGCAAGACTGCTGGTCGCGCTTGCAGTCTGTGCGGTTGTTGCCGCTGCGGCAGCCTCGTGGCAAAACGGCGGCATTGTTTACGATTTGATTCGACAGGATCTCGATTCGGCGGAAAAACTGGAGCGACTGCGACAATACTTCCTGGCATACGGAAGCTTCGCTCCAGTCGTCTATGTTGCGTTTGTCATTGTGGAAGTCGTCGTCGCACCGATTCCCGGTCTGATGCTTTACGCTCCGGGTGGCATTATCTTTGGTCCCGTCCTCGGTGGTGCATTGTCGTTGCTGGGTAACGTTATCGGTGCGGGCATTGCCTGTTCCATTACGCGAATGCTGGGTCGCACATGGCTTAGCCGGTTGTTTGAGGAACGACGGCTGGAACAGCTGCAGGCAAAGGTTGAATCGCAGGGGATGTGGCTGATTTTTCTGCTGCGTATCAACCCGCTGACGTCCAGCGACGTAGTCTCGTATGCTGCGGGCTTTACACGCATTCCCATTTGGAAAGTGACGGCGGCCACAGGGTGCGGCATGGCGCCATTGTGTTTCGCGCAGGCGTGGCTGGCGGACGGACTGCTGACGGCGATACCCGAATTAGTTTATCCGCTTGTTGCTGCGTGCGTTTTGTATTTGGTCTTCGTGATTGTCGCACTGAAAAAAATGCTGGCGACGACGGTCTAGACGCGTTTACTTATTGTCATAGACGATACTGGCTCGTGGGAGTAACGAAACTGCTATCGAAAAGCGTTCTTCGCGGCCACAAGTCAGCGTGAAACGCTGTAGTCAGCGACTTTCAGTCCACGAACCAGAACTCGTTGGAAGCCAGCAGCGCCTGCGCAAAGTGTGCCATGCCGTCGGCGCGGCCTGTAGAGAGATACTGCATCGCTACGGAAAGTTCCTCTGCATCCGGGTCACGTTGAAAAACACGGTGAAAGACATTCGTCACAGATCGCTTTACGTCGGAAGACTCCGGCGACTTGACGGCCGCGGCCAGCACTTTGGCATGTGCCGTGATAAACGAACTGTTCATCAGGAACAGTTTCTGCAATGGCGTATTGGTTTCCAGACGTCCGGCCGAGTGGGCGTTGGGATCAGGGAAATCGAACAACGAGAGAATCGGACTCAATTCAAATCGACTGACTTCTGCATAAATTGTTCGGCGTACTTCGGTGGGATCATCCGGTTTCATTGATGGACCACCGGTCTGCTGAGCAAGTTGACCGGTCACTGCCAGCACCGCGTCGCGCCAGCCTTCGATGGAAAGACGTCGACGTGGCATTCGCCACAGCCATACGTTGCCGGGATCGATCTCGGCCGCTGCCGCGGTCCGTTCCGAGGATCTTTGATACGTTGAGGAAAGCACGATCTGGCGATGCAGCCATTTTATGCTCCACCCGTTGTTCATGAAACCAACAGCCAGGTCGTCCAGCAGTTCCGGGTGCGACGGGCGTTCTCCAAGCTGGCCGAAGTTACTGGGAGTCGCCACGAGTCCTCGGCCAAAGTACTGCTGCCAGATACGGTTGACCATCACGCGAGCGGTTAATGGATTGGTTGGATCGGTTATCGCCTGAGCCAGTTCCCTGCGACCGCTGCCGTCAGAAAATGATCGGCGTGGTCCGGGATACATAACCTGCAGAAAACCGCGAGGGACAACATCACCCTTGTTGTTTACGTCGCCTCGAATCATCACGGCCAGATCCTGAGGCTTCGCGTCTCTCACAATGTGCAGCGATTTGTCCGGGCTCTTCGAGTTGCCGGACTTATCCTTCGCCACGTCATCGGACAAAGGCCTGTTGTGCATTTGTGTTCCGGCAAAAACGCCGGCCAGAGCATAATAATCTTCTGTCGTGATCGGATCGTATTTGTGGTCGTGGCAGCGAGCGCACGCCACGGTCAGTCCCTGCAATCCACGGCTGACAACGTCCACGCGGTCTTCCCATTCATCGGCCATGACTTCCGGGTCGTTGCGGCGGTAATACTTCGGCCCCAGTCCGATAAACCCCAGTGCGACCAGATTCTCTGTTTCGCCGTCGTCCATGACGTCCGCGGCGATCTGCAGATTAATAAATCGGTCATAGGGAAGGTCTTCGTTGAACGCCTTGATCACCCAGTCACGGTAGCGATAAGCATTCGGATAAAACAGAGACTTGTTGCTGCCCACGATGTGGGCCTGGTCCTCTGCATACCGCACAACGTCCAGCCACAATCTTGTCCATCGTTCTCCATAGCGAGGCGACGCCAGCAGACGGACGACCTGAGTTTCAAATGCGTTCGGCTGGTCATCGGCGATAAACGCGGCGACTTCTTTTTCCGTCGGTGGCAGCCCAATCAGATCGAAGGAAAGCCGCCGCAGCAGCGTCGTACGTGCTGCAGTTTCGTTCGGGCGAATGCCCGTATCGGCCAGCTGCTGTTTGACCAGCGCGTCGATGCGGCGCGAATAGTTTCCATCCAAACCAGGCAGTTCCGCAGGCCGCGGTGACTGAAACGCCCAGAACTTACGTCCCGCATCGATATCAATGCCGTCAGCGGAAGCGTGCACTTTTACGCCGGCATCGCCTCGTGGATCAACGGCTCCGTGCTGAATCCACTGCTCAATATCAGCGATGATGTTTTCGGGCAACCGTCGGTCCGGCGGCATTTCGAAAGACTCATGCTTTAGTGCGGACAGCAACAGGCTGTCCTTCAGGTTTTTGGGGACGACGGCGGCTCCGGAATCTCCACCCGCTCGTGTGCTGTCAGCAAAATCGAGCCGCAGGCCACCCTGAATTTTGTCGGCATCGGCCGAATGGCACTTGTAGCAATGCTTGATCAGAACAGGACGGATCTTCGCCTCAAAGAATTCAGCGTCTGCGCTGCTGGAAGGCCTGGCTGTGGGCGGATCGGCGGCGGCGCACAGGCAACACAGGTGCAGGAACAGAAGGAGTGGGCGAAGCATGGTGACGGCAGGATCTGAGGCGAGCGATGCAGCGGGAGTCTGACAGTTTATCGCCCGTCGACACTGGTCGCCACACACAAACCAACGTCACCGGAAGAAGACTGTGGCCGCGAAGAACGCGTTTCAATTGCAGTTTTGTTACTCCCACGAGCCAGAGCGGTCTACGAGAATGGGTAAACTGCACTAGATCGCGTCAATCCAATGTCGGAAGTCCTGCCAGACTGTTTCAGCAGCGGAATCCGGCTGAGTGGCATCAGGCAGGACGGTTGATTGACGCTCCACGTCCACACGGACATTGTCGAAGAGATGTTGTTCAGGTGCGTCAGGGGTACCAGCTATCGCGTCGCCAAAGATCCCGAGCAGTTACAGGCACAGATTGTTCAAGCGATTGTCTCGGGCGTCAGTGCCCGCAGCATCGAGGAGCTCAAGCCGAATTCGCCTGGCGTCAAACGGTCCAATGTTTCGCGGCTTTGGCAGCAGGCCGGCAGCAGGTTCATTGAGCCGTTGCGAGGGAAGAATCTCAGTTCGATCACTTGGTGTGCGTTGATGCTCGATGGCATTCGTTTGAGCAAGGACCAGACCGCCGTCGTGGCACTGGGCATCGACAGTGACGGCCGCCAGCATGTCCTGGATGTTTCCCTGGGCAGTAGCGAAAATCGGGAAGTTTCGCGTGAAGTGATGAGCCGAATCGTCAGCCGTGGATTCACTTGCGATCACCGCTTGTTCGTCGTTCTCGATGGCAGCGATGCGCTTCGCAGTGCGGTGATCGAGTTTTTTCCTGATGCGGTCATTCAACGCTGCTTGATCCACAAGGAGCGGAACATCAAAGGTAAGCTCTCCAGGCGTC
>JBDONA010000705.1:0-2412 GCA_039831575.1 Fuerstiella sp. | reverse complement strand
ACCAAAGTCAGGTTTCATGCCCGCCTGCGCAGGCAGGGACGGTGCATCGTCTAAGACAGACAGATCGGCTGCAGGGCCTTCATCGTCCGAACGCCTGCGACTCAGCAGTCGGGCGGCAGCGGTGGGAATCACGGTAATGCTGACCAACAGCGAAAGTGCCACGGCGCAACTGATGGCAATCGCGATGTCGCGAAACAACTGCCCCGCCTGTCCCTGGACAAAGATCACGGGAACAAACACAGCCAGCGTAGTCAGGGTCGACGCCAGTACTGCTCCCCAGACCTCCTGAGTGCCTTCCCGGGCAGCCCGCTTTGGCGTCTTGCCCATCTGATGGTGACGGTAGATGTTTTCCAGAACGACAATTGCGTTGTCGACGACCATGCCAACGGCGAACGCCATGCCCGCAAGGCTGATGACGTTGATGCTGCGGTCGAACGCTTTCACAAACAGACACGTCCCGATCACGCTGATGGGAATCGCCACGCCGACGATCAAAACGGATCGAAGACTGCGCAGAAACAGCAGCAACACAAGGACGGCCAACGTGCCGCCAATGTAGACGTTGCTGCGGACCAGGTCTGTCGCGGAATCCAGGTACAGAGTCTCGTCGTAGACCTGCTCCAGATAGACGCCCTTCTGTTTCAACACACCCTGGTTGAGATTCTCCACGGCGATCCGCAGACACTTGCCGTGAATTCGTTCGCAGTCTGCCAGTTCAAAACTCGTAATGGTGCCGTCACCGTCAAGGTCCAGTTCCTGTCGAGCCGGCCCCATAACGGCCTTCAGGTTTGTTCCCGGTGACTGCTGTGCATTGATCGCCAGCGCACTCAGGCCCTGTTGACGCACGACTCCGCTTGGTTTCTTGTAGCTGATACCGACGGTAGCCACGTCACGAACTCGGATGGGACTGCCGTTGCGGTGAGTGATGATGGCTTCTTCGACCTGAACGGCCGACTGAAACTGCCCCAGTGTGCGAACCACATTGCGTTGTTTGCCTTCCTGGATATCACCCGCCGACGTGTTCTGGTTCTGACCGAGTAACACGGCGCGGAGGGCATCGATGGTCACACCGAGGGCTGCCAGTCGAGTGGGATTGATGACGATCCGCAACTCCTGATCCCGTCCGCCAAAGACGTTGGCATTGGCGATGCCGGGAATTCGTTCGAACTCGGCTTCAATGAAGTCTTCGGCGAACTTCTTCATCTTTCCCGGATTGTTGCGTCCCAGAACAAAGGTTTCCAGAACCGGATGATCATCCACCAGGTCATTGATGCGAGTCAGATCCACACGACCGGGGCGATCAAGAACGGGAGCCAGCGGTGCCGCCAGTTCCGGGTGCAACCCAATCAGATTCCGCAGATCTTCATGCGTCGGCGGCAACGGTTTCAGTATGAACCAGGCGATAGCGTTTGTGTTGGCATTGACAGTGCTGATCACCGGCTCGTTGGCGTCGTCCGGATACTCGGGCACCTGATTCAGTTTTTCAGACGTGCGGGCGCGAGCGTCTGACAGTGATGTTCCGACGGGAAACTTAAGCGTGATAGAACCGCCGGAATCTGCGCTCTCGCTGTTGAATTCTTCGAGACCTTCAACACTCTTCAGCTGTTCTTCCTGTTCATCAATGATTTCACGCTCCACCTCCTGAGCACTCGCGCCAGGCCAGAGCGTGCTGACCGTAATTTCCGGTTCAATCACATCCGGCGTCAACTGCACCGGTGTGCTGACGTACGCCATGCTTCCAAACAGCACCAGCAGAAATACAGCGACGGTGACTTTGACCGGGTTTTCAATGGCAAAGGCGATGAAATTCATGTCGTGGGCAGACTACTCATCAGACGTCTCCTGAATTAACTGCACCGACTGAAACGGACGCAATCGTTCAGCGCCTTCTGTAACCACCAGCATACCGGATTCAAGATCGCTGCCCGAAACCTGGATCCATTCGTCCTGGCTGATTCCCGGTTGAACCATGACCTGACGCACGCTTGTTGGCATGCCATCAGTGGCGGGATTAATCGCGAACACAAACGTGCCTCGCGAAGTTCGTACCAACGTGTCCTTCGGAACCAGCGTGGCCTGGAAGGAGCGACCGAAGAATTCGGCTTCTGCCACCATGCCTTCGCGCAGAGTGGGAACGGGAACATCCGGCGGTCCATGCATCACGTTTTTTATCCGCACGATCACCGGAAAACTGCGAGAACCGGTTTCCCAGGCGCTCCGCGGCACGATGCTGTTGACCGTTCCCGTCCAACGACCGTCAGCACTGGACGGGTCCGGCGTCCCGGCAATCTTCAGTCGCACGTTGTTGCCGAGGGCGACCTGCGAAATGAAATCCTGGTCAACAGGGACTTCAACATCAACTTCCTCCAGTTGCACCATCGTCACCACAGGGTCGCCCCTGGACAGCCATTG
>JBDONA010000686.1:0-2415 GCA_039831575.1 Fuerstiella sp. | reverse complement strand
CCGAAGAAGCGAGGGGCGATTCGGGGAAAGGCCACCACCGCGTATTGAGGTTCGTCAAAGCGTATCGATGGAGTTAATGTGCAGTCTCCATTGGAATCCGTTACGGTTCCGTACAATTTCTCGCCACACGCATCGACCAATTGATTCTGGCATGGTCTCGACGACTTCTTAAGACGGGTCCATAGTTCGACAGTCGCGTTCTCTGCCGGCGCCCCGTCGGGCATCAGGATACGCACTCGCATCGCGATGTCGCCGGTACTCATCGGTACCGCAATGTCCCCGATCTCGTGTGCTGGTTGATTTTCCGTTGCTGGCGGCAGTTCCAGCCTGGGAATCAGTTTGTTGAAGAGTGCCTGTTCTGACCGCGACAGGAATGCCGGTGTCAGCCGCAGACTTTTTGTTTCCGGGCTGCACAGCCCACGGAATTTTCCTTCGGCGTCAGAAGTGTCGATAAACAGACCATTGTCGGAGATCACCTTAACGTCGGGAAGAGGTTGACCATCGCCGCTCGAGACAACACGACCACTCAGACTTCCTGAAAATGACTGGCGGTTGCAGCGTCCCCTTGCTCGCAATACGCCAGTCAATGTGAAGGACGCCGGGCAAGAGCCGCTGATGAGCGGGAATTCGACTTCGAGCTTCGCCGGTGTCGTGGACAATTCAAGTTCATAGATGCCGTTGATATCCGTCGTCGTGTGCCGCTCGTTCTCACGGATGATCGCTCCAACGATTGGTTCGCCTTCCGCGTCGATCAGGCTGCCGCGAATCGTGCGGAAAAAAACGGATTCAGATGGAGTGTGCATGGATTCGCGGAGTAGTGGCCTTGTCTGATGCGATCGAGATACATGTCAGGCGACGTCCACAAACCTGTTCGGCTGCTTTGACGCCCGTCTGAGTTCACAACAACGACGGTCGCGTGCATTCCACCGGGAAGTCGCGTGAAGATGAATCGACCGTCGCGGTCGGTTTTTGCGATCCAATCAAAAGGAAAAGTGGTCGACGAAATCTGGTTGAGCGAAGTTCGACTGGTATCGTAAAAGCTGATCAGGCGAACCGACTGATTGGGCAACGGCTTGCCTTTCTCACCAACCACTCTTCCAGCAACGACACCCGACTGGTCTCGCAAGTGCAGATCGAAATCAATCAGTCCGTTTGACAGCAGGACCTGTGGCCTGCCCCAGCTTAGAGATTCATCCTGACCAATCGCAATCAACGTTACGCTGACGCCATGGTTACGCAGCATATCGCCCGGCTTGTGCACGTACCTGCCTTTCAACCGTTCTCGCTCGCTGCGTTCACGTACTTTGTCATCAGGGCCAAATTCATACATGCGAGCTATTTCTCGAATGGCTGTCGCATCGATCATGTACCGACCGTTGTCGTCGCTGAACGCCTTCCCGACCAGGACCATGCGATGATCCCACTGTTTACACCAGCAACCGACGGCGGCTTTGACTGCAGGTTGTTTGTCAGCAGCGTAGACCACGCCAGAGATTGTGAGCGGGGCGTTGCCCGAGTGTTCAGCGATTGTTGACGAAATCAATGTTGCCGCGGCCGGCACGTGATCACGAAGAATCGGATAGGCCCGTGGTGCACCGTTTGCTGAGGAGGTGTCGTCGAGAATCTCCGGCGCACTTTGTTTTGAATCGCTGTCGCCCAAATCGTCCGGCGTATCTCGTGAGGCGTTCTGACCGCAGCCACTGAACGCCAGGACAAATATCAACGATGAAACGATGGCAACAAATGCGAAAGATTCGGGGCCACGCCGCGCCGAAGCGGCACAAATATATCTCGCGTGGTTCATCATCACCTTCCGATGGTCAACGTTGCCTGCAGAGGCTTAAATATTGGCGTCCAGCAGTGCCGCCCCAATGACCGTGCCTTGTCTGAACTCACGACAATGGTTCGATACCGCCCCGGCAACAGTTCATTCTGCAGCTGCGGCTGCAGTACGCCAATGTCTTCGACAAAACAGTCATCAACATTCAGAAAGGGGCCATCACCACTCTAATCGTATACATTGCGGCGAAGTTGTTCAAAACCTACGCTGCAAATCCGGTCGGGGAAATACGCCCCGTATTCTGTCGAGATTGCAGTACACTGGCTCGCGCCCGTGCCGGGCGTAGCGTCAACCGGAGGTGCGGGATCGCCGTGAAGTTAAGGGAGCCCTTGCTGATCTTTGACAATGAGTGGAACGTCCACCGCTCTGCCGATTGGAGTTTGCTCCCGTCCCAATTCTGTTTTCTGCATAGAGCTTCGTCTCAGTAATTCTGGCGTATTCTGACACAGCCGGAAATCCACCGTTTTTCGCTTTAGAGCGTGTCGCCGCTTGATCGCAGTCGGCCGGCGTCCTTCGATGCAGATTGTCAGGATGACGTGGTAGAGAACCTATGGGGCAAAACTAAAAAGGGTGCC
>JBDONA010000270.1:0-2420 GCA_039831575.1 Fuerstiella sp. | reverse complement strand
CGGCTTGGCGCGCGGGAGATTCTACATGGTCTCTGACCACCGAGGAGGAGCTTGCACACGCCCTCGACAACGTGACATTCAGGCTCGAAGACGGCAGCATGGCCGCCTTCCTGGAAGAACGCGAACAGCGCCGCGCAAAGATTGGGCAGACGACTTTTCTGGCCGCCCGCAAACCATAGACAACCCGGCACCCGTGCTATCCAAAAACTCATCCGACGTAAAAATGTGGCGGTTGTAACGGTTTATTGCCTTAAGGCTCACGCATTTTCATCCGACGTTTCTGCTGTCGTTGACATTCCAGCAGGCAAGCCGGATGCTGGAGTCATTGGTAATCGTGAGCAAACCTATGTCATTTCTCCTCCAGCCGTTGAACATCTTCTTTGCTGTGCTCGTCGAGCACGTACGTAAGCAACAGGAAATGGTCATCGAGTACCCGTATGGCCCGAGAAAACGAGAGTTGGGGCTACAAGCGAATCGAAGGCCAACTTCGCAACGTCGGTTATGTGATCTGCTCAAGTACTGTCGCGAACATCCTCAAGAGAAATGGCATCGAACCCGTAGGGCCAATAAACTCAGGCGACCTGTGTTTGCAGGCTATTTCGACACTTTTGATTCTCAGATTCTCCCAGCTACAGCCGTTGCAATGCCCGCGTTTTATAGGTCGAATTGGTCGGCTCAGTATTTTGACCTTACGGTCATAGGAACGCTGAACGGCACGAAGCCGGTTTCGGAGAACGCTCGCGAGATTGAAGAGCTTCGCCGGTTGATTCGGAGTGAAGCGGCTCGGTTGGCTGGGCTGGCGGTCGGGTACTGACGCGCCGATGAAATCGACCAGGGCACTTCTGGCAGTCATTCGCCTGGAAGCTCGATGCCCATCTCGCTGAGAGTCACACGGATCGCTGTGAGTAGGGCAAGAATATCGCACTCGAAGAGCCGTCCAATGTTACCGATGCGGAAACAATCGACGCTGGACACCTTTCCGGTGTAGATCACGAATCCCTTGTCGTTCAATCGCGAATAGAACTCGTCAAACTGGAAACACGGGTGTTTCAGATAATGAAAAGCGGTGATGATTATGCCTTGCAGCTGCGGTGACAGGTACTCGCCAAATCCCATTTCGCGCATCCCGCCCACGAGCGTTTCATAGTTGGCGCGATAACGCGCGCCGCGGGCTTCAACGCCACCTTCGATCTGCAATTCGCAAAGCGCTTGCTTAAATGCCAGGATCGCATGGGTTGGTGGCGTGAAGCGGAACTGCCCGTTCTGCTCCAGTCCCCGCCATTGCGCCAGCAGGTCGAGACTCAACGAGCGAGCCCAACCTTCCGTGGCGTGAAGCGAATCGCGACGACAAATCGTGAACGAGAATCCCGGTACGCCTTCAATGCACTTGTTAGCCGAAGAAACCAGGAAGTCGATTTCGCACTTTTCGAATTCAAACTGGATTGCACCGAACGCGCTCATTGAGTCAACGAAATACGCCTTGCCATGTCGCCTGGTGACTTGCCCGATTTCTTCAATGGGATTGACGATGCCCGTCGTCGTCTCACAGTGCACGACGGCGACGTTGGTGATCGCTGGATCCTGGCTGAGAATCCGGTCAATATCTTCCGGGTCCGGAAGGCGGTCTTCAGAATACTTGAGAATGGCGGTGTCGATTTTCAGCACTCTTGCGATTTTGGCAATCCGGTCGCCATATGCACCATTGATGATCACGAGCAGTTTGCCGTCCGGAGGAACGGTCGAACCGATGACTGACTCCAGGCCGAAAGTCCCGCTACCTTGCATGAGGACGGCTTCGTATCCGGTGTCCCGCGACACGCCCGCCAGAGCCAATAACGTCTGCCGAATACTGCACACCGTCTCGATGAACTCAACATCGCGTGAACCCAAGTCCCGCAACATTGCCTGTTTGACAGTCGGACTGGTCGTCAACGGACCGGGGGTGAACAACGTCCTGTCCCGGGCAGCGGGGAACTTCGTCGAGCCGGTTGGTTCGTAGCTCTCCCGATTGATCTTTTCGCCACTGACTGTCAATCATCTTCTCCAAGGTATTGAGGTCCATAGGGGTGATACCACGCATCTCCTTTTATCGCGCAGCCCGAAAGGAACAGGCACACGAACAGCAGAATCACGACTCTTTTCATCTGCCTTCCTCATAGGACAGTTCGAGTCTGACAAAGGTGGAGCGAAAGCGCTGGAAGGGAATTTGGCCCTGCAGGTTGATAAGTGTGTAGTGTTCCTGCCGAGGTAGGGCGAGAGCTTCGCAGAAAAGCTCATTTTCGACAACGTCGAATTCGACCGTGTAATGGCATTCGGTGAGCCGCGCGACCGAAGCCCCGTATCGAGTCGGCGGAGCCGTAGGCCACGGAAGAAACCGTCGGTAAAACTACCGACCTCTGCGTCCCGAACCTAGCTTTAAG
>JBDONA010000685.1:0-2421 GCA_039831575.1 Fuerstiella sp. | reverse complement strand
TCCACATCTGCCGCCTCCATGCAGAACAATTTCGATTGATTGGGGGATGCTGAACGGTGATGTTCCCCCATTGACATTTTCATTGTGTTGCACGGCTGTTTGATTCGGCGTGAAACGAGCGTTTGATTGCTGTTGGATTTTCCTACTTGCTCTGATTCAACAAAAGCACGTAGTGCCCGTGTGTGCTGCCATCGATCGCTTGGGCGACTTCGCTGAGGCCGACGGACACAAGCTTGTCACGAAGACGTTTGGCGACATTACGAATGGTCGACTCTGAGCGAATCCCGCCCCACACTTCGTCCAACAGTTCAGCGTGAGCGATATAGCGGTTCGGCCGACGCGAGATGACCTCGAAGAACCGGAAGAGCAGCGTGTTTCCGAGAAAACATGTCTTCCCCTGAAATAGTACGGACAACGTTTCTCGGTCGGCGATCGGCCGGAACGCCGATGTGGCTGCAGATGCCGTTAATTTCAGTGTCAGGACATTCTCAAGCCAACTCGTGTCCTTGAGATCGAGTTCGCGATTCAGGATCGTGAGCGTGTCCTCCAGCTGCCGAACTGCCTGGACGTAGGTTGATGCCAGAAGCTTGAGTGATGCTGCAATTTCTTCATTGTGACGTTCCGTTTTCATCGATCGATCCTCCGTGCAATTGAGTGATTGGTGTTTTGCCAATCACAAAATTGTCGCGTGGCAAACTGCTGGACCAGATGCCTTCTGACCGTAAAGATGCTGCGTTCGACACTTGAAACACAGAAAACGTGAGTCCGCGAGGCGAATGAATCGCGTTGAAACAGGATTGATTGGATGAGCGAATATCAGTGGGTGCATTTCATTGCGCTTGATGGACCGGTTAGTCCGAAAAACATGGATTACATGCGCGGACAGTCGACGCGAGCCAGCGTAAGTCCCTGGGAATTCACCAACGAATACAATTTCGGTGACTTTCACGGCAAGTCTCATGAAATGCTGCGACGTGGATACGACCTCTATTTTCACTTTGCGAATTACGGTGTGCGCAATATCGAATTGCGGCTGCCCGAATTGCCCTGCGACCAGAAGACCTTCAAGCTGTTCGTGTCGAAACATGAAGTTGACTGGACGAACGACAAACGCGGGAAAGCTGGCATCCTGACGATTTGCCCCGAAGCAGATGCTGGAACCTATGAAGATTATTTGATGGAACCAGAGTGTTTTGCTCGTCGCTTTGTGGGCCTCCGCGAGATGTTGCTTCGTGGCGATTTACGACCGTTGTATGTCGCGTGGCTGGCGACGTGTTGTGACGACGAACAACTCGAACCCCCTGTGCCGCCGGGATTGGGTGAATCTGTTGATGCAATTGACGCGATGGCAGAACTGTACGAACTTCCTCAAAACATGATCGCAGCCGCCGCACAAAAGAGTCCAACTCGGCCATCATCGGTTGGCAACGAAAAACGTGTCTGCGACTGGTTGAAAAAACAGAAGAAGGCCGACCTGCATGATGCGTTGAAAACATCGCTGCTGGGGGACGACGGTGAGAGACGCAGATTGCTGATGCAGATCACCTCGGGCGATGAGGAGTGCATCCAACTTGCGCCGCCCTCGCGAACAATGGGTGATTTACGGAAACCGAATTGCGATGGACATTGACCAACTACGGCCTCGGTCGCAAAAACAGGTCTTTGATCACTGAGTTCCAAATTTGATGCGGAATGTTGGCTGTCGCATCGACAAGATACGGTGTTGAACTCGGAGCCCCTTAACAACCAGGACTTTGTAGGCGAAGTCAGCCGTGCTGTGTGCGACGTTATTCTTCAGTTTTCCGTCCGAGTCCTCGGCGCCGTCCGATTCTCCGCTCCAGCCGGAACATCATCATCCAGACCACTCTAAATGTTGCGTTCTTAAAATGTCTCTGTTTGAATTTCGAAGAGGGGTTGAATTCACACTACTGTGGCGATACTACGTGCTGGCAGACGCCGAATGAGAAGTAAGATTTGTTCTTCGCTGAGTGGAAGTGTCGGTTGATTCTGGGTGGTCGCCGAGAGGACTCCATTTTTCGAATCGATGACTTGAGCGGCCCGGAACAAGGTGATTTTGGCCCAATTTTGGGCCGATGTTCATGTTGTCTCGTAATCAGTTCAAACACGCGATTGTTCACACCACTTGTTTTGACGGTAGCGAAACTCCGCTACCGTCGGGTTATACGAAAGGCCGTCATCTCCGGGTGACGGCCTTTTCGCGTTCTATTGCCAGTTGTGGTAACGACATCGGGAATCCAGCGGCGTCTCGAAGTCTCCTTCTCGCCACGCCGCGCGACTCGCGCCGTGCGATCCGACGTCGCCCGTAGGGTCAAAAAACTGAACCGACCGCGAAGCTCTTTGACAATGAGGTTTTGGAAACACAAAACGATCGAGATTTCAGTCGAGCATCGACCGGAAAAT
>JBDONA010000224.1:0-2423 GCA_039831575.1 Fuerstiella sp. | reverse complement strand
CGCGATCGAAGCGCCGACGTTCGTACTGGGGCAAATGACAGATCTGCAGTGGCAGACCGAACGTTTGAAGCCTGGAGCTTACGCAGAGTTAATTTCGGAACGTCTGGCGATTTCAGTGCCGTCGTCGTGGATTCGTGATCTGGACAATCCCACGGACCTAATGAACTTCTGGAACGACGCCGTTGAACGCATGGACTGGGTTGGTGCCGTCGAAAGCATTCGCACGGGGCCGGAACGATTCAATGTCGACGTGCAGATCAGCGTGGGACTGCTGCATGCCGGCAACCCGATTCAGGGGCCAATCTGGGCGTCGGAAGAGATCGTGGATCTTGCTCATCTGCAGGCAAACGGCAATTGGGGCTACTTCCACGAACTCGGCCATGAAAAACAACGCAACAATACGCTGGGACATGGCTACAACAGTGCATGGACATTCGACGGCGACACAGAGGTCACAGTTAACATCTTTGCGAACTCAGCACTGGAACTGCACGTGCCGAATTCGCCAACCGGAGGCTGGGGCTATTCAGTCTATCCGGATCTGGTGCTTGAGCGTGCTGCCGCGACGGTCAACGATGCATCGAAGCCGAACTTTGAACAGAAAGATCCGTATCCGTTCTACTTTCAATTGGCCGACGGGCCGTGGGGCTGGCAGGGTTATCGTGACGTGATGGCCACGTACGTTGACGACTATCTGAATACGCCCGCTGAACTGCCCTCCGGCAATGCGGATGAAAAAGATCAGTGGCTGATTCGCTGGTCGCAGGTCAATGGCTACGACATGACGCGGTACATGGTCACCAACTGGGGACTGGAAGTTTCGCCCTCGGCGATTGCTCAGGTGGCCGCTCTGAATCTTCCCGAGTGGATGCCGCTGATCGGTCAGGATGATATGGTGGCGTATCATGTGGGCGAATCAATCACGTTCAATGTCCTGGACAACGATCTGACGCTCGACGGTGTTGCAGCAGTGGATAGCTTCACCGCCGTCAGCGCTGGCACGCTGGTTGACAACGGAAACGGCAGTTTCACGTTTACGCCTGCAGTGGATCAGGTCGGCGACGCGACCTTCACTTATGTTGTTTCCAACGTTAGCGGGCAAACGAATAGTCAGACCGTGACGATCGCTGAACCACAACCGTTTGCGTGGTGGAAATTCGACGATGGAGCGGGCAGCATTGCCATCGATTCGAGCGGAAACAACAGTGACGGTACGGTTGACGGCGCAGCCTGGGCGGGCGGAGTCATGGCAGGAGGTCTGCAGTTCGATGGAGTCGACGACAGGATCACGTTCGGGACCGGCCCCTCGTTGAGCGGCAAGACAGACTTTACTTTGTCGGCCAGGGTGCGCACGACAACGACGTCAACCGGAGTCATCATTCAGCAACGCAACGGTGGTTTTAACGGCGAATATCAGTTCAAGGTCAATTCCAACGGAACGCTTGGATTCTTTTTGTACGGCAACAGTGCTTACCAGTATGACTTCGCGTCGACGCAGACAATCAACGATGGCGAATGGCATCATGTCGCGGCAGTGCGGTTGGGGACCGAAGGATTGCTTTACATCGACGGAGTTCAGGCGGCCTCAGCCAGCGGGACGGCGCGGGATCTCGCGGCGAGTATCGGTGTTGGTATCGGGGCAGACATTCGAGGCGACAACAATCACTTCAATGGTTCGATGGATGACGTCCGGATTTATGGATCGGCATTGACGGCCACAGAGATCGCGATACTGGCCGTCGGTGCTGTCAACGACGACCCGACGCTGGACGCACTGTCCAACGTATCAATTGCTGAAGACGCATCGGAACAGACAGTGAACCTGACCGGCATTACCGCCGGTGGTGGCGAAACTCAGCCACTGCGAGTGACGGCGAGCAGCAGCAGCATGGGTCTGATTCCCAATCCGACTGTGACGTACACGTCTCCGAACGAGACCGGCAGCATCGCGTTTACGCCTGTGGCGGATCAAAGCGGGACGGCCACCATCACGGTCACCGTCGAAGACGGCGGTCTGGACGGCAACCTGAGTACCGTCGGTGACAACGCCACGTTCAGCCGCACGTTTGATGTCACAGTGAATGCTGTCAACGACGACCCGACGCTGGATGCGATCGGCAACCTGACAATTAACGAAGATGCGTCCGAACAGACAGTGAACCTGTCCGGCATTACCGCAGGTGGCGGCGAGTCTCAGCCACTGCGTGTAACGGCCAGTAGCAGCATAGGCCTGATCCCCAACCCGGCGGTCACGTACACGTCGGCCAACGCGACGGGCAGCCTGAAGTTCACACCCGTGACGGATCAAAGCGGGACGGCCACGATCACCGTGACGGTGGAAGACGGCGGTCCGGACGGCAACCTGAGTACTGCTGGTGATAACGCCACGTTCAGCCGCACGTTTGATGTCACAGTGAATGCTG
>JBDONA010000047.1:0-10553 GCA_039831575.1 Fuerstiella sp. | reverse complement strand
ACGCTCCGCAGCGCTGAAACGAGAATGACGCAGGGAGCACTCGGCGTACTGAAAACTCGTCGGAAGGCGATTTGATTCTTGGTACACCTCATCAAAGAACCCTTTGATAGTTCTGCACCCGAAAACTGATACGTTTGTTGACGCACGAATCGCATGCCATCTGGTCCATACGTTTTGTCGGAATCCGACGTCATTTGGCGAGGTGTGCCCGACCGAGAAGAATCGTGGAATCTGCAGCGAACAGGAAAGGTGTCCGGAGCCAATAACCGCATTTGGTTCCTGACACTTTTTTTGTCCCCGAAAAAACATTTTCCCGGCAGTTAACAGCAGAAATAAGAAACCAATATATGACCAGGCCTTCCTCTCTATTCACCACCCTCGTGGTGGCAATCATGGCTCTGCCTCAAGCCAACTCGGCCGCAGCGCCCCCGCCCGCCATTGAAGTGAGCGGTGTGTTTCCCCGACTCGCCATGGTGGCGGATCATAGCCCTCGAACGGAAACAGGAACGGGAGCGCTGATGCCCTGGGCAGATCGCCTCTGGATTGTCACCTATGTTGCCCACATGGAAGATAGTGGATCAGGAACGGGCCTCTACTATGTCGATGAGTCCATGAAACTGCACAAGCACCCGTCCAGTGTTGTTGGGACTTATGCCAATCGTATTATCCACGGCCCGCGCAACGAGCTTCTCATCGGCCCGCACGTCATCGACGTGGAAGGCAACGTTCGGACCATCGAGGCGCTCGTTCCCCATCGTCTCGCTGCCACGATGCTGCACCTCACCGACCCCGAAAACAAAGTCTATTACCTGGCGATGGAGGGCGAGTTTTTCGAGGTGGATCTCCGCACGCTGGAGGTGACGGAATTGTTTCAGCTGATGAAGGAACTCAACGAGCCGGAAAAATCCAAGCCACACTTCAAGGACGCATACACCATTGGCAATCGAGTTGTGGTGGCGAACAATAGCTACGCGAAGAACGACTACAATGGCGATTGGGCCGCGGGTCGACTCGCAGAATGGGACGGCAAGACGTGGACCATCCTGGAGGAAACCGCATTTACCGAGGTCTGGGGGCGTGGTAAGCGCATTGGCATTGCCACCGGATGGGACAAACGTTCGGTCATCATGAAAGTGCTTGTCGGAGGTAAATGGCAGACCTACCGCCTACCCAAAGGCAGCCAGACTTTCGATGGGACCAGCTACACCGAATGGATGCGGATCAGGGAGGTTGAAACCGAACGGTTGTTGATGGATTGTCACGGTATCTTCTACGAAGTCCCTTATCACACTTACTCGGGTCAACTATTTCCGATCAAGCCCATCTCCAATCACCTGCGAATCGTCCCGGATTTTTGCTCGTGGCGGGGCATGCTGGTACTGGGTGGCAACCAGGTCACGCCTATGAAATGGGCGCTCAACGATGGCAATCCGCTGGCCGGGCAGCCACAGGCCGGTCTCTGGTTCGGCAAGACCGACGATCTCTGGAGTTTTGGCAAACCCTCAGGCTGGGGAGCCGTCTGGTGGGACACGGATGTAGAATCCAACACTGTTTCCGACCCCTTCCTCATGACTGGCTTCGATAAGAAGACTCTTCATTTGAAAAACGAGTCTGATGCCAAGGCGTCCGTGGAAATCGAAGTCGATTTTCTTGGAGACGGATCCTGGTCGCGCCTGAAGCAAATCGACATACCCGCAAACGGTTACATTGCCGAGGTGTTTCCCGATGGATACAGCGCCCACTGGGTGCGTATCCGCTCGCGGTCCCCGTTCAAGGCCACGGCCATGTTCATCTATCGGTAATGCCGGGTCGCTGAGGACAACCCAATGGAAATCCCTATGAAATTGGTTAAACCCACCGCCTTCTTTTGGTCATGTTTCGTCTTCACGCTGATTCATGCGGCAGCCTCTCTATTGGCTGCGGAGAAGCCAAATATCGTCATCATTTTCACCGATGATCAGCAATACGACACCTATGGCGCGAATGGCCGCTCGAAAATTCAAACGCCGGCGCTGGATCGATTGGCGAAAAGAGGAGTGCGTTTCACCAACGCTCACGCGGCCCTCTCTCTTTGCAGTCCATCACGCGCCGCTGTCCTCACCGGTCGATACGGCAGCGCCAATGGTGTGCAAAAACTTGGCGCCAGACTGCGTGAAGGCGAGGTCTCCTTCGCGCAGGATTTGAAACGCTCGGGTTACACAACTCTGTTCTCCGGCAAGTGGCACCTTAGGAATACCGCGAACGAACTTGGTTTTGACCGGGTGTGCTCGTTCCGGGGCAACGGCACTTATTATGGACGCAGAGTTAATGACGAGGGACGCGGACTAAATCCCGAAGAGCATATTGATCTTTATTGCGCCAGGAAATCGGTCGAGATGATCAAGGATGCAGCCGAACAGGATAAGCCTTTCGTTCTCTTTCATTGCACTCAGTTGCCGCACATGAAAGGTAGAACCTGGCCCGCGTCAAAGAAGTTCAACGATCTCTATACCGTTGAAGATATGCCGCTGCCGGCGAACTGGAACGACAGCCTGAAGGGCAAGCCGGATTACCTGAAAGAGGTCCGCAATCGTCTAAGGGCAAAGCAATACGGATATGACAAGCCAGAGAATATTCGCAAGCACGCAAAGGATTACTACGCGGTTGTTTCTGAGATGGACAGCTTTCTGGAACTCGTATTGAAATCCCTGAAAGAGAATGGCGTTGAGGACAATACCTACGTGATCTATATGTCCGACAACGGTTGGATGCTGGGGGATCACGGCATGACCAGCAAGGTTCTGCCCTTCACTGCGTCGACCCGAGTGCCTCTGGTTATCGCCGGTCCCGAAATAGAACAGGGTGTCTGCGATACCCCTGCATTGAATCTGGATTTGACCGCGACCGTCTACGACATCGCCGGAGTTAAGCCAACAGCCAGGCTGCACGGCAGGAGTCTTCTCCCGCTGGTGAAAGGCGAAGACCCCAAACGCACTATCATTTACGAATGTCTGGGGGGATACGGCGGCAACGATCCCATTCTCGCAGCCATCAGCGGGCGTTGGCTGTATATCCAGACCCTCTCCGAAAGCGATCACAACAAAGTCACCTTTGAAGAGCTCTACGACAAGAACAAAGACCCCGCTGAAATGACCAATTTGCTGATATCTGAGGAACGCCCCGCCATTCTGAAGACATTGAAGGCCGGCATAGAGCTGCACCGCGCAAATGTATTGGAACGCTGATAACAACAGGAAGAAACTGGAAATAATGAGCCACCCAATCAACCGACGTGAATTTATTGAAGCAACCGGCGCTGCGGCGGTGATGTCGACCTGTCACGGGGCATTGGCTCGGACACCGGCGGACCGTCCTAATCTGCTGGTCATCCACACCGACGAACAAAATTTCCGCACGCTGGGCTGCTATCGCAATCTCATGCCCGAGGACCGTGCGCTGATGTGGGGCTCGACGGTCTGCGAGACGCCGAACATCGACTGGCTCGCCGACAACGGCGCCGTCGCGACGCGATTCTACGCCACCACGCCGGTCTGCTCGCCCAGCCGGGGCGCATTCCTCACGGGTCGATACCCGCAAAATAACGGCGTGGTCACCAACGGAGGGACGCTGTTGGACGACACCATCACGTTCGGCGAGGTTCTCCGGAAATCCGGCTATGCGACCGGCTACGCGGGCAAGTGGCACGTCGACAACAAGGGCAGCAACAACCTATGGGCGCCCGAGCGTAAGTTCGGCTTTACCGACAACCGCTACATGCTCCATCACGGACATTGGAAACAGCTCGAAGACACGCCTGAAGGCCCGCGCGTTATAGACTACGAAAAAATCAGCGTCGACGGCGCTACCCCCAGGAATTACTCCACCGATTTCCTCGCCGACAAGACCGTCGACTTCATCAACGAGCACAAGGACGAGCCCTTCTGCTACATGCTCTCGATTCCCGACCCGCATGGGCCAAACCTGGTCCGCGCGCCTTACGACACCATGTACACCGATAAGCTGAAGGCCCCCGCGACCATGAACAAGTCGACCGAGGACCTGCCCTGGTGGGGCCAGCCGCATGAGGTTCTCAAAAGAGGTTTCGATTCCGATTTATTGGCCCAGTACTTCGGCATGGTTAAGTGCATCGATGACAATGTGGGCAAGATCCTCACCGCCGTCCGCAAAGCCGGGCTGATCGATAAGACCATCATCCTGTTCACGTCCGACCATGGCGACATGTGCTACGAGCACGGCCGCATCAACAAGAGCATACCTTTCGAGGCCTCCGCCAAGGTGCCCTTCGTGTTGTACAACCCGAGCCAAATTGACTCCGGCACGGTCGTCAACGAAGCGCTGGGCTGCGTCGACTTCATGCCGACGATCCTTGGTCTCATGGGAGTGAAATCCGCAGGCACGGAGGAAGGGCGAAACGCCGCCGAACTGTTTACCGACAAAACCCCCGCCGACTGGAACGATATCGCGATATTCCGCTCCTCAGGCACGGGTGCCGGCTGGCTGGCCGCCGCAACGAAACGCCACAAGCTGGTGGTCACCTCCGACAGCTCGCCCTGGCTGTTCGATATGGAAAAAGATCCCCACGAGTTAGAGAACTTCTTCGCTGACCCCGCGAGCCGAGAGGTCGTTCGCAGCCTGTCGGCTCAGTTGCTGGCCTACGGCGCGACGCACAAAGACCCTCGCATCCAATTGTCCCGCGTCAAAGCCGACCTGACCTGGTGCGCCGAGGGCACGGGCGCCTACGTCCCTTCCGAACCCGACAACAACCAACCCAAAGTCCGAACGAAAAGGAAGCCGAAAAAGAAAAGAAACACCCGCCAGAAGGATTGAAAAAGCAAGAGAGCTGTTCTCTAACTTTGAATCGAACCGCTTCTTCATCTCCTTTTGCAACCTGGCCAACCTTGCTTTTGTCGCCGTGCGAACCCCGCAGCATTTTGGCGCTAAGTCAGAACCTGGGCCCGGCATTCGACCAGTTTGACAAGAAAGACGATGGGCTCGTTTACCACTACAGCCCTGCACCACACTACAAAATGGCTCTGATCATTCGGGCCGGGAAGGCTTTCGACGCAAAGGTGCCACCGCAGGTCACCATTTGGCTCGAAAACGCATCCTTCTACCACATCTGGACTCTCCGCGAACCAGACGACCTGACAACCGGTTGAGCCGCTCTTCCGTACTGGGATTTCAAAGTCCGTGGCTGGGAAGAGGCGAAAAGCAAAGGAATCCGGCAAGGACCTGAATGACCAATTGGAAGTGGACGGCGTCTTCGCAAGCTCATTCCATAGTCGGAAACAGCATCGATGACGCTCCCACCGCGAAGCCCCGAGATCAGGCCAACTGAACGCGGCAAGTTGTACGTTACAATTGATCACAGGGTGCGGAAGTGTCGCGCCAAATTGTCTGGGGGACGCAGTTCGCGGGCCCAGTGGTTTTTCGAGTTCGGCGATTTCGATTCTTAGTTTTAGGCAGCGACGATGACGTCAGGACGATTCTTAGCAGCGATTGTCATCTGCTTAGTGGCTACCGCTGCGTTGGCTTTTGAGAAGCCAAACGTGTTGATCATCGGCGATTCGATCTCGATGAACTACACGCCGGTCGTTCAGAAGATTCTGGTGGATACAGCAATTGTGCAACGTGTGCCCGGGAATTGTCGGTTCTCTGCTTATGGAGCCGAGCAAGCTCTGGAGTGGGTCGCCGGTAGGAAGTGGGATGTCATTCACTTCAACTTCGGACTCTGGGATTGGTATGGCTGGCAGCAAGACACGCGAGCGACTCCGGAAAGCTACCGCCAAAACCTGGAACAGATCGTCCGTCACCTGAAGGCGACGGGTGCGCGGTTGGTGTTTGCGACAACCACGCCACCTTGCCCCAAAGCGGAACACAGTTCGCAAGTGTTGGTCACAACAGCTCGTGCGAAGGAATTTCGCGACGTGGCTTTGAAGGTGATGAATGCCAACGGAATCGCGATTGACGATCTTCACGGGACGATACTGCCCGTGCTTGCGACACACCAAAAGGCAGCGAACGACGTTCATTTCAAATCATCGGGGCGCGACCTATTGGCGAAGAAGGTTGCGGCGGCAATTCGCGATGCGCTCGGGTTGTCATCAGCTCAATACAGGACGGTTAGGTATGCCGAGCAGATCGCGCCGCTCTTGAAAACGCATTGCTACCGCTGCCACAACGACAAGCTGCAGGAGGGCGAAATTCGCCTGGACAATGTGAAGCGTGATTTCGCTCGTGAGCGCGAGCTGTGGGACAAGGTGGAAGAACAGATTGCCGCGAATGCAATGCCGCCCGAAAAACCATTCCTGAGTGGTGATCAGCGCCTCATGATCAGCGATTGGATTACGGCACAGAAAGAGAAAGTCGATTGGTCGGCCTATCGACAGGCGGGACATGTCACGTTGCCGCTGCTTAATCGCACGGAATACGAAAACACGGTGCGAGCGTTGTTCAATGACCGGCACTTTCAGGACGGCGGCACTCACATTGATTTCGCGAAAAGCCTGTCCGATGACGGCGTCGGTGATACGGGGTTTAGTTCAGATCGGGATTCACCATTGTTGGCGATGACCGGTGCGCGAATGGAGAAGTATGTTCGCATCACGGAGAACGTGCTCGATTATTACCTCTTCACCGACAAGCCGATCGTCTACAACGCCGAAGCGGAAGAGATGAAGGCGACGACCGCGGTTTTGACGCCGACTGAGAACGGCATCATGATCAAGGCCAACCGCGACTCGCTCTACACGCGTTGGAACTACCCGCGCACGGGGTGGTACATCATCGATGTCAAAGCATGGGGCGAACGCGTTGATAACCGTGCATGCGCCGAGATGGTGATCTATCTGGATCGTGATGAAGTCGGCCAGGTGCGGCTACTTTCAACCAGAGCTCAGCCGGGCGAGTATCACTGCCTCGTTTGGATCGAGAAGGGTTATCACACCCTGCGTTTCCGTCCGCAGCGCACAGGTCTGAGCAAAGAAGAAGCCGCGTTGCCTGTACCGCCACCGTTTCCTGATGAGCCGGTGATCGCCGACTTTAATGACCTGGGTCTGGGCACAGGCGTCTTTATGTGCATGGACAAAGTGCAGATTCGCGGTCCGGTGAACCAGCTACCGGAAGACTTTGACCAAAACGAAGACTACTTGCATGAGCTAATCGCGCCACCGAACCGCTCGATCATCACGCAGCAAAACACACCGGAAGCGGAGAGTGGATTTGACCTCGCCTGGGAGAAGCAGCATGGTCTGACGATCAATCGTGACGTCAGCCACGAAGAACTCTCCGCCGATTACACCAATGTCTGGGTCAAGCCTCTGATCGCGACGGACTTTTCCGCACCGCCATCGGTGGCCGACTTGATTGCGGCTGATGGTGAAGGCCGCAGCGCTGCTCGGCAGGTCATCAGTCGGTTCGGAAAGAAGGCATTTCGCCGCCCGGTCAATTCTGCGGACGTCGACTTCTTCCTAAAGTTTTACGACGAGGAAGTCGCCACCGGTGCTGATCACCGCACCGGCCTGAAAGCCGCGTTCCTTGCCATCATGATCTCACCGGATTTCTTCTACCGCATTCCACAGCGCGGCCCGCCGAACGAGGAACGACAATTGGATTCGTATGAAATGGCGTCCCGCCTGTCCTACTTCCTGTGGAACTCGATGCCCGATGAAGAACTCTTCGCGCTGGCAGAAGCCGACAAGCTGACCGACCCGACGATCATCGACGGGCAGGTCGTGCGGATGCTCAAGAGTGACCAGGGGCGTCGCATGGTGGGCGTCTTTGCCAGGGAATGGCTGGGCTACCGCGAGTTGGGCGTGACGATCAAGCCGGATGAAGGTCTCTTCACGAGCGCCTATTACGCCGGAAATATCGAGAGTCTGCTCAAGCAGGAGACCGAGACTTTCGTTAACCATATCTTCGCGGAGAACCGCCCGCTGGAGGAACTGATTACCGCCGACTATGCGTTCTGGAACAAAGACCTGGCTAAGTACTACGGCGAATCCAGTGATGTCTCGGAAATTCTGGCAGCGTCGATTCATGGTTCGCCTGATGTGACTATTGTTGTGCCGAACGGGACGTATATGCTGCAGTTGCTGCTGTACGAAGGGTGGGAAGCAAGGTCTGCGGAAATCGTCGTCGAAGGAAGGACGATTCGAGAAGAATACGATCAGCTTCAGGAGCAAGGCGGCACGTTCCGTTATGGAAGTGTGCTCCGGCATACGTCGACTGTGACGGACGGAACGATCGATATTAAGTTCAAGGCCAACAGCGTCCCAAACACGCACATCGGCGGCTTGATCCTTTCAAGAAGAAAAACGGGGGCCGCAGTATCGACAGGCATCGTGGAGACCGAAATGGATCTCGACCTCGAGGATGTGATCAAAGCAATCAATTTCGGAGACACGAAGGACGTGCGAATCGGTGATGTCCGATTCGTTGCTGCTCCGGCCAATTCCACGGTGGATGGTGTGACCAATAAAGCAGCCGGCGACGTCTTCTCTGGTGAGTTTGCTCAAAAGCTCCCACAGATCACCGTTGCGGCTCTCCCTGATACGAATGACAAGCTGACGAAAGTGCGACTTCCCGCAGATTCCAGTCGCGGCGGCTTGCTGGGCATGGGCAGCGTTCTGACGGTGACTTCGCACCCCACGCGCACGTCGGCGGTCGACCGGGGTTTGTGGGTTTATGAAAAGCTATTCGGCAAACATTTGCCTGATCCGCCGCCCGTCCCGGCATTGGAAAAGGGAACCGGAGAAGCGGGCGCCACCAGGACCTTTCGCGAAGTTCTTGAAAAGCATCGGGCCGACCGGCAATGCGCGTCCTGTCATGGCAAGATCGATCCCATCGGTTTCGGTCTGGAAAACTTCGACCCAATCGGGCGATGGCGACGCCTCGATGGTGGCAAGCCGATTGATGCTTCCGGAATTCTGCCAAGCGGCGAGGCGTTTAACGGCCCAAGTGAGCTGAAGCAAAAACTGGTTAGGAATCGAAACGACTTCTATCGCAATATGGCTCGAACTGTGCTCACGTATGCGCTTGGACGAAAACTAGAGTTCTACGACCGCCCGGAAATCGACAAGATTGTCGGTAAGCTCATAGAAACCGGCGGTATTAGCCACGAATTGTTTAAGATGGTTGCGATGTCCTATCCGTTTACTCATGCAAGCGGCGATAATCGTCCGGAGGAAAGTAAATGAAACACCCCCGACGAACAATGTTGCGAGGCATCGGCGGCGCTGTCGTTGCGTTGCCGTTTCTTGAGTGCTTTGGCCATGCAACCGACCAGAAGCAGGCGCCGCTCAGGTTTGGCGCGATGTTCATGCCCAATGGTGTCAATCCGCCAGACTGGCTGCCGAAAGGATCCGGCACGGACTTCGAACTGTCGCCCATTCTTGCGCCGCTGAAAGACCATCGCTCGAACATTACCGTGGTGTCGAACCTGATGAACGAAGTGGCGAGTTCGAATCACATTAAACTGACTTCAGCGTTCCTGTGTGGGCAGAATCATGTCGGACAGAAGTCTGAAGCGTCGATCGATCATTTGATTGCGAAACAGATTGGCGGCAACAGCCGAGTTCCTCATCTGCGGTTGGGTACCGAGCCGCCACGAGCCCAGGGCTACCTGACATGCAGCAATGTCAGCTGGAACGAAGACAACGTGCTGCTCGCGCCGGAGCTGCATCCGCGCGTCGCGTTTGATCGCATGTTCCGCGATTTCAATAGCCCAGAAGCCCGACGAAAAGCGGTGAAGCAACGCAGCGTGCTGGACGCCGTGCTTGATCGATCAAAGTCGTTCAACCGGGATTTGAGTTACGACGACAAACAAAAGATGGACCAGTATTTCTCGTCGATACGGGAACTTGAAGAGCGGCTCGACAAAATCATTACTCCGCCAGCAGCCACTCCCGGCGCGTGGAAGCCTTCATTGGCCGCTGACAAAACGGCGAAGTTTCGGCCTCCTGAAGAAGTTCCGGACAACGCCGAAGAGCACATGGATGCCCTGATCGACATCATGATTCTCGGAATGTGGAGCGACACGACTCGCGTGTGCACTCTGATGATGGGTCACGGACTCAGCCGCAAGAACTTTGCCTTTCTGGATGGAGTCAACAACGATCACCATGTGACGTCACACCACCGCAACGACCCGCAACTGCTGCGTGAGTATCAGATCATCAGTCGCTGGCACGTTCAGCGACTCGGGCGCATGATGGATAAGATGGCCGTGATAGATGAAGGCGGCCGCAGCCTGCTGGACAACACTCTGATGCTGTTCGGTTCCGGGATGTCACAGGGAAACTCTCACAGCGGCGTAGACATCCCGATTCTGCTCGCTGGAAAAGCTGGCGGCACAATGAAGACTGGCCGACACATCCAAACTCCACAGAAGACTCAACATAGCAACTTCCTGCTGTCCGTCCTCCAGGAGATGGGCGTCGAAAGAGACCGTTTTGGCATGAGCACCGGCACCGTTGATTTGAGTTGATCGAAGGACGCACGCCTCGTGCGGCAATCGTTGTAGCGTCTTGGTAGGAAACGCACCTAGATCGACA
>JBDONA010000582.1:0-2427 GCA_039831575.1 Fuerstiella sp. | reverse complement strand
ACGCCCATTTAAGAAACTGCGAGTCTTCATCATCTCGCTGATGCTGACGTTGACAGTGTTTGAGGCGTTTCTTCAGTGGCAGGCGGCAAGCATTACCTGGGATCCCAATCATCCACCGAATAACCTCATAATTCCGCCGCTGGTGCTGCCGAAGGCCTGGGAGGCGCGACCCGTCAACAGTGGCGCAGATTCAGCCACCGTGTGGCATACGCACTTGCATATATACGACGCCAATCAAATGCGAATCGGGTTTAAGCTACCGCCCAGGAAGGAACAGGTGTTTCGAATCCTGACGTTTGGTGACTCGTTTACTTATGGATATGGCGTCCCTGAGCATGAAACGTACAGTGCCGTCCTGCAGAAGCTGCTTCGCGACGACTACGCTGTCGAGGTCTACAATTTTGGTGTTTACGCCTACAACAGCACAGACGTTCTCAAGGAAATAACACGACTCGTTCTGCACGACCAAGCGCGGTCGAAACCAGAATTACTCGACCCCGACCTTATCATTTACGGCGTTTGCCTTAACGATTACGACACGAAAGACGGGCAGACTGACGGCGGCGATTCATCCCTGTTGGGCGATACGCTGCAACCTTTCAAGTTGTGGCTCGTCGAACGGACCTACGTGGGACGTTTCTTTGAAGAACGTATCGGCGATGCCATGGTCGGAGCCGGACTGCGGTACAGTTTCACGTCAGCGATTGACGTCGACTTCGCACGAAAAAAAGAGCGTTTCGCTCGGGATGTGAAGCAGATGAATCAAACCGTGCGCGACTTTGGCCTGCCACCGGTTCTGGCCATGGTTCTGATGCATGAACCGAAAACCGATTCCCGGCAGCACGAACTCGCCACGACAACGGAACAGCTTCTTTCAAACGCCGGCATGACAGTCGTGCCTACGGAGGCATTTGTGCGGAAACACAGCGGTCAGCAGATGTTTGTCAGTCGCTGGGAGCGGCATCCAAATGCCAAAGCCCATCGACTGTTCGCAGAACAACTCGCCGAAACTCTGCAAAAGATGCCGTTGCTTGATCCCTACAGACGCCCGGATCAATAACTGCTTCAATGGCGGTTCTGCCTTCTTGAATCAGCCGGCATTGGCCTAACGACAGGAAACCACGTTGCGACGTCCGTCGCATTCAATCTGTCCTGCAGACGGGAACAAGGCCGAAGAAAAACCATTCGTGATGTCGCACGACAGCTCGCCTCCGCAGCAGAATACATTTCAGAATGTACGAAAACTGCGTCAAAACGATCGTTGAGGCTCTCCGAATGTGTGATTCGGTTGCGAAGAACGTTCGCATTCGAGACAACATGTCGGTGCCGGGCGGGAAGGAATCCCGTGCCAGCCCTCAATCCTGACCACAATCTTGCTGCCGAAGGCATAATATATGACTCGCCACGATGGCCGAGCCGTTGATGAGCTGCGTCCGATTTCCGTTCAACGCGGTTTCACGAAAACCGCCACCGCCAGTGTTTTGATGCAGGCGGGCGACACGATGATCCTGTGTACCGCCAGCGTCGAAAACAAAGTGCCGCCCTGGCGAATGCCTCGTAAGGAAGGCGACACTGCTCAGGGTTGGGTCACCGCAGAATACAACATGCTGCCCGGCAGTACGTCGCCTCGCAAGCAGCGGGATCGCAAAAAAGTGGACGGTCGAACGACCGAAATTCAGCGGCTCATCGGTCGCAGCCTGCGTGCGGCCGTCAACTTTGCCGCACTGGGGGAACACACCATCATGATTGACTGCGACGTGCTGCAGGCTGATGGTGGTACCCGAACATTAAGCGTCACCGGTGGTTTCATCGTGTTGTGCGATGCGATAGCGTCCATTTCAGATGAGCGACTGCCGTCGAAACAGGGCATCATTAAGGACAGCGTGGCAGCGATCAGCGTCGGCGTGGTCAACGGTGTGCCGGTGCTTGACCTCGATTATCCGGAAGACAGTACGGCTGACGTGGACATGAACGTTGTCATGACGGGCAGCGGAAAATTCATCGAAGTGCAGGGCACGGCCGAAGGCGAACCCTTCGACATGGCGACCCTGCAGCAGGAATTGTCGCTGGCTCAGCACGGAGTCACACAGTTAACGGCCATCCAAAAAGAGGCGCTCGGCGACGCGTGGCCACTCTCGTAGCAGACTGGCAACAGTCGATATTCAGGCAGCTGCAACACACCGAAAAGTGAAATTCAAATGGCGAAACAGAAATTCCGCAGTGTCCCCGATGAAACGTCGAGTCTTCCGAAGGGGATCAAATACATCATCGGCAACGAGGCTGCCGAGCGGTTCAGCTTCTACGGCATGCGCACGATCCTGGTCGTGTTTATGACGAAGTATCTGCATTACATGACCGAGGGCGAAGTCGGCACGGAAATGAGTGATGCCAAGGCCAATGAGTACTACCATAATTTTGTGGCGGCGA
>JBDONA010000429.1:0-2428 GCA_039831575.1 Fuerstiella sp. | reverse complement strand
TGGCAGATATTGAGGCAGCACTGCCGAAATGTAGGGTAAGCGGCCCATAAGAACGGCCCCGTGAGATTCCATCATGGATGATGAAGACAACGCACGGTTGAAGAAACTCGGACTATGGGGCGGCAGTCACAAACCGATTGCACCGTGGGACTGGCGGAAGCTGAGCAAGGAAGAACGGGATGAGTACAGGTGAGTGAGTCCCCAGAGTTCATTGGTAGCACGTGGGGCCGATTGTCCTGGTCAGAATGGATTCCACTGGATGCACCACTCGGTGAATATCAACGTGCGATCTCAGATGGCGGCGGCCTGTACCGTGTTCGTGGATCCGGTATTCGTGAACTGGTCTACATCGGCCAAACAGGGCGGAACCTACGGGAACGGACTCGTTCGCTGGCGAGCGGGGTGCGCTGTGATCGGAATGATCCGCCGTGGAACGACCCACACACTGCCGCACCGTTGTTGTGGGCGTATCGCCATGAGAACAACATGACCTTCGAAGTGTCAGTGGCGGAGCAAGATGTGAACGTGGCAGAAAGGCAATGCTGGGAAGACATGCTGTTATACCTGCACCGTCGGGAGGCCAACTGCAGCACGCTGTGCAATCATGGACGCCTGCATCCTCACTGGACGCGGCCCAGCAATCGGAAGAAGGGAATTGCCACCGCGCGGCGTAGTGAACCGGTCTTCTTCCCGTCGTCGAAGCTCGCTGCCGGAAACATGGACTGCTCTGCTGACGACTGGCTGGGATTGTCATGGTCACAACCCATCGGATTGCAGACATCCGCCGGGCCGCCTGTGGCTGGCGTCTACAGGCTGATGTCACCTGAGGGCATGGTTGTTTACATCGGCGAATCTGCAGACCTGCGCCAACGCCTGAAGGCTCACAGCAAGACATACGACGGTCAATCACTGCTGGCTTCGTGGCACAGGACCTCAAGTACCGCGAAACATCAACTACACGAGTTGGAAGCCGATCTTATTGGAGCGTTCTATCTGGAATACCAACGCCCGCCAGTGTTTCAGTATATGGATAAGAACAGAATGCGACCGTGACACCGCGTGAACCACATCAGAAGGCCGTTGTTGCACTGTCACTGGCTCAGACAACGGGCACGTCAAAGACGATCGAGATGCCATACAGAACGCTTTGAACGACACACGCATGGCTCTGGAGAATCTGACGGAATGGTACGAAAAGGAACCGCAGTGAACGACACGATGCAAAGAATGACGTACGGATTCGTCGCCGCAACGGCGATGTCTTTTTTGATCGGATCAACCACCTATGCAGGTGGATTGACATCGACGGTCAAAGGCACCTTTCGTTTGGAGGGGAGAGGGTCTTCTGCAACGTGCTTCGTTGTGAAGGTGAAAGAATCCCAGCCGTTAGCACTGGTGACCGCGGCTCACGTGCTGGATGGAGTTAAGGACGATTTTGCGTCTGTCGTTCTCCGTCGCTGGGACGAGGGAATGGGGGAATACGTCCGCGAGTCCAGAAACGTGACCATCCGGAAGGACGACAAGCCTCTATGGAAACAGCATCCGGAACACGACGTTGCAGTGCTGGAACTGCCGGAATTCGATATTCCAGTGGACGCCATTCCCGTCGAGACGCTTGCAACAGCGGACGACTTCGATCACGTCGAAGTGGGCCAGTTTATCCGCAGCATCGGTTACCCACATGCCGGACAGTTCGATCCGAGTAAACCTGGCTTTCCGTCAGTTCGGCTGGGATGTGTTGCCAGCTTTCCGATCGTCCCATACAGAAAGCACCCGACATTTCTTGTCGACTACAATACGTTCGAAGGTGACAGTGGTGGGCCGGTTGTTGTCGAGCATAACGGCACCGTCAAGATCGTCGGTCTGGTTGAAGGCCAACACTGGATTAACGAACGATACAACCTGACCTACCAGGAAGGTCACATTCGGAAGCGGCTGGGATTCGCAATCGTCGTCAATGCCCAGGCGATCACTGAAACCCTCAACCAACAAGACTGACGCCGATGGAATACCTCCCAACCGAAAAGCTCGAAGAGTACCTCGCGACCGCTCGCCTCACGCTGGAACGCCTGCCCAGCGACATAGACCGCGAGCCTTTAATCCAATCCGCACTGCAGGAATTGATGGAATCCGGAAAGGACGTTCGGCAGCGGTTTCAGCAGATGCTGGTCGATCAGCCAGAGGTTGCAACGCGAGTGCTAATGCTGTCGGTGTCAGCAATCACAAACCTGCATGTTGCTGACAACCTGGCGACGGGGCTGAGGCTGCGAGCGGAAGAGAATTGAAGCTACAGCGAGTGACGCTGGCGGTGCGGTATGCGGTGTCACGTGACGAGGCAAACGACGGTCACAAACCTGCGTCCTTCGACCAAGTCTCCACGACTGAGGTGATGTGAATATCAACCTTTGCAACGAAGGCCGCTGAGATA
>JBDONA010000522.1:0-2430 GCA_039831575.1 Fuerstiella sp. | reverse complement strand
GCGTGTGGACCAACGATTATCAGGGTACCAGGGTCTTCGGCTGCACGATGGGTCATTACAACGAAACGATGGCCGAACCGAAGTACCTGGACATGATGGCCAAAGCCGTGTTGTGGGCGGTGGGCCGCGACCCGGAAAAAGACTTCACGCCGTCGACCGAAAAAATCGACGAAGATATCAAGGCTCTGATCGCGACGCCCGTGCAAAAGAACGCCGCCAATCACCTACTGCCTCAGAACTGCTGCGGCGAAGGAAACCTGGCGTACGGCAAGGCGGTCACATCCAAAAGCGAACAGCCTGGCAACTTCCGGAAGCATCTTACCGACGGGTTGTTGAATACTCGATATTGTCCGTCCGGATCGCAGATTGATGAATGGGTGACGGTCGATCTGGAAGAACCACAGCACGTCCGCGCCCTGCGGCTGCACTGGGAAAAACCAACAGGCATCGTCTACAAATACATCGTTGAAACGTCCGTGGATAATGAAAACTGGACTCGTGTCGCAGATGCTTCGAACAACGAAGAGCCCGGTGCCATTCGAGCTCACAAGGTGGACGCTCCGAACACGCGATATATCCGCACGACGTTCCTGGGAGCCAGCAGAGGATTGTGGGGATCAATCTGGGAACTGGAAGTATCGGCCGGTGAGCTGCCTGAATTACCAGAAGTCGTCGCGCCCGCTGGTTCGTCGGCGTCGATCGGGGATGTGCAGACTCCGCCCGGCTTCAACGTGACGCTGTTTGGCCAGCCGCCTGTTGTTAACTATCCCGTCTGCCTGACTGCGGCAGCTACGGGCGAAGTCTTTGTGGGCGTGGACGAACAGGGTTCGCTGGGCAAGGAACCCGGTCGAGGCAAAGTGTTGCGTTGCATCGACACAGACGGAGACGGCGTGGCCGATCAAATCAACCAGTTCGCAAAGATGGATCATCCGCGGGGTCTGATCTACGACGACGGTTCATTATGGGTGCTGCATCCTCCATACCTGAGCGTTTTCCGCGACACCGATGGTGATGGTACATCTGACAAAAGCGAAGTGCTGATCGAAGGCATCAGTACGGAAGAAGTGAACAAACGTGGAGCCGACCACACGACCAATGGAATTCGGATGGGCATCGACGGCTGGATCTACATCGCCGTTGGTGATTTCGGATTCACAAGAGCGATCGCAACGGATGGCACGACACTCAGCAAACGGGGCGGTGGCATCGTTCGCATTCGTCCCGATGGCACGGAAATGGAAATCTACTCGTGGGGGCAGCGAAATATTCTGGACGTGGCGATCGATCCCTACATGAATATCTTCACCCGAGACAACACGAACGATGGTGGCGGCTGGGACATTCGCGTGTCACACATTCTGCAGACCGCCAACTACGGCTATCCGTCTCTATACAAGAATTTCACCCAGGAAATCATGCCGCCGCTGGCCGACTACGGCGGCGGCTCAGGCTGCGGATCGATATATTTTCACGACGAACGCTGGCCTGCTGAATATCGCAATCTGCTGCTGACATGTGACTGGGGTACCAGCATTGTTCATAGCCACAACATGCCTGGCAACGCAGCCACCTTTAATCCACAGCAGGACGTGTTCCTGAAAATACCGCGACCCACTGATATCGATGTCGATGCCAGCGGCCGAATGTACGTCAGCAGCTGGAAGAACGGCAAGTTCGCCTACGACGGTCCGGACGTGGGTTTTGTGGCTCAGATTACGCCAGCTGATTTTGTGCCAAAGCCCGTGCCGGACGTGCAGCCATTAGAAGACGTCGCATTGGTCGATTTGTTGCAGCACCCTTCCGGCACGATGCGACTTCACGTTCAGCGTGAGATCCTGAAGCGTAGCGACAACGATCGGTTGGACGGCGCGGAAGAAGTTTTTCCCGCCCTGTTGCACGAGAAACTCTTCGCTCTTGCCTCTGATCACAACAAACCACTCTACTCGCGCGTGGCAGCCGTCTTTACTTTGAAACAGGCGCTCGGTGCACGTGCCAATTACCAGTTGTTGCAGCTCGCAACAGACGCGTCACTGGCGGAACACTGTCTGCGCGCAGTCGCTGATCGTAAGTCGGCATTGAATGGCGTGTCGCCAGGACCGTTTCTGGAGGCTTTACAGAATCCGAATCCGCGAGTTCAGGCAGTCGCATTGATCGGGCTGGGCCGGATCATGTCCCACGCACTGGACAATGGGTTTGTTGTCAGCGACGTCAACGGTGAACAGTCGGCGTCTGAGTTCGCGAAGTCAGTGGCGAACGCAATTCTGCCGCTGACGATTCACACGACAATCAGCCCTGCTGTCGCAGGAGACGACTGGCGACTGCCGCATCCGGAACGAGTGATTCCGCACGTAGCCGTCAGAGCGCTGGTCGAAATGCATGCGGTCGACGAATGTATCGCTGCACTGAATACCCCTTACCGAGACGGAGCGC
>JBDONA010000316.1:0-2430 GCA_039831575.1 Fuerstiella sp. | reverse complement strand
GCGGCGCGTCGATCGACGAGGTCGCTGTTGAAGACGATTGCGAAAGGATCGGAGCCAGGTTGAGATCAGCATTTATGTGCCCTTGAAGCCCAGAGTGAATCTCTGAGACTACGAAGTACTAAGAGAACGGCCACAACTAAACAAAACTGTAAGCCGTTGGTTATAAACAAGTGATGTCAGGTAAACACTTCCAGAACGGAAGCTGTTGCAGCACACCATCAAATCTCCACACCATTGTCCGGGCAGGTGCCCCCGGTGCGCGAGATTAAGCCGCTATTAAGACGGACATTATCCGTGATTCAAACACCGCAAAGTCCAGGAAAAAAGAACCAAAACGTAGAATTGAAGTCAGTTCACAATCGGAAAAGGTGGCAATGTCGGCTTTGCCGCAACAGCCGCTCTTGACGACATAAACGGACCTGTTGGTTTAGGAGGATTATTCAAACAAGGCCCCCAAAGGCACCAAGGCACTAGCAGGGCAGCGATTGGGGCTGGGACGTAAGACGTGGAGACAGGGCAAAATGCGCGAAAGTACAGCGGATGCTGGCCGTCTGGCAGCTGAGTCCCTGTGGGCAATTCTGGCCCCAAAGCCCGGATATATCGCGTATTCAACGGGCAAGTCAGGAACATCGTCCCTGCTGATTCGTAAGCCCGACCGCACCTGAAAAACTCAACATCTCTCCCCCCTCACTTGAAGGCAATCCCTGCATTCGCCTCGATACTTCGACTGACCGCCATGTCAGTTGACCGAAAATGACACCGTCCAGAGCCCCGCACGGCCCGTCAAGCGACCGCGGCTTTGAATACGATTCTAAGCGACGGCCCTGTTCAGGTAACGCGTAAATCCGGCTTCGTAACGTCGAATTAGTCGCTCCAACGTTTGGACTACACGCAATCGAACTTAGAAAATATCCCGTTCCGGCTGTATCGAAAACACTGCGTCTCCAATGGGCGCGACGGAAATCTCTGACGACGGCCCCCCAGGTACCGGTCCGCAAAGGCAGCGCCTGCTGATGGACTCCCGCACGACGTCGGCGTGCAGCAGAGACCTTTCATCGCCAAACCAGGGTTTCCCTGCGTCAGTTACCGAACATTCGAAATCTGAGCACCTGCACAGCCAACGATTCCCCCGCAGCAGCTGCCCCTGCTGTCGGATATCGACAGACGCCGGCTCAACAACTGATTCGACATGCTGGGGGCAGTTCAGCATTTTTCACAGAATGTTTGACGCGGATGCCGCCCGGATTGGTCAGTTTCGTTCGGCCGCATCCAGCGTTTCTGCACCGAGATTGTCGCTTCGGTTTTTGCAGGAACCATTGAATTGCGGTACGATGAACGGGCGTGGGCCCGTTGCCCGCGTCCCGCCTCATACCTTTACCGGACCGCACACAGATGGCTTTTCACCGTCGCGAGTTGCTTCAGGTCGGAGCGTCGTCCTTTTTTGGAGTAGGACTTTCCGGTCTGTTGGCTCTGCAGGCACGCTCCTCGCCACAGCCTGGTCGCACGTCGCAGGTGAAGTCAGTCGTGCTGGTGTTTCTCACTGGTGGCGGCAGCCACATTGACATGTTTGATCCGAAGCCGGATTCGGCAGAAACGAAGGGTGAGTTTTCCCCGATCGCAACGCGGACGCCAGGGCTGCAATTCGGAGAATTGATGACAGGCATGGCCGCACGGTCTGAACAGATGGCGGTTGTGCGATCGATGTCTCATGGCGACAACCGCCACCTCTCTGGAACACACAACATCCTGACCGGTGTGGAACAGATATTTCGCGGTGATTCCAATCAGGACAAGTCACTCAATCGTGGCGACAGTCCGTGCTACGGCGGAGCTTTGAATTACCTGCGGCCTTCGCCGGACGGACTGCCGAGTCAGGTGACGATTCCGAATCCACTGAACGAGGGCAATTTGATCTGGCCGGCCCAACATGCGGGATTCCTCGGCCCAAAGTATGACCCGTTTCAGGTGACGGGCGACCCCAACAGCGACAAGTTTCGCGTCAACGACCTGAGTCTGGTGGACGGAATCAGCGCCGGACGATTTGAAGGCCGCTGGCAGCTGCTGAACCAGGTAACACAGCAACGCAGAGAAATCGAAGACTCAAGTGCCGGACAGCAGCTGAATGACTATCAGAACGCAGCGTATTCGATGCTGTCGTCCGGCCGGCTGACGAAGGCCTTCGATATGAACAGCGAGACGCCGGAAACACGGGAGCGATACGGTCGCAACTCGCGAGGGCAGACGTTGCTGCTCGCGCGGCGACTGGTTGAGGCTGACGTCCCCTTCATTCAGTGCAACATGGGCATCGTGCAATCGTGGGACACACACGTAAACCACTTTCCGCGCTGCAGGAACGAACTGCTGCCAACGACCGATCGTGGCGTCAGTGCACTGCTGGACGATCTGACAGATCGCGGACGACTGGACGAC
>JBDONA010000732.1:0-10589 GCA_039831575.1 Fuerstiella sp. | reverse complement strand
GAACCGATTTTCGACTTCGCTATACCCTCGACGACCCCGAAACTGGTGTCACCTAATATTCCGCTGAGATCAGGAGCCCTGAATTTGGCCAAATATTTCGTCGACTTCTTTCATATATCGTCATAATATGTCATAGTATGAGTGCTAACTGCTCACAATAATGGTATAAATTGATGCTTGTTGAACAAAGACGCTCGAAAATACTCGAACTTGCAGAGAATCTGGGCTTCGTGTCGTTGCAACAGCTGGCGGCGGCGGTGGCAGCCAGTGAATCGACGGTTCGACGTGACCTGGAGTACCTGGACCGTCAGGGCCATATCCACCGGACTCGAGGCGGAGCAGCCTATTCGGGTGAATCAATCACTGATCTCTCGGTTCGCGAGAGCCGTGCCTCGATTGAGAAACAGGCAATCGCGGAGCTGACAGCCAGCCTGATTTCCGAAGGCGAAACCGTATTGCTCGATGGGGGCACCACGACTTTGGAAGTCGCAAGAAATCTGACGGGGAAAGCGCTGCAGGTTGTGACGAATTCACTGCCCATTGCGTCCCTGTTGATGAATCAGGAGGAGATTGAGCTGATTTTCATTGGCGGTTACGTGTATCCGAAAACCGGTGTCGCGCTGGGGGATCAGGCGGTTGAAGCTTTGAGGAATATATACGTTTCGCGGCTGGTCATGAGTGCGGGAGGCGTCACTTCGGAAGGACTGTTCAACAGCAACGCTCTGCTGGTCGATACCGAACGACAGATGATCCGTGCGGCAGAGCGTGTGACGCTGGTTGCTGATCACACGAAGTTCGGACAACGAGCACTGACTCATCTTTGTCCACTGGATGAAGTGGATCAGGTTGTATCAGACGCCGGCCTGAGCGAAGACTGGCAGGACATGCTTAGCGGGCGGGGAATTGTCGTCCGTCTGGCTGAATTGGCGGCGAAGAAGACGACGTAGGCCGTCTGCTTTTTTTTGAGGACTGTTGAGCAGGATCGCTCATCCGGTCAGTGACACAAATGGGATGCCGCTGACGGCAACTCATCCATCGGACACACGGACGTGGCCACCTGTGACATCAGGGACAATCCGTGGTTTCCACTTCATCTTCAATCAGCCGCAACGATATTGAGCGCGTGGTCCGTGATGTATTAAGACGGCACGCGACGGTCGCAGATTCAACGCCGCACGGCAGAATTCCTGTCCTGCGCGGGTCGACCGCATCAGTGTCAACTTCGAACTTGAGCGTTGTTGACCGGAATCCCCTCGTCGTCAATATTTCAGCGCGACATGTGCATCTCACGCAGGAACACGTGGAGATCCTGTTTGGCGCTGGATCAACATTGACGCCCGAAAAAGATCTGTATCAGGACGGCTATTACGCGGCAAAAGAAACGGTGGCGGTCGTTGGTCCGCGCCGTCGCATGATTCCGAATGTTCGTGTGCTGGGCCCGTGCCGCGACGACTCGCAGGTCGAGCTGGCATTTACGGACGGGATTTCGCTGGGGATTGGCCTGCCTGTCCGCATCAGCGGAAATGTCGACGGGACACCCGGCTGCGTGCTGGTGGGACCGCAGGGAGTCGTTGAACTGCAGCAGGGAGTGATTCGCGCCATGCGACATGTCCATATGGGGCCGACTGACCTGCACTACTTCGACGTTGCCGACAGGGAGCTGGTTCATTTGCGAGTCGAAGCTCCAGGATGCACCACGGTTCTGGAAGACCTGGTCGTTCGCGCCGGAAACAACATCAAACTGGAAGTGCACCTGGATACCGACGAAGGCAACGCGATCAATCTGGATCATGCAACGCACGTGGAACTGGTCAGGCCGACGCCCTGTGCATGTCACGGTTAGCGGCAACGAGACAACACCGACCTGGAAATCACGGTGGCAACGGATCGCCACTTTACACAATCGCAGAAGCACCGGCAGGACAGCGGTGGCGGATGCCGGAGAAATGATCAAATGGCGAAAGCGATGGAAGCTCTGGGAATGATCGAAACCAAGGGTTTCGTCTGTCTGCTCGAAGCCGTCGATACGATGCTTAAAGCAGCCAACGTGGAAATGATCGGCTGGGACAAGGTCGGCAGCGGTCTCGTCACGGCCTTCGTTGTCGGCGATGTGGCGGCTGTGAAAGCAGCGGTCGATGCGGGCGCTCAGGCGGCATCCAAACTGGGTGAGGTCGTCAGTGTCGAAGTCATTCCCCGACCTCATGAAGAGCTCAGTGGTGTGATTCCCCGGCGAGCTCGTTCGGGCAAGTAATTCGCGCCACGGTCGCGATGAATCTATCACGACCAACAATTCCTGTTCGATACACCATTCTTCACCATAAGGAAACGCAACGATGTCAGAAGCCATCGGCATGATTGAAACGAAAGGTCTGGTCTGCCAGATCCAGGCCTCCGACGCCATGCTTAAAGCCGCCAACGTCAGCCTCGTCAAACAGGTTCAGATTGGCGGAGCATTCGTCACCACGATCATTCGTGGCGATGTCGGTTCTGTACGTGCTGCCGTTGATGCTGGCGCGGCCGCCGCATCCCAGTCCGGCGAGCTGATCAGCGCTCACCTGATTCCGCGTCCGGAAGCCACTGTCCTGGAACAGTTCGTCTGATTCGGCGATCGACCGTCCGGTCCTGTTGTCCGACGAGTCTGCAAACCGTGGACGTACGGTTTGCCGGCGTCGTGTTCGACTGAGGGGCCGGCAGTCTGTGGTGCGTTGCCTATGAAAATTTTGGTCGCCAATCTGGGTTCCACAAGTTTTAAGTACCGACTCTTTGATGTGTCGGACGAAGCCCAGCTTGCGCGCGGAAGCATCGACCGCATCGGTGACACTGAAAGTCACTGCGTGGTTGAGATCGGAGAACATACCGCTGAATCTCAGCGACAGGTTCCAGATCACGCGGTTGCCGTGGAAATCTGCCTGCAGCAGCTGACCGATCAGCAGTATGGCTGCCTGTCCTCTGTCGATGAAGTCAGTGGGATCGGGTTTAAGGCGGTGTTCGCGGGCAGCCTCAGCGGAGTAAGAATCGTCGACGATGAATTACTGGCGAAGATGGACGACTGTTCCGTGATCGCTCCTGCTCACAATCCTCCTTACGTCAGGGCCATGCGTCAGCTGCGGACAGCCTTTCCGAAAATCCCGCTGGTGGCCGCACTGGAGACCGGATTCCATGAGACGATTCCGTTCGAACATCGCGCCTATGCGGTGCCGTATGAATGGTACAGCGAGCTGGACGTGCGTCGATGGGGCTATCACGGGGCCAGCCATCGTTTCATTGCCGGACGAACTGCGGAACTGCTGGGTCGCAATGACCTCAGGATGATCAGTTGTCATCTGGGGGGCAGCGCTTCGATTTGTGCCATTCGAAACGGTGCCAGCGCAGCCACCTCAATGGGAATGAGTCCGCAGGGCGGATTGCCGAACAACAATCGCGTCGGTGACTTCGACGCCTACGCCATTCCCCTGATCATGCAGGCCACGGGAATGACTCTGCAACAGGTCCTGACAGAGATGTCGTCCCGAGGCGGCCTGCTGGGTGTGAGCGGATTGAGTGGTGATTGCCGCGATCTTGAGGAAGCAGCGGCCGACGGGCACGATCGGGCAGAAAAAGCACTGCGGCTGTTTGAGGCATCGATTCGTTCTTATGTCGGGTCGTACATGGCGGTGCTTGGTGGAGTCGATACTGTCGTGTTCACCGGGGGTATCGGCGAGAACAGTGAACGCATCCGCCAACACGTGTGTGCGGACATGAGTTGGGCCGGCCTGGAGTTGTGCCCGCAACGCAACGCTGCGGTCGAACGCGGGCACGAGACAAGAATCAGTACTGATCAAAGCAAAATCGGAGTGTGGGTGATTCCCACGAACGAAGAGTTGGTGGTCGCTCGACAGACGGCAGCAGCCATCGGGTAGATGCCGGACCGGCGTGCACGGCAGTCATTCGACGTAGTTTACGATTCCAGGAACAACGATCATGTTTCTTGCCAGGATTACCGGCAGCATTGTGTCGACTCAGAAAGTCGACGAGCTGGTCGGCAGCAAACTGCTGATTGTCGAACCGTTGCGCGTGAATGAAGTCGATCAAAGCGATCTGCAGCCAACCGGTCGTTCGTTTGTCGTCGTCGATACCGTCGGTGCCGGCGAAGGGGAAGTCGTGCTGTGTGTTCAGGGCAGCAGCGCCCGTTTCACACCGAAAACCAAGACGCTCCCGATCGACGCGGCCATCGTGGGCATCGTCGACACAGTCACCGTGAAGGATACGACGATCTTCTCCGGCGGGGAGGTCTAGTCCGACCATGACCGAATCACCATACGCCGCGCCCGCATATCAGGGCCCACGATCGCTCCGCCGCAGCGGAATCAGTCCCTTTAACGAGAGCTCACATCATGCAGGCAACTGAAAATGCCATTCGGCAGGTCGTCCAGGAGGTCCTTAGCCAGCTGTCGCACTCTGGTGGCACGAACGGCACAGCGGCGTCACAGCCCGGCGGCCGCCTCAACAACTGGGGGGTTTTTAACGACGTCGACTCAGCGGTGGCAGCCGCACAACTGGCCTTCGAACAGCTCAGTGAGGCTCCGCTCGAAACGCGTCGCGTGGCCATCGAGATCGTCAAACGCATCTGTGAAGAACAGGCGGAGGAGCTGGGTCGGCTGGAGCTGGAAGAGACGAAGATCGGGCGGCTGGATCACAAGATCGCCAAGCTGAAACTGATTCGCAGCATTCCGGGTGTCGAGTTCCTGCGATCGGATGTGGTCAGCGGCGACCATGGTTTGACGGTCACCGAACATGCGCCATTTGGTGTGATCGGTGCCATCACCCCGGTGACCCACTCGCTGCCGACGCTGGCGGGCAACTTCGTGAATATGGTCGCGGCCGGCAACACCATCGTGGTGAACCCACATCCGGCGGGCGCTAAGATTGCCGCAGAGGGTGTTCGTCGATTCAGCAAAGCCATCTACGAAGCGACCGGCCTGCAGAACCTGGTCACGATCATCGGCAATCCAACCATCGAGTCGGCCCAGGCGATTTTTGACCACCACGGAGTTCGCGTCGCCGTGGTCACAGGGGGGCCGGCGGTCGCTCGAGCTGCCCTCAGGAGCCCCAAGCGGGCAATCGTCGCCGGACCGGGCAATCCTCCGGTTGTGGTGGATGAAACGGCCGACATTGACAATGCCGCGCGATCGATCGTGACGGGTGCGGCCTTCGATAACAATCTGTTGTGCATCGGTGAGAAAGAAGTCTTTGCCGTGGCCAGCATTTTTGAAACGCTCATGAACGCAATTGGACATCACGGTGGCTACCGACTGGACGCCCGGCAAACGGCACAACTGACTTCGCTGGCGTTTGGACCGCCGCAGGAAACGGGTGGACATCCGGTGCTGAATCGAGGATTCATCGGACAGGACGCGTCGTGGCTGGCGGGACAGATCGGCGTCACAGTGCCTCCGGAAACTCAAATTCTGTTCGGAGAAACGGACGAGCACAATCCATTTGTTCCCGAGGAGCAGATGATGCCATTCGTGCCTTTTGTGCGTGTGCAGGACGTCGACACCGCCATCGCCATGGCGAAAAAATACGAACACGGATTTGGCCACACCGCGATCATCCATTCCAACAACGTGAAGACAATCACGAAGATGGGTCGCGTCATGAATACAACTCTGTACGTCAAGAACGGACCGTGCACAGCCGGTCTGGGCATTGGCGGAGAAGGTTATCCATCTTTCAGCATTGCGACTCCCACCGGCGAAGGGGTGACCAGTCCGATGACGTTCACTCGGCAGCGCCGTTGCGCGATGGCCGATGGACTCCGCATCATCTAAAGCAGTTTTCGAAATGTCGTGGCGGGTACTGGCTCGCGGGGACCAATGAATGACGGGCTCGGGCACTCCCGCCGCGGCCACGAATCAGCGTAGGACGCTGTAGCTCACTCCTGAATACTCAAACCAGCATCAGACTGTCGATTCCTCTGTTCCCACGAAATTCCACCCATGCAGGCAGCCCGTGTGATTGGTACGACCCACGCCACGGTGCGACATTCGTCGCTCGACGGCTGGCGACTTCTGGCGGTGCAACCGGTGGACATCAACAACCACGCAGACGGCTTTCCTTTGCTGGCGATCGACCACCTGGGAGCAGGTCGAGGCGACATGGTGTTTTTCACCAGCGATGGCAACGCTGTCAAAGAGCTCACCGGCCGCAATGACTGCCCCGTGCGATTCGCCATTCAGGGTATTATTGACGCCTGATCCAGTTCCACTGATTTCACATGTTCATCTTTGACTCGACTCCATTGAAATGACCTTGAACAGCCAACTGATTGACGAAGTCGTCCGAAATGTCATGCGGGAGCTGGACCTCTCTCAAGCATCCCCGGCGGCTGTGCCGACTTCCGGGTTGCCACCGACGAGTGCTCCCGTGGAGCTGACACAGCGCGTGATCACCGAGGATGTGCTTGCCCGTCAGACCGGACCCGGAGGCACGATCGTGATCCCCGTCGGAGCTGTGATGACCCCCTCCGGAAAAGACTACATTCGACGGCATGGTATCAGTGTTTCGAGCTCTTCGCAGACGGCCACCAGTCACTCCACCGGCGGACTGGCACTCGTGGTCGGAGACATTCAAGGCCTGTCGGCACCCGCAGCGTCTGCGGGCTGGACGGTCATGACAGCCGCCGGAGATTTTGATGCAGCCAACCAGGTGGCGCAGGAGTGTCGCGACCAGCCTGTGGTCTGCTGTTCCACGCAGCCGTCGGTGATTGCCTGCCTCGTGAATCGAAATACTCAGCGCCGCGCCGCTGTGGTCACATCCCGAACCTGCCTCACGGAACTGTTCAACGACATGAATCCCGACACGGTGTGCCTGACCACAGTCGGTTGGTCGTTTTCGCAGTTATTGCGGATGCTGAAACAGCTGAGTGGTCAATCCCCGGCTGTTCCATCCGGCTGGAAGGAGCTGCCATGAGAATCATGGAATCCATCGGCTGCGTGACGCTGTCTCGGTGTCATCCGTCACTGCACTCCGCGGTTTGGAAGCTCGCAGTGCCATTGATGCATGAAGGACTCCTGGACCCGGCGTCCGGCCGTACCGAACCGATTGTGATTTATGATGAACTGAGCGCCGGTCTCGGCAGCCTGATGGCAGTCAGCGAAAGTGCCGAAGCGGCCGCCCCGTTCCATCCGGAAACAAAACCGATCGATGCGTACAACGCAGCGATCCTGGACGAAGTCAACGTCGAAGAAATCTGACGATCCTGCCCGTGTGTTGTGCGGGCGATTGCACCAAACCGGCAGCCTGCTGTCGACGCATCGGAACATTCTCACTCACTTTTTGATTTACAGGAACACCTCATGTCGAGCTGGAACAGTGGTATTCACAACCGAGCACTCAAGGAAGAAATCTGCGAGATTGGTCGACGCGTGTACAACAAAGGCTTCGCTGCCGCGAATGACGGCAATATCAGTATTCGGGTTGGCGACAACGAAGTCCTTTGCAGCCCCACCATGATCTGTAAAGGTTACATGAAGCCTGAAGATCTTTGCGCCGTCGACATGGAAGGCAACCAGATTGCCGGCAAGCGCAAACGCACCAGCGAAGTCCTGTTGCATCTGGAGATCATGAAGCAACGGCCGGATGTCAAGGCGGTGGTGCATTGCCATCCACCGCATGCGACCGCATTTGCCATTGTCGGAGAACCAATCCCGCAATGCATCCTTCCGGAAGTCGAAGTGTTCATGGGTGAGATCCCCATCGCGCCTTACGAAACGCCCGGCAATCAGCAGTTCGCAGAAACGGTGACCCCGTTTCTGAAGTCGACCAATACGATCATCCTTAAGAACCATGGCACCGTCAGTTTTGGAAAGGACCTGCAGGAAGCCTTTTGGAAGACAGAAATCCTCGACGCGTATTGCCGTATTCTCCTGCTGGCTCGACCCATCGGACAGGTCAACTACCTGCCCGAACAGAAGAACCGCGAACTGCTGGAACTCAAAGATCGTCTCGGTTTTGACGATCCTCGATTTCACAATGAAGACTGCGATCTGTGCGGAAACAGTGCTTTTCGAGAAGGCTACCAGGAACAGATTCCGGTCCAGCGTGCGTTTCCGAAAGCTCCCGAGTATCCCGGTTACTTACATGAACCGTGTGGTACCGCATGCGAGACAACCCCGACCGCTGCGAGTGAAGATCTCGTACGAACGATTACGGATCAGGTGTTGGCCTCGCTGGGCAAGTAGATTCGTCATGGCATTTTGCAACGGCCGACAGGACGTTGGCGCTGCTCAACTCACTCCGAAATTCAACAGGAACACGACAACAGATGAAAGTCAGTATTATTGGCGGCGGAGGGCTGGTTGGGTCCTGTGCCGGATTCGCCCTGCAGGCCGGTGGCATCGTCAAAGAGATCGCCCTGGTCGACGTTAACAAAGAACTCTGTGAAGGTCAGGCACTCGACCTTCTGCACGGGGCCTCCATCGCCGCGCCACAAATCATCACGGCGGGCGGCATGGAACAGGTCACCGACAGTGATGTGATTGTGATCACCGCCGGATTGCGCCGGAAGCCGGACGAGAGCCGGTTGGATTTGATCAATCGAAATGTGGCCTTGTTCCGGCTGATTCTTGACGACGTCAGGAAACACGGTGTCCGCAAAGATGCCATCGTCTTTGTTGTTTCCAATCCGGTCGACGTGCTGACATGGCTGGCCGTTCAGGATCTTTCTTTGCCGTGCGGTCAGGTCATCGGTCTGGGAACGGTCCTTGACACCACGCGACTTCGCAGCCTGTTGGCTCAGCGTTTGAGTGTTCCCTCGACACAGGTCAACGTGACCATCTTTGGAGAACACGGCGACAGCATGGTACCCATTTGGTCACAGGCACAAATCGCCAATCTCCCCCTTGACAAGTATCCGGGCGTGACTCCGTCCGTCATCACCGAGATTGAAAACAAGACACGAAGCAGTGGCGCGGAAGTGATACGGAAAAAAGGTGGAGCCGGATTCGCTGTGGGAGTCTGCATCGCTGACGTCATTCACAGCATCGCCCTGGATTCCGGTCGCATTCTCCCGGTGAGCAGCCTGCAAAACGGGGCCTACGGGCTGCACGACGTGTGCCTGTCTGTGCCAACCGTTGTCGGTCGCACGGGCGTGCAGAGTCATATTGAAGTGGAACTGTGGTCAAAAGAGCGTGCTGCGTTAACGAACAGCGGCAGCGTCCTCAGCAACACCATCAACACTGTGATGGACGGTTAGAGCAGTTTTCGAAAAAGCGTGGCGATTTCTGGCTCGCGGGAGCAATGGAATAGGGGCTCTGGAACCTCCGTCGCGGCCACAAATCAGCGTAATTCGCTGTAGTGAACCGGGACGACGCTGGTCCGCGCGGTTTCTATGATGATCCGGGCGACCCGGAGAGACAAACGCATGTGGATATGTGGTCCACGTGTGAAGAGAATCCAAGCCGGATTGACCGGGTCACCGAAGTGCATTATCGCTGGATGAATAACGAAACCCGAAAGGTGGACAGTCGCTATTGCTGGTCATGGCTGCATCACTGCCAGGCTCTCCACGGCGCGCCGCTGATCATGCGTTATGCCGGTCTGGACAGGAACGCAGAATACAAGATTAAGGTTGTCGAGTTCGGGCAGTTCGGCGCGACGATTGATTTAGTTGCAGACAATAAATTCCCGATTCATTGCCCCATCCGTGATTGAATATCCCATCTGGCCGATTGAGTACGATTTACCCCGGGGCAGCCACGGAGGACGGCAAGTTGGAACTGAAGTGGGGTCGTGTGGACGGGCGAGGAACGCAGGTGGCCGAAGTGTGACTGATCAAAAAATAGCGCGGCAGCAAGTGGGCAGGGAGACACTTAGGATCGTGCGGCATCGCTATTCGGCGTCGGATTCAAAAGTGGCACACGAAACTCCGTCGATCGACAACTCGGCGCGCGTGAGAACGACACTGGATGCGCCGTCACATGTGCCTCCATCCGACCAGTGATTTTCACCGACGCTTCGCAACAGCCACACAACCTGGTGGGACATAAGCACAGAGGGGGCGCGAAGTTTCAGTGTGTAAATTGCAGTGTTTCGGCGAGGAACTGCTCGTTCCATCCGGCGCTTTGTCTCTTTCCCTTGAGGCTGTCGGTGGAGGGATGATGCCTTAACAGGCTGATGGCGACTCTCCGCAACCAGGAGAGATTGTTGGTTAACGTCCGCTCGCGGACGCGACTGGCATCTTCGTGGAATAAGACGTCCAGTTGCCAATGGCAATTGTTTTCAATCGACCAGTGTTGCCGGACGGCACGAGCAAATTCTTTGCCGGTCAAGTCGTCACTCAGAATGTAATAACGCACATCTTCAGTGACGTCGTCGCCTTCCTGCTGCACACGGATGACCATGCCGATGGCCTTCACCGACGGCCAGTGATCGAACACCTCTTCGCGGCGTGGAATCGGTGCCACATAGTAGTAACGATCACCCTGACGGCTGCCTGTCTGTTCGCTCGTGTGGTGACGATGGCAACGTCCTTTCGACCAGTCTCCATCTTCCCAATGGTCATCGAAAAACGACTTGATCGTTTCAAACAGAGTCGGCTGATTGCCTTT
>JBDONA010000294.1:0-10607 GCA_039831575.1 Fuerstiella sp. | reverse complement strand
GGCTGTCAGACACCTTGCGCCACCCTGCCAGGGTCCCATGGCTTCTCAGAAAGTCATACTCCGCAGTGCAGAACATTATGTAGGCTGGGTCGAGACCCGGAAATCTACGGAAAAAGAAGCTTGCCGGGTCAGGACCCAGCCTACGAGCTCCAGACACCTTGCACACCATGCCAAAGTTTGAATTTCCTTGAACGTATTCCTGCGGCGTGGTAACATTCTTGCGGCTGATCGCCGAAGTTCACGGTTTTCAGTCCCCTCCTCTGTTGCCCCACCTCTACCGTTCTGGCGTCATGTTGATGACCCGTCGAATCTGCGCTGTCTTAGTCTTCACGATCGGGCTGCGCACTTCCGCCAGCTTCGCCGGTGAGAATACCCGCCTGTCGCCGGATGCATCCGTACAGGATGCGATCGATCACTATGTGCAACGGGCCATTGAAGAGCACGGAATCGCGGTTGTTAGTCAGGCATCAGACGAAGCGATTCTCAGGCGGACGACGTTGGATCTCGCCGGTCGCATTCCCACACGACCGGAGCAGGAATGGTACTCGGCCCTGCCCGCAGGCGAACGACGGGAACAGTTGGTGGATCGTTTATTGAAACTGCCCGATGCGGACTTCCATCTTGCGAACGAGATTGATTCGCAGCTGCTCTACAACAGTCCGGACAACGACGAGTTTCGCGACTACCTGTTGTGGGCCACAAAGGAAAAGCGACCCTGGGATCAAATGTTCCGCGACATGTTGCTGGCACAGCAGGCAGACGGCCCGCTGCAGGGGGCGACTCAATTCCTGCGAACAAGAATTCGCGAAGTTGACGACTTGACCAACGACACGGCCATCCTGTTCCTGGGAATTAACGTCAGCTGTGCCAAGTGCCACGATCACCCACTGGTCGAAGACTGGAAACAGGATCACTTCTACGGAATGCAGACCTTCTTCAGTCGGACCTATCAGACGAAGCAGAAAGTCGTCGCCGAGAAGTTCTTTGATGAAGTCAAATTCAGGACCACGGAGGGGGAAGACAAACTTGCTTCGTTCATGTTTCTGACCGGCGACGTTGTCTCTGATTCGACTCCCACGTTTTCTGAAGAAGCTCGGAAGGAACTGGAGGCAAAAATCCGCAAGGCAGAACGGGAAGATGACAGCGAGGCACCCGTGCCGGATTTCAGCCCCCGACAACAACTGGTCGACATCGCGTTGCAGGAAGACAGCAATGTCTTCTTTGCAAAGAACATGGTCAATAGAATCTGGGCAAGAATGCTGGGCAGCGGTCTTGTGAGTCCCCTCGACCAGATGCACAGCGGCAATCCGCCCAGCCACCCCGAACTGCTGGATTGGCTGGCACGTGATCTGAAGCAGCACGGTTATGATCTGCCCCGATTGACTCGCGGCATTGCCCTGTGCGCGGCGTACGCCCGCGACAGCCAGTGGAACACAGCCGACGAGCCACCGGAACGGCAGTATTTCGCCATCGCCGAGACGCGGCCGCTGACTCCCCGTCAACTGGCCGTGTCGCTGCACGTGGCCATCGGCAGTCCTGAGAAATGGCCGGATGTTGATGCCGCCGAAGAGTGGACAAGACTTCGAGAGTCCCTGGAGAAGCAGGCAGACAACTGGGTCCGTGAGTTCGAGCAGCCAAAAGAGAACTTTCAGGTGGCCGTTGACGAGGCCCTGTTTTTCAGCAACAACACTCGCGTGCACGACGACTTTCTGCGTGATTCGGGCGACCGTCTGGTCGGATTCCTGAAGACACTTGACGACGACACTCTGCTGGTTGCTACGATGTGGCGGGCTGTCCTGAATCGAAGTCCGAGTGACGCTGAAAACAATTCGGCATTGGAATGGTTGCAGCGAGAAAATGATGACCGGGTGGACACAATCCGTCAGCTGTCATGGACGCTGCTGGCAGGACCGGAGTTTCGGTTCAATCACTGAAGTCTGACAGAAAGTGGAGGTTCGCATGAGCGATCCTGCTGAAATTGAGCATCGCCGACGTGCACTAAGCAGTTTGTCTCGTCGCGGTTTTCTGACCACGACTGCCGGTGGCGCCACCGCGCTGGCCGCGGACATGGGACAGATCAACGCCCTGCAGACGGAATCGGTCACACAGACGCTGAAACAAAACGGCACGCGTGTCATTTTGTTGTGGCTGGCCGGTGGTGCCAGTCAGTTTGAAACATGGGACCCGAAGCCCGGCGCAAAGAACGGAGGTCCGTTCCGTGCTATCCCCACCAACACGACCGGTGTGCATATCAGCGAATTGTTGCCGGAACTGGCCAAACGCATGCAGCACACCGCCATTATTCGTTCACTCAACACAAAGATCGCAGACCACGGCGGTGGTGCATCGTTGATGGAGACCGGTCGCGTGCGTGATCCGGGGCTGGACTTTCCGGATCTCGGCGCAGTGGTCGCTCGTGAACTTGGTCGTCTGGACAGCAAAGTGCCCGATTATGTTTCGCTGTACTCATCGACCGAAGGTCGCCGCAAAGGAACCAGTGGGGTGCTGGGTGCCCGCTACGCCCCAATGTTTCTGTCGGACAACATGATCCCGCTGAATCTGGCACAGCTGGATACAGTTTCCACGGTGGATCATAAAGACAGAGCTGCACTGCGGGACGTGTTTGCGAAGGAGTTCTCCAGGAACCGACGCAGCGCCGTGGTCGACGGTCACATGTCGGCCTATCAGAGAGTTCGCGGGCTCATGGCCAGCGAACAATTATTCAACGTGGAAAACGAACCCGCAGAAGTTCGAGCTCGTTACGGGCCGACGCAGTTTGGAGAACAATGCCTGATCGCACGACGACTGGTCGAAGCAGGTGTCCCGTTCGTCAAGGTGGCGCGTGCCTGGTGGGACAGCCACGGGCAGAATTTTGAAACTCATCAGGAACTGTGTGCTGACCTTGATCATTCCATGTCCGTCCTGCTGGATGATCTGAGTGAACGTGGATTGCTTGAAAATACTCTGGTGATCACTCTGGGCGAATTCGGACGCACGCCGCGTATCAATGCCAGTCTCGGGCGAGACCATTTTGCGAACGCGTGGAGTTGCAGCCTGTCCGGTCACGGAATTCGCGGTGGCGTTGCCTATGGGAAGACGGATCCCGAGGGCAATACCGTGATCAACGGCGAGGCGTCCGCTGCGGATCTGTTTGCCACTGTGCTGCAAGCCCTTGGCATCGATCACGAGCACGAATACATGGTGGGCTCACGCCCCATTCCGATGGCTGATTTTGGCTCGTCGCCGATCAGCGATGTATTGGGTTAGCCTGCGGAAAGAGAAATCCGATGGACGCAACAGATACACCGGTAAATCCAACGGCAACCCCGCCGCCAATCACGTCGGTCAGGATTGCCAGGTCCTTCCCGCTGCCAGGGGTCGCTTTGTGCGTAACGGGTGGCGAACAACCCTCGCAGCTGTATTTCGGGAGTTCTGATTTCAGCATCTACCGAGTGGACAGCGATACCGAAAAGCCGGAACCAGCGACTGTGTCGGACGGCAAACACGACAGCTACGTGACCGGCCTTGTGCGAAACGCTGACACCCTCATCTCCGGCAGCTACGACGGAAGTCTGATGTGGTGGGATGCAGCATCGGGCGACGTTCGCCACCATGTCAAGTCTGCTCATGACAAATGGATCCGTCAGGTCGCCATCAGCCCTGACAAAACAACCGTTGCCAGCGTGGGCGATGACATGATAACGCGGGTATGGGACGCCAAAACCTCAGATGCTATTGCGGCGTGGGACGGATATGACGCGATGACTCCGCACGGCTATCCGTCCATGCTGTACACCGTGACATTTTCTCCGGACGGAAAATGGCTGGCCACGGGAAATCGCACGGGCAAGGTTTTGGTCAGAGATTCGGCCACCGGCAGGGTGGAAGCCACACTGGAAACCCCGGTGATGTACACATGGGATCCGAAAGCCCGACGACATTCTATTGGCGGAATTCGCAGCCTCGCATTCTCAGCCGATTCACGACTGCTGGCAGTTGGTGGCATGGGGCAGGTCGGCAACATCGATCATTTGGGCGGACCGTCACGCATTGAAGTCTTTGATTGGCAGTGTGGTAAGCAAACGTTCGAAATCGAGGACACAAAACACAAAGGACTCGTCGAGCGAATGCAGTTCGGTCCCAGGGACGAGTGGCTGGTTGCTGCCGGCGGCGACAACAGCGGATTTGTCAGCGTCTACAGTGCGTCCACGGGGGCACTGCTGGCTCAGGAAAAAGCACCGATGCACGTGTTCGACTTCCACCTCAGCGACGATGGCTCAAAGCTTCGCGCCGTCGGCTTTGAGCAGGCCAGCATCGTCGACATTGCCTGAGCTGTCGATCGTGCTGTGGTACGACACAGAAAAGTGCGTCGCGCGGCAATGGCAGCACAGCACCCCGCAACGCACGAACCACCGAGTGCGTTCAGGTGAGACCAAACATGACGGCGATATCACTGCACGCCGTTCTACTTCTGCGTCCAGCATCCGCGGATTTCCGCGAGCTTGCGTTCGACCGACCTGAGGCCGATTCCCATGGAATCAGCGATTTCCTGATTGGTTGCGCCGCTCGTCTTCTTGACAGCAATTGCCTGCAGACTTTTTTCAGGCAGTGATTCCAGCAATGCTGTACACCGTTCCGCGATCATCACCTGAACATCCGGCGCCTGTGTGGATGAGGCAATTTTTTCGAACAACGCAGAACTGTCTTCGCTGGGCGATTCGAATGCAGATTCATGGTAAACGCGTCCGGCACCACGTTTTTGGCGGTTCTCTCGGTTGATTTCGTCAATCACGTTTCGCGATCCAACGGCCACCAGCAAACGCCAAAAAGCTTCGCGGCTGTCCAGCGACGGGTATTTCCCCTCCAGAAGTCCGCGAAACATCTCTGCCAACGAATCCAGCGCCACGTCTTCCTCATCTGCGACGGGACGAATTTGGTCCCGCAGTCGCTCCTTGATCAGATACTTCAGTCTGACGTAAAACCGCTCCCAAAGCAGATCAGCTCCCTCTTTGTCGCCTTTCTGCATGCGACGGATCACCCTCGTGACGGATCCTTCATCCTCCTCAACGAGTTGTGAGTGCTGATCTTGATTTTCAGACTCTGTCACGAATGTATCCTCGACCCCGCGAAACACGACTTGTAGCAAACGCCCGCGGCGCAACAAACGTTCACTACCACACAGGCGTGCACTCATACACACCCGTTCATCTCTACACAAACGTCCACACCCATCAATCATCCACTTACAAGGTCTGCATACGAAAATAGAACATCCGTTCCAACGGGGCGACCTACCGTCAATGTCGTTGTGGTCGTCTTCTCCTGAAGTGCGAAAGGGGGGTATCTCGCATAACGCTTACCGGCTCCATCGAAACGGCGTCGAAGACGTGCCACAGATAGTGGAACAGCAATTCCACCCTGGCATGGGGTGTTGCACAACAGAGCGGCAATGTCGACAACTTCACTCTCCGACTGAAACTCTGCATGCACTTGTCATCAATTTGACGTTATGTGTGCTCCTGTCGACGCGAGATCAGCAATCTTGTTGCACGCGTGAACTAATGATGAGAGCCCGCACAATCGGTCAATTTTGCCCAGTCTGACGTTGCAGACCCTCGTGGCCGCCTCTTTGGGCCTTGTTGACTGTTGGTGGATTTCTGGCACGGTGACTGCGTAGTTCTCCGAGGAACGACGAGCGGTAACGAATCTACTTTCGGCCGCGCTTGACGTGAACCTTACTTCGGAGAGAAATGACATGAAGAATTCAGCCCTGGCCGTAGCGGTCATTGTTTGTTCAACAGGTGTCGCTGTGGCTCAGACGTGTGAAAACGGAGTGTGCCTTCTTGGCCCACCATCTACCCGGAGTATTTCCGGGCAGGTACAGTCACCGCTTCCCAACACGGGTCGTGGAGACGTCAGTCGGCAGAACTTACGTGCGTTCGGAAGTGTCATCCGTGGCGAAACTGCATCTGCAAACGGCCGCTGCCGTGGACTCAGCTGCAACGGCCGCTCGGATTGCGATTGCCACAATCAGCTCCAAATCCAAAACCGTTATCGTGGCGACAGCTTCCAGGCACCAATTCCACAACGCTCTTACTACGAGAGCACCCTTCGCACTCAAACAAATTCATATACCAAAGCACTGAAATCGAACAGGGGACGTCAGCTACCAACGCGAGCTGACACTTCGTATCGGCCGGTGACATACAGGGCAGCACCTGTCGAATGGCATCGTGACATACGTGACGCTGCCAGAGTCGCTCGACAAAGCGGTCGGCCGATGTTGATCAAGGTGTCGGCAAAGTGGTGTGGCCATTGTCAGCAAATGAAACAAGTAACCTTTGCGGATTCTCGGGTCATTCGAGACATCAGACAACACTTCGTTGCTGTTGATCTGGACGCCGATGCCAACCGGGACATCGTGAAACAGCTGCACATCACGTCGCTGCCCACGATACTGGTTGTATCACCGGAGCTGCGAATTCTGGCTCGGGAAGAAGGATTTCGCACAGCCGTTCAGATCGGACAACTGATGCACCGGCATATGCAACGGGCGGAATTGGACACCGGATTCCGAGTCGTTTCCCGTTAGTCGCCAGCCGGCCCCGCATTTCGCATGAAACGGCTCTCGCACAACACGGTCACGACGACCGTGCCGGAGTCCGCCAGAATCGGCATCAGTCATTCAAAGCCGCGGCCGCAGGTGTTACCAACAGTTCCGGTGATGTCAGATGAAACAAATGGCCATGATCAGCAGTGACGATCAGAATTGATTCCTGCCAGTTGCTGTTTGCGTCGACCCAGTCAGTGATCACTTTTACAGCGGCGTCTCCACTATTGACGGCACCGATGGAATTGTCGATGTTGTTGTCGTGATTGGCCCAGTCAGCATCGCCGGCCTCCACCAACAGCCAGAATCCCTTGGGACGAGACGAGAGCACTGTCAGAGCAGCCTCGGTCATTTGAGCAAGGTTCGGATTCTCATTGAGTTCAGCTTCAGAGTACTGTTCTGGATTCTCTGCATATCCACGAACGGTTGAGTAGTCGCCGTTTGCAGTCTGAAACGGAAGGTGACCGCTGTACTCACCAATACCAAAGAATCCCAGCAACCGCGTTCCATCTTCAGCGGCTTTGCGGGCCGCCCGTTTCAGAATCCGTTTACCAGGTTTACCGGACGTACGCACGGCAGTGACATACCTGCCGCCATTCACCACAGACACCTTGCTCAGATCGCTGCCCGCAAGGTATATGTTGCCTTGTTCAATGTTGTCTCCCTGCGCCGTTTGCTCGTCCGTTGAATCCTCGTCCGTTGTTTTTCCGAATCCGCCACCGATCACCACATCCAACCCGGGCAATGCGACGTCAGGATGAGCCACCGATGGCAATCCCAGCATGTCCCGGGCGATATCCTGGTAGTCTTTGCGGGCGACGTTGTGCGCATATGCAGCGGCGGGGGTTGCATGACTAATGGGAACTGACGATACGACTCCCACCGCAAAACCTTCCTGCTGCAAATCGTGTGCAACCGCCGGCACCTGTTCTCCACTCGGCCCGACGCCGATCGCGTTGTTATACGTTTTGATGCCGGCAAACATGCTGGTGGCCGATGATGCCGAATCGGTGTAAGCATGGTTCGGCTGACCTTCCGTCGGTTTTCCAAGCAGGTACGAGGCATCGTTCGGAATCATCCACGGCGCTGCTCCTCCGGAAACAGGATCGTACCCCCCGAACACTCTTCCACCGGGGTTCTTCACAGTCTGAGTCTGCGAATCCGTTTCTGTGCCCTCATTGTGCGGACTGGTGACCATGAGCCCAAATTGAGTCGTCCCGTCAGCGTCATAATTCTGAAAGTGAGTGCCCGTTCCCCTGCCACGGGTATACGTGACGGCCTGTTCGTTGTGAATGGCCGCAAGTCGAGTGGTCGTCCAATCCATACCGTCAAAAACGACGACAAAAATGTGTTTACGGCCGGCTGCGGCGGCCGCACGCTGAATGTCAGCGATATTCGTCTGATCCATCCAGACCGCGTCGCGGTGGACCGTTTTCTCCGGCACGCGACCGTAGATGCGACGTATACTTTTTTCCGAGCGATAGACACTGTTGGGGCCGATGTAATCATTCAAGTCAACGTGGGAACCGCCGCCCTTCGTGCCAAATGTGTAGACAGGAATCAAACGGTTCGAATGTGACCGCCACTTCGAATATATCTCGGGATCCGTGCCCCAATGACCAAGGGCGGACTTGCCGTCGGCGATAGCAGCCGCCTGCAACCGACTCACGTGGTCATCCGCTTTGCTGCAACCAGAGCAGACCGTCACCGTGATCAGAACACACAGAATCGATCGAACAAACCATGATCCAGCATGTAGGGATCGGCAAAGCGACCAACAGGAACGGACCAGTGCACGTCCAGCGGTCAGATTTCGGCGGCGGTCGTGCCGCACCTGGAAAAGATTCAAAAGCTTCATTTCAGATGGATTTTTGCTGTGGAGTAACGGAAGGCCGCCTGTTGGCTGCGATCTGTGTATACCGTGGCCATGTTCCTGGGTCGAGCTTCAATATTGCTTGCTCAGAGAGATTCTTCTGACCGGTGTCGGCTTTGCATATACCTGAATTCATAGTGCAAGGCTTGACTGCAGAAGGCCGCCCGCGCCGACACATGCTGGCAGTATGCGTGGCTGCAGATCCATGCGGCGAATACCATTTCCACGACAGACGCGATATGGTGTCGTGGTCTGCTGTTGTCGAACGACGGCCGCGGCTGCCAGAGGTTTGCGGCATGCGGCTAATCAGCGGTGAAGTCACCACAGATTGTTGAACACGGAGTTTACCGGAATGCGATGCCTCACGTTTCTAGTTGTCCTGTCGACGGTATTGGAACTGACTGCCGCCGAGCACCGAGTGTTCATCGGCACGTACACTCGGGGCAACGCTTCCAGTGACGGAATTTACACGTGTGTTTTCGATGACGAATCCGGGCGACTGACGTCTCCAGCTCTGGCAACGGCCGCCGACAACCCTTCCTTCCTGGCCATTCACCCATCAAAGAGCCTGCTATTTGCGTGCAACGAAACAAATGACTTTGGCGGACAGCCCACTGGCGCCATCAGCGCATTTCGCATCAACAGGTCTGACGGCACGCTGACGCTCATCAACCAGCAAGCAACGGGCGGTGGCGCACCGTGCCATTGTAATACCGATGCAACCGGACGTTATTTACTGGTGGCTAATTATGTCGGTGGGAACGTGGCCGTATTCCCTATCGCGGACGACGGCTCACTGGCTCCGCGGTCCTGTCTGATCAATCATGTCGGAAGTGGTCCGAACATACAGCGGCAGGAGAAACCTCACGCCCATTCGATCAACCTGTCTGCGGACAATCGATTCGCCTATGCAACGGACCTGGGCACAGACCGAGTTATGATCTATCGCTTTGATGACCAGGCCGGGCGACTTGTCCCGTCGGCTGCAGATTCCGTCGCCATTCCCGCCGGAGGTGGGCCTCGTCACTTCAGCATTCATCCGTCTGGCACCCTGGCGTACACGAACAACGAACTAACGTGCGAAGTCACGGCATTTTCACGCAACGCTGCGACCGGGGCGCTGACAGCCATTCAGCAGATTTCAACATTGCCGTCGGGTTTCGACGGCCGCAAGAGCACAGCGGAATGTCTTGTGCATCCCAACGGTCGGTTTCTTTTCGTCAGCAACCGTGGCCATGACAGTATCGCCGTCTATGCGATCAATCCGCAGAACGGAACGCTGACAACCGTTGAGATTGAAAAGACCGGGGGACAGGAGCCGAGGAATTTCGTGGTTGATCCGACCGGCCAATGGCTGCTGGCAGAGAACCAGAATTCCGACACTGTGGTCGTGATGAAGATCGATCCCACAACCGGTGCCCTCACACGAACGCAAAGCACCATCAGCGTTGGAAAGCCGGTCTGCATCCGCATCATCGCCAACGGAGAATAAAGGCAGGGCGGTCCGTGGCCGACAGGGGTGATGCTATGTACGTCGCACACCGTTGGCGGCAAGTGCTCTGCCGCTGCGGCGTCACCGAGGTGGAGGCTGGAAAGCAACGGGGATCACGGCGGTGATGGAGGGCAATATGCGGTCGAAATGAGGGCAATTTCAGCATCTCGCCCGCACACTGCCGTGGATGTCTGTTCCTGGGCAAATACAATTAGACCGCCGTAGGGCCAAAAAACTCCGCCGAACTCAAAACGCCGTGAAACACGTGCGTTTCGGCGACTACAGAGTCTCTCATCTCCGCCGCTTGATTTCACCTCTCGCCACCGGAAACTTGCCGATTTCGGCGCCGAACATGTCGTTCCTGCTCCAACCATGGCACATTCTGCTCGCTGCCCTCTGTGGCATGGTAAATGAACACCAGCAACAGATCATTGAGTTCCAGAACGCACAGATCGAGGCTTTGCTCAAAAAGCTCGGAAAGAAGCGACTGCTGCTCGATGACGACCAGCGTCGGTTACTGGCGGTGAAGGCTCACGCCATCGGTCGCAAGGCTCTGCTGGAACTGACGACCATCTTTACGCCAGACACGATTCTCCGCTGGCACCGCGAACTTGTGGCCAGAAAGTTCGACT
>JBDONA010001120.1:0-2442 GCA_039831575.1 Fuerstiella sp. | reverse complement strand
CTCATGCATCCTCAACAACTGCTTGCTGACTATTCACGTGGTCCCGACGCGCTGCAACAGGCGCTCCTGGGATTTGCCGACGATCAGGCTGACACAATTCCAATTGCCAACTCGTGGTCGGTGCGGTAGGTCGTTTGCCATCTCGCCGACGCTGAGATTGTGTATGCAGATCGAATGAAGCGTGTTTTGATCGAGGACAATCCCACCATCTTTGGATGGTCACCGGATGACTCCGTCAACGATACATTTTGCAGTCACCGCGAGATCGATGACGAGCTCGCGCTGATTGCATCCATTCGGCGACACATCGCCAGTATTCTGGAGCATCAGGAAGTCGAGACCTGGCAGAGGACAGCGGTTCACAGTGAGGATGGCCCGATGACTCTGGAGACTCTGCTGGAACGGATTACGGAACATATCCCTCATCATGTTAAGTTCATCGAGCAAAAGCGAGCTGTATTGAAGTCCGTTTGAAGGCAGCTGACCACGCCTGTCGTGCTGCAACGGCCCTGCAGTTCGATCGCAGAAAGTCACGCGGTGAAGAAGTTCCTGCGACAGGCCTGGTATATCTGCACAAGGGTCCTGCGGTTCGTTCTCATCCTGTGGGTGTCCAGCGTCGTGGTTCTTTCGTTTGTTCAGCGGAAACTGATGTATCATCCGATCACGGCCGAGGCGCTGCCTGTCTCGCAATACAGCGCCGTCACCAGACTGTTCCCTGCCGCAGTCGATGTTCACTTCGAATCGTCAAATGGTCAAACGGTCCGAGGCTGGTATTTGCGCCATGATCCTGACCATGTCGGACATCGACCGATTGTGTTGCTGTTCCATGGGAATGCCGGAAACAGAGCAGGACGGACCGTGTGGTACGAGCTGCTCCATGCACTTGGCTGCGATGTTCTGGCGATCGATTATCAAGGCTACGGGGATTCGACCGGAACGCCGTCTCAGTCAGCCATCGAAGACGATGCTCTGGCCGCATGGGACCACGCCGTTCTGCAGCTCGGGTTCGATTCGGACAGGGTGATCGTCATGGGAATCTCACTCGGAGGTGCGGCGGCGGTTCATCTCGCGGCTCAGAAGTCCCAGGCAAACGCCGCACCGGCCGCACTGATTACGGTGGCCACATTCTCATCGATGGTGGATGTCGCCGCCTGGCAGTATCCATGGGTCCCGGTCAGAGCAATCCTGCTGGACAGATATCCTTCTGTCGAACGGATCGCCGGCGTGACCTCACCGTTCATTCAACTGCATGGCGATGCCGACGAAGTCGTCAGCCAAACGCTGGGAGAACGCCTGTTTGACGCAGCGTCTGACAAATCTGCGAATGGAATTCCCAAACGCTGGGTCTCTCTGCCGGCTGTTGGCCACAACGACGTGCTGCATTCCGCGCGGGAGCAGGTTTTTGAAGAATTATCGGTCTTCTTACGGTCCGTTGCCGCTTCCAGTGCGGAACGATAACCTTCCTCCCGGCGGATTCACGCTTCGTGAACCCGGCCGGCCGATTGCGATTTCGCCGGTGCTTCAGTCGAACAGCGGGTCCCGCTCGCTCAACGCAATCGTTTTTTGAGTGCTTAGTTCCAGTTTCGCACTTTTCGGGAATGATATTGGCATATAAAAGGCGGCCCGTGACAATTGGAATTTGAATCTCTTAACTTTCAATTCCACTGGCACGGAAGCCGCCCGAGATGGAACTTACCAATTCGTTCGATGTCTTACTACAGTCGTTCGCTCCCGTTTTCACAGAGCCCAGCTTTGCGACGTTTCGGCTGATGATGACCGGCTGGATTCTCTCGGTCAGGCATCGCTATGTCACCGACCTGATCATCTCCAGCGACTCGGTCGGTAACGGTCACTTCTCAGACTATCACCGCTTCTTCAGCCAGGCCGTTTGGGATATCGATCATCTCTGGAAGCTGCTGGCTCAGCTAATCGTCAAAACTCTTGTCGGTCCGGATGGTGATATCGTACTCGCTGGCGACGATACGCTGTGTCGCAAGCGTGGTCTGGGAATCTTCGGCACTGGCATGCATCACGATCCGCTCAGCTCGTCTAAGTCAAAGAAGATTTGTCATTGGGGACACGATTGGGTTGATCTGTGCGTCATCATTGCGAAACCGTGGTGGGCACCGACGAAGGTGTTTGCATTGCCCATTTGTATGAGGCTGTATCGCAATCGACAGGGACTCACCAAAGGAAAAGGGAAGATCAAAAAGAAGATCAGGGCCGAGCAAACGAAAGCCGCATCAAAAAAAGCGAAACAAGCGGCCCAGGCGAAGAAGCAAGCGAAAGCCAACGCGAAGGAGAATCGCAAAGGAAGCAAAACACCCCACAAAACACGGCCCGAACTGATGGCCGAGATGATCGCACTGGTGGCCGCATGGTTCCCGGATCGGAAGTTCGTGCTGGTTGTCGACAGTCTCTACAGCGGTAGGAGCATTCTCT
>JBDONA010000863.1:0-10680 GCA_039831575.1 Fuerstiella sp. | reverse complement strand
ATTCCGGTTCTGCACGGAGAACGCGCACCGGCATTCGGGTGGGCCATGAAAATCGGCGGACTGGCCGGCGGGGTTTCAGCCATCAGCATTACCGTGTTCTTTAACTTCAGCCACGTTGTCTACGGAAACGACATGGCGAGTATGCCAATCCTTATTCATCAGCTTCGTGGATCGTCCTTTTATATTGCAGGAGTCGTTCTGGCGGTTGGGTTCGGACGAAAGTCTGATCGGCTTGCCAACATTCTGCCGCAACTGCTAATGCTGGCGGGCGGTGGTTACGCTTGTCTATGGGCTGCCGAACTCCTTGTCCTGATGCTGCATGGAGTATTGCTGACGCAGAGTGAGTCGATTCTCGCAAACATCGGCTTGCGATCTACATTTCTGATGGCGTTCATGTGCTGGTGTCTGCGAGTAGAAGTTCGCAAACTGCGACTTGCTGCGACAGTCATCCTGGGCACTCTGTTGTGGATTGTGCTTTGGGGACTCGTCGGCGCAGTTGATCTTCCCTCGTGGACGTACTGGGACCGTTCGGCATTCAACACGGCATGGAGCCTTCTTGCGGCAGGACAGTTGTGGTGGATGTTGCGACCGGCAATTCGAAACGAGGAAGTTCAGCGAACCCGTCAGGATTTCCTTCCGGAAAACATCGACAGCGAAGTGGACAACAGCGTTCAACGCTGACTTGTGGCTTCGAAACACGTGTGTCCGCCTGAGAAACCAGCATCCCCGCGAGCCAGTACTGTTCACGAAAATGAGTGAAAAGCCCTAAGCGGCTGCGGCACGGCATGCGGCCGATCTTTCCCAACTGCGAAAGGAGAGTTTTTGCTGGTGAATGCCAACGAATGATTCGATGTGATCGGCTCCGGACCGACGTCAATTGCTGAGTTTGTCTTCGGAAAGTGCCTCCGCACATGTCGGTATCATCGAGAATCCACGTTCGTCTGGCCGAAACCACGGGAGTCTTATGGAAGAACGGCATTGATCATTGTAGAACCGTGCCATCGCCGAACAGGTCATGCCACTTCAACTGAGATGCAGCGATGCCACGCCTCAACCTACAACTGTCGTTACTACTGGTCCTCGCCGTGTTTCCCTGCACGGCACAAGCAGCTAAAAGTGCTTCGCCAAATGTGCTGCTCATTGTCACGGATGAGCATAACTTTCGGACGCTGGGGTGCTATCGCGAATCAATGCCGCGAGAACAGGCGGAAATGTGGGGACTGGGCGCCACCGTCCCGACGCCTCATCTGGACAGTCTGGCCAAAGATGGTGTGATGTGCACGCGGGCATACGCAACATCTCCGGTGTGTTCACCCTGTCGAGCAGCAATGATCACCGGACGCTATCCACATGCTGTGGGCGTTCCGACAAATAACCATGTCCTGGATCGATCAGTACCGACGCTGGCCGATCGACTCAATGATGCCGGTTATCGCACCGCCTTTATCGGCAAGTGGCATCTTGGTGGCGATGGAAAACCCGAGTGGGCGCCAAAGGTAGATGGCGGTTTTCAATTCAAGGATTTCATGTTCAATCGAGGACATTGGAAAAAATTCGTAATCGAAGACGGCATGCCGGCGGTCGGAGCACGAAAGAAAGGCCAGCCGTCGTATGCTGTCGACGGTGCCGACAGTGAGACGTTTTCAACCGACTGGCTGACGAATCGAGCCATCGACTATATCACTGACAAGGAAGCAACAAAGCCATTCTTCACCGTCATCAGCTATCCCGATCCACACGGTCCCAACACCGTGCGCAGTCCGTACGATCACCGGTTTGATGACCTGCCGTTCATGCCGCCCAGAACGTATCAAAGCGGCAAACCGTCACCGAAATGGCTTGGCGCAAGCAAAAAGCATCCGGTGTTTCGTGGCCAGGATATGTCGCGGTACTTTGGTATGGTTCAGTGTCTGGACGACAACATCGGTCGCCTGCTGGGGCAAATCAAGCAGGCCGGACGCCTGGACAATACGTTGATCATCATGACCAGCGATCACGGTGATCTGTGTTACGAACACGATCGGCAGAACAAAGGCAATCCGTACGAAGGATCGGCGCGCGTGCCGATGATCCTTCGTCAACCAAACCGTATCGCGGCCGATCAGGTTTACACTCAGCCGATAGGCACAGTTGACCTGACACCAACCGTACTTGGACTGTTGAATCTGCCCGCCGACCCCAACGATCAGGGACGCGACCTGTCCGCCGCACTGGCTGATGCATCGAAATCTTCGCGGAACAATGAGCAATCTGCGGTCGCATTTCTTCGTAATTCCGGCACAAACGCCGCATGGGTGGCAGCCGTTGACGCCCGTTACAAGTTAATCATTTCGGTCAATGACACGCCATGGCTGTTCGATGCTCGAGAAGATCCGGACGAGCTGCAGAATTTTTACGACCGCCCGGAAACCAAAGCAGTCGCCAAACGACTGGGTCAGGCGCTGCACGAATACGGCGTCGCCAACAAAGATCCTCATCTCAGCCATGCGAAAATCGCTGCATCGCTGGCGGATGTGCTGGGACGTCAGAGTGAAGCGAATTGACCAATAATCCCGCTGTCAGTCGTACAATGCAGACGTCCCGGTTGTTCATCCAGCTCAGTTGTCTGGACAGGAATGACTGCATCGGCCAACCTGAGAAAACGTATACCACACGAGAAATTCATTGGAGAAAAAGAGTGTTACGAAGACCAATCAGCACGACCAGTCGTTCGCGTCTCGCTGCGATATTGATTTGCTTTGTTGCCGGCGAAATTGCCACGGCAGGTGAAGTGGATCCTTCTCAGGGCAAGTGGCATACGAAATACAAGACACAACAGAACATTCCACAACCTGAGGAGATGCTGCTCAACACCGACGCCGAGCCGGATTTATCCGACAGATTCACGCCTTTATTCAACGGCAAGGACCTGAGCGGTTGGACACCGAAAGGTGGAACGTGCAGTTTTGAGGCCAAAGGCGATCTGCTGGTTGGAACGTGCGTCCCCGGATCGGCAAGTACCTACCTGTGTACTGAAAAAGTCGACTTCACAGACTTCATCTTCACCTGCGACATGAAATGGGAAGTCGATGGAAACTCAGGCGTAATGTTTCGAGCTCAGACCAGGCCCGGCAAGAATGGAGCAACCGTCTTTGGACCACAGGCGGAGATGGAAGGCATAACCGGGGACCGTTTCTGGTCCGGCGGAATTTACGGGCAGAGCTGTGGTGGATACTTCTATCCGCTCTGGTTGAAAGAACACAAGGATGCACGCGCAGCCCTGGACAGGGCCGGCTGGAACCGGTTGACGATCATGGCGAAAGGCAACGTTGTCAAGACGTGGATTAATGGTGTTCCGGCCGCTCACTGGGTGGACGATGGGACATATCCAAAAGGCTTCTTCGGGCTGCAGATTCACAAAGGGTCAAAAGGTACCGTGCACTGGCGCAACATCCGCGTCAAAGAACTGACGGACTAGAGCAGGTTACTTTTTGTCGTAGCGGAAGCCGCCAAGGCTTTCGACCTGTCTCTGCCGAAATTCTTGGCGAATTCCGCTACAGAACGAGCCACGTGTTTTCGTAAACTGCTCAAGTCCTTCGTCAAGGCTTGATTATGGGGTAGCCGAAGTCGCCAGACTTTGGACGCCATAGAGAAAAACCTCCAAACTCTGGCGAGTTCGGCTACGGAACAACGCCTATTCTTAGACTTGACGAAGCACAGTGCGTATCGGACAGACGGGTAGCGGTTCCGGCGAACAATTTCAAAGCTGAACGGTGGCGGTGCATCCGACAGGTCGGTCGTCGACTCTTCTGAATGGAAGCGTTGCGGAGTCGCGTACCCGCAACCACTGACACTAGGAGCGTTCTTCGCTGCGATCGGTTGCTAACACAGGAGTCGGCGAGAGAGCGTCGATTTCTGCGCGCCATTCAGCAGTCATGTCCACATCAACGGCGGCCAGCGAGGCCTGCAACTGCTCAGGATTGCGGGCACCGATGATCGGTGCCGTGACTGCGGGATGAGCCCCCACCCAAGCCACCGCCAGCGAAACCGGATGCACCCCTCGTACGTTGGCATGGGCCACAAACTTCTCCGCCACCTCAAAATAGATGTCTTCGTAGTAGCGATTCGTATACATCGAATTCTCAACCAGGCGACCGCTTTTGGGCTTTGCCCCCGTCGAATACCTACCGGCCAACAAGCCTCCGCCGACTGGGCTGTAGGGGATGACACCAAGTTGCTCGGATTCGGCCAGCGGCAACAATTCCACTTCGGCCTGCCGTTTGGTCAGGTTGTACATCGGCTGTATGCAGGCGAAACGGACTTTGTCTTTCCGCTCCGCGACTCCAAGCGCTTTCGCTGTTTGCCAGGCGGACCAGTTGCTCACGGCCGGGTACAAAATCTTGCCCTCACGCACCAGTTCATCCAGCACGTCGACCACTTCTTCGATGGGAGTGTCGACGTCGTATTGGTGCACGAAATAAACGTCCAGCCGGTCGGTATTCAGCCGCCGCAGTGAATCCTCAACCGCCTGTTTCACGTGGCGGCGAGACAAACCGCCAGCGTTGGCGTGGTCCCCCATCTGGCCGAACACTTTGCTGGTGATCACAAGTTCGTCCCGACAATCATCGATCAGCTTGCCAAGAATCTCTTCGGCGCGTCCCGCGGTGTACACATTGGCACAATCAAAGAAATTAATCCCTGCGTCGCGACATTGCTTGAACATCGCCGCTGACGTGGCTTCGTCCGCGTCGCCTCCGAACGACATTGTGCCAAGACACAATTGCGAAACCTTCACCCCTGTGTTGCCCAGAACCTTGTATTCCACTTCATAATCTTTCAGTTGATAGAACGCGATTCGATCGAACACACAGAACGGTGCCGGGCAAATCTATCGGCGCTGCGACCGAGCGATCGTCGCTGCCCAAGGATACCCCATACTCCTTCCGAATTTGGAATCTCACGTCTCACGGTAGCAGCTGGGAATTTCATTCTCCCTGATCGGCCCCTCGATTTCACGCCAATGGAACGACTTCATCAAAAAGGCGGTGGGTGGCCGGGGCTGGACTGAGTGTGCCGCCGCAGACGGAAGTCACAATCAAACAGAAGATCCCAAAGAAAGCCAGGAGACATGACCACCACTACTCTTCTTCGCTTCCTTCGCGACCTTCTGTTCAAAACTTTGTGACTACGAAGCGGCTAACCAGGTTTGTGGGTAAGCACAAGCGTTTCAACCCCGGCCACCCTCTCCAGCTTCACAACCATTCAACTAAGGTCTCAGCATCGCAGCGCGTGCCGCTGTGTGTTCACGCCGGTGATCAGCATGATACACTTCTGATTCTGCCCAAAGAGTATCGTAATTCAGGTCCTTCCGGAGCCGCCGGATTTGCAACGACGCGGTGGAGTATCGTTAACTCGGCGGGACAGACTTCATCGCCGGATTCCAGGGTAGCGTTGGAATCACTGTGCCAGGCGTACTGGTTTCCGTTGTATGCCTATGTACGCAAACGCGTGGACGACGTTGAGGAAGCACACGATCTGACGCAGGCCTTCTTCCAGCAGCTTCTGGCAAAGAATTATCTGGCCGATGCCGATCCGGAACGTGGGCGATTCCGTTCGTTTCTGATCACCGCCTTCAAGCACTTTCTCTCGAAGGAGTGGGAGAAAGCTCGTGCCGAAAAACGTGGCGGGGGGCGCCGAGTGCTGTCGCTTGATTTTCAGGTGGGCGATTCACGCATCTCACAGGAACCAGCCTGCGACCTGACTGCCGAGCAAATCTACGAACGACAGTGGGCCATGACGCTGCTGGAACGAGTCACCGACCGACTGCAGCACGAGTACGAAGAGGCCGGAAAAGGTGAGCAATTTGAGCACCTGAAGGACTTTATCATTGGTCAGTATTCAGAAACAACATACGCCGACGTGGCTGCGCAGCTCGCTTCCACGGAAGCCGCGATGAAGATGACGGCTCATCGTATGCGGCGTCGATATCGCGAGATTCTGCGCGAGGAAATTGCGGAAATTGTGGCTACCCCCGAAGACGTCGACACAGAGATCCGCAGTCTGTTTGCACTGTTTCAGAACTGATATTCAGAAAACTATGGGAAATCGTGTTACCCCGTATCTGGTTTCCGTCAGTGGACAGCAGAACAGCAATCTCCTGGAGTGTCTCTGATGTCCGACCAACGAAACTGCCCCAAATGTCATGAACCGCTGCCGCCGCATGCGCCAGCGGGGATCTGTCCGAAGTGTCTGCTGCAGGCAGGATTCCCCAGTGAACCGGTGACGGCCGGATTCATTCCCCCGGATCCCGCTGCACTGGCGGCTCATTTTCCCGATCTGGAAATCCGGGAGCTTCTGGATAAAGGCGGGATGGGAGCCGTTTACAAAGCGCAGCAGCAGCGGCTGGACCGCACGGTCGCCGTCAAGATCCTGCCCACGGAAATCAGCAGCGATCCGGCGTTCGCAGAGCGGTTTACGCGCGAGGCCCGCACACTCGCCAAGCTCAATCATCCGAACATTGTGCAGGTGCACGACTTCGGCCAGGCCGGGCAGTACTTTTATTTTGTAATGGAGTATGTCGACGGTCTGAACCTGCGGCAAATGCTGGAAGCCGGCCGTCTGGAAGCCCGGGAAGCTTTGGAGATCGTTCCCGACATCTGCGCCGCGTTGCAATTCGCTCACGATGCAGGTGTTGTGCATCGCGACATCAAACCGGAAAACATTCTCATTGATCAGCACGGCCGCGTGAAAATTGCCGACTTCGGCCTGGCGATGCTGCTGGACCGCGAACCGGCCGACATGACGTTGACGGGTGCCAACCAGGTCATGGGAACACCTCACTACATGGCTCCCGAACAGTTGCGTGGTTCCCACACCATTGACCACCGCGCTTATATCTACTCGCTGGGAATCGTATTTTATGAACTGCTCACCGGCGAACTTCCGATCGGTCGCTTTGAAGCTCCGTCCGAAAAGCTGCAGATCGATGTCAGGCTGGACCAGGTGGTGCTGCGGACGCTGGCCTCGGATCCGGACCGCCGCTATCAGCACGCCAGCGATGTCCAGCAGATTTCCGGCGCGGTACCACTGGGCGGCACTGCGACTGAGACGAGTCGCACACCACAACCCGATCCACAGTCCGAGCACACTCAGCGGCCTCATGTGGCCTCGTCTATGTGGCTGTTTCCACTGATCGTCGGCAACCTGTGGTTGCTGGCGGCGGTCACGCTGCTGCTCGGCAAGAAGGTTGCACGCACGCAGCCGCTGATGTATTCGTTCTTCGACATCGGCGCATGGCTTTATCCGACGACATACAACCTGATCGTGTGGTTCTGTGGACTGCTGGCCGTCGGATTCTTCCTGTTCGCCTGGCGCGGTCGACCTGGTCACGCCGTCAGACGACAGGCGACACAGGTACCGTCGGATCCGTCGCTGCAACCAACAGCACAATTCGCGGCAGAAAAGGGGGATCGCCTTTCATCGTCGACCATGCCACGTTTTTCTCGTAAGGCGTTCCTTGGCGGCTGTTGGGCACCGTTCTTCTTTATCACACTGGTTCTGTCATTGACGTCCTATACGACCAGCGAACGGCGACCAGCGCCGATTGAAGTGAGATCGCAGTCTGTTTCGCGGTCCGCCGGTGCGACTTCTGACCAGTCAACAACAGTCTCAATAGACACCGCCATACCGAATTCGCGCAGTGAGTCGGACTCTGCCGAAGTGATTGAGTACGCAGCCCTCGCGAGAGGTCGGACGTGGTGGCAATGGGCGCTGACTCTGACCGTGCTGCCACTTGGCCTGACGGCTCCTTTCGGCACAACGATTCTGGGCCTGGCCGCGATCAGCAGCATCCGTCATTCGCGGGGTCAACAATCCGGCCTGCCGCTCGCGGTCGCCGACGCACTGTTTTTTCCCCTGTTGATTCTGGATATTGCCGTCTGTTCCGCCTTGATCTACTTGATTTTCGCCATCTTTGGGCAGGGTGTCGACTGGATCCTGGCTGTCGCGATGTTCCTGATTCCGTCAATCATCATGGACTACTTCATCGTCCGAGCCGTATGGAGACGCGCCAGCGCTGGCATGTAACCCGTTTGGCAACGAACTCACATGCAACGGCATGATATCATCGTCCGGCCCTTTGCCGTGCGGCTGGCAAAGGATCGAGTTTGTGGCTGGAAGCGGGAACGACGACAACGGACAGCTTTTGCAACGCCAACCCGAACAGACGCGTCGGTACAGGGGTGGCCGGTGGCTGGACTGAGCTTGCGAAGGAGAATCAAACCGGCAAAGCCGGTCCCGGGAGTTCCGCTCGTTCCTCGCTCCAACCACCGTCCACCCGCCGCTCGTGAACTGCCTCAAATGCCACGTCGTTGATTTCACCTGACGGTATTCGTAGCTTACAGACGTCGTAACGTGTCCCGACAGTTGCGAATGCACAAGAACTTGTCAGACGATCCCTAATGACTGGTCATAACACTTCATGAAAATCTTCGGCTATCACAAAAAGTACGACGACGACGTTCCCATCGACCTGTCTGAGGTCACATTTGCTGGAGATACGGCTGCTATTCGAGCAGTCGCCCAATTTCTGATCAGGACGGCAGATCGCATGGATCAATATGGGCTCAATTTTTGCCACGAACATCTATGTGATGCTGATCCGGAATGGCCCACCGACTATCCTGACGTCATCGTGGCCCGACCTGCAGAAAGCTCCCCACGTTGATTAGAACTCAAAGCACACTCGTGTTGCTTTGTGCCACCGTGCTGGCACTGAGCCCCTCACCAGACCTGCGAGCGCAGGGTCACTCGAAGACGGTACTCGTCCATTACATGCCGTGATACGCCTCAAAACCAGTGAGCGGACATTGGGGGTGGCACTGGACGATGAACCATTTCGATCCGGATAACATCGCAGCCAATGGACAGCGAGAAGTCGCGTCCCACGATTATCCGCTCATCGGTCTCTACGATTCCAATGACCCGGATGCTCTGGAATGCCAGGTGCTGCTGATGAAACTTGCAGGAATCGATGGGGTAATCATCGACTGGTATGGCACGGCACAGTTCCGGGACTACGGGGACGTGCACCGCAACACACAACATTTCATCAAGCATCTCAAGAGAGCGGGTCTTCAGTTTGCCATCTGTTATGAGGACCAAACGGTCAAACACATGATGGAAGCAGAATTCCTGCCACGCCAGAGCGACGTCGTTCAGGGGCAGAAGGCTGTGAAATGGCTGGCGGACAACTGGTTCGTCGATGAAGCGTACCTGAAACTCAAGGAACGCCCCGTGCTGCTGGTCTTTGGTCCCCAGTATTTCAAGAAGGATCACTGGAGTGGGTTCGTGTCAGCAGTTTCTCCACGTCCGCTGCTTTTTGGACTCCCCCATCTGACGCAGCAGACAGGCATGGATGGTGCGTTCGGATGGCCGCCAGTGACCGGCGGACAGGAAATAGTTCCTGATGCATGGCGTACGTATCTTCATTCTCTTCATTCCAGAGGCGGCGCACCTGAATCGGTCATTTCTGTCACGTTTCCGGGATTCCATGACATCTACAAACAGGCGGGGCTGCATGACAGTTATGGCTCAATCGATGACCGCGCTGGCAAAACGTTTGCCGAGACTTTTGACATGGCACAAAAAAGCGATTCGCCAATTATCCAAATCGCAACCTGGAATGACTATGGCGAAGGAACGGTGATTGAGCCCACAAGAGCATCGGGCTATCGCTATCTGGAACATGTTCAGAAACACGCCAAAGCGCGTTTGGCATTTGATCGGGACGACCTGCGACTTCCCGTCCTGTTGTACCAACTGAAGAAACAGCAATCGCGGGATTCACCGCGACTACCGGAACTGAAAAAGGCGACCGACCTGTTGTTCGCTGGCGAGTGCAACAAGGCCCGACTGATTCTTGAGGCCGCCGCCAAAGATCAGTAACGAACGCCAATCCCAGAAGCTCGGATCGCCCTCAGTTTCCGTAGGCCGCACGAAGTACGGCACCGTGACTGACGATGATGGGCGCGCCAGGACCTGTCCTGGCCTACTTAGCTGCAGCAAATCGATGGCATCAAACATGTCCTGATGCACACCACCAATTGAAAGAGCCAACATGGGTATCGGCCTGATTCCTATCTACACGTCGGTTGTCGTCATCGCTCTGTGCGGTCTGATGTCGATCGTCGGATGTGCCATGCTGATTTCTGCAGAATCACGCCCGGCGGGCCGGGAGGTCCTCCGCGTGTCCGGCAGCGCTCTGATGGCAGGACTTATCTTCGCATGGCTCGGTTTTATTCCGTATGGGATTCTCACGAATTTCATAAGTGATCGGACCGCGATCCTCGTGTTGTGGGCCAGTGGCCCTGCAGGCGTGATCTTTGCCATTGCGTGGCACAGTATGGGACTACCGACACGACGAAGAACGAATCGCTGCAGCAAGCAGAGTACGGACGCATCATTCAACTCCGAAAACGGTACGTAAACGCTGAACGAGAATAGTAGGGTGTGTGCTGGCACGCACCAGTCTCGGGCCCTCTCTTTCCACTTGTGATCATGATTCCGCTGAGGGCGTCCCGTCGGTAGTTGAAACGTGAGTGACGGTATTGGCTTGAGAATTGATTTCAGCGAGACAGAGTTTATTTGTCAAGGAGTTCGCGTTGCAGAGCTTCGAGCAGCTTAGGGAGGTCCTTGTATCCT
>JBDONA010000604.1:0-10680 GCA_039831575.1 Fuerstiella sp. | reverse complement strand
GGCAACAGAAAAACGGAGTTCAGAAACCGGGAGATGGTTCGTAGCTACAGTCGGTCCGGTACTGCTGACTCTACTTGTCTGGGTTGATGCGGGCCTTGCGTTCTCACAGTCGAAGTCACTCATGTCTGCACCCGCATTCTCAATGCGTCCTCGCAACGAACCACTGCGAATTCGTTCGATCGATTTCAAGAATACGGGTCTCGACCGTTTTTATACACTACCAGGCGTCTTTATCCAGAATCAAAACCTGTATTGCAAAGTACCGCTGCTGGAGAGCTTCAGCACTTTGAATCATCGATTTCATTCTCGCAACGCACTTGGCACAGCTGACTTCTCCAGCCTGAAGACGAGTTGGTGCGAAGAGGCATTGCTGGCGAACAGCGTCGTGGACAGCCGCGTTTGGTTTTCTCGGAGCGCAACGAAGGTGCTGCACGACGACGCACTATTCGAGGCGTTCGTGCGCCGGACGCAGGAATTGCGTGCGATGCCTCTCGTCATTCACGATGGGAAATCCTTCACGCCAAAGGGTCCGGTCGACCCGACTGTGACTGATGCCATTATTCGTGACATCGGTTCCGCGCCTGCTGCCGAGCCGATTGAAATATCTTTGTCAGATTACAGCACGACTGAGGTCAGGTTTGACGTGCAATGCCCGGACGACGGATGGCTGCTGTTTACGGACCGTTGGGCTAACGGCTGGCGGGCATCAATCAACGGCGACGCCGTAAATGTCGGGGTCGGCAATTTTCTGTTTCGCGCGATTCCGGTGACGAAAGGCCTGAACCATGTTGAATTCGACTATCGTCCGGCGGGACACCCCTGGCTTGTGATTCTGAGTTGGGTTACTCTGTTTGGGACTTTCGGACACGCTGGACTTGTGGTGATCAGTCGCCGATGGCAGCGACGTACATCAGCTGCTCCAGCTTCTGCAACGTAACCAGTACGTCGGGCACTGTGTCGAGGTTTATTCAGGGCGTTAATGTGAACGGCACACCTGGGATGTCGCCCATACGGAACAGCGCAACTCGCTCGCGCGGCAATCAGGGTCCCGACATGACAATATCCACCAGAAAGAAGGCAGCCTTTTCCATCGGAATCGCGCTGATCACGGCCCTGACCTGCGTTGGATTGACTGAAGTTGTGCTGCGTTCGAGCTACGCTGGCATTGAACACATCACCGGTGTCACTGAATGGCGACCAGGTCAATGGCTGGACACGACATATCATTGGGACGCATACCACGCTTCGTATGGCTGGACAAATGTTCCAAACTATTCCAATGACGATCGCATTCCGTTTGACATCACAATTAACTCGCAGGGGTTGCGATCCGATCACGACTATTCACTTGCCCGACCCGATGGCATACAGCGAGTTTGTTTTCTGGGAGATTCATGCACATTCGGTGAAGAGGTCAACGACGACGAGACCGTTCCGTTTCATCTGGAGAACCTGCTTGAAGATGTCGAAGGACTGAATTTCGGAGTCCACGGATACGGGCTTGGCCAAATGGTCATGCGTCTGGAAGACGAGGTTTTTCAATTCAACCCAACGCACGTTGTGCTGATCTATCTCACGTTTGATATTGCAAGGGACACACAGCCGGAGTTCGTCCACGCAAAGCCGGTATTTTGGCTCAATGAGGGAGAATTGGCGGTCGCAAATGTACCGGTGCCTGAAAAGTCACGGCAGCCCTGGCTTGTAAGGCAGAGTTTTACGGCCGCGTGGCTCTGGGGGCGGCCCACGCTGCCTACACCAGATCAAATGCCGGAATATGAGGATCTGTTAAACGCCCTTTTACAGAAAGCAAAGCGAATCTGCGACAGGCACGAAGTTCCGCTGACCGTGGTTCATATCGTTGACGGTCCAACTGTTCGCTCAGCATTATCAAATCGTTCCACCATGTATGCACTCAGCCGCCTCCGTAATCGTGTGGCCACATCTCCAGGCATTGATGTGCTGGATCTCGTTGAAGAACTCGCCGAACGAAGCGCCAACTCCAGCGAATACGAAGCCCCGAACGGACACTGGAACAGCACTGGCAATCGGTTCATCGCGCGCCGAATAGCAGAGCATCTGCTGGTCGCGCATCCCGATTGGCAACTGACGGATTGAAAAGACCAAAGAGTCAGGCGGCAACCACATCGTCACGTCGAAGTTGACGGCCGCCACGAAACATCCGGCTCGACGTTTGCCGGGACTCTGTTGAGCAACTTGAATGAGCCATCTACAACGACCAGTTTTCACTCAGTCCGTCGGGACCTGATTGCGAAGACTTTCGGCAACGACCGGAGCAATCAGGTCCGCCACGGCCTTGTTGCCGGAAACAGCCGAAGAATAGCCTGGTTGAAGCCGTCGCGAGGCGTGCCGTATCATGCCGCACCCCGATCCACGCGATAAACACGCCATGCTCCTCAACGCTAGCCGCGTTTTTTCTGCCCGTGATGTGCCGAACTCCGTTGGCATTACGTGTCTTGGTCACGCTCACGGATCGAATGCCCGGACTCGCGCAACGCTTCGTCGATCAGAACGATTTGAGGCTCAGTGAATCCCGACGCCTTCAGCAGATCGCCAAATGTCTTGTACCATTCAGAATCTGGAGCAAATAGGCCACCCTGTAGGCCACTGTCGGAATCCAGTTCGCAAGCAGGCCAGGGTGCCTGTGTTCGGTCTCGGGAGCAACCCCGGGGCCTATCCGCCTTGTGTGATTTTATGTCGGCGTCGGTTCGGTCGCCACGAGCAGCAGACCAGTCTCGGTGCTGCTGACCTATCTCTATCCGGCGTTACGTTCGAGACCGTGGCATCGAAGGAAGGTTGCATATATTAGTCAACGAGAATTACGCCACTTTCGATAATCCTGGTGGCTACAGCGTCGGCGCCAATTTTTGAAAGGTGATCGTAGTCACAAAACGCTTGTGGGCCGACAGGCTGCAATGCGGGCAGGACATCCAGCATCTCAATACCTCTGGTCTTTGCGAAACGTGATAGACGTTCTTGCGCAAACGGCTGTGGAGGGTGCGGTTCTACCTGGAAGCGAAATGGGAAGACAATCAGCACGAAACGGCAACCGTCTTGATGCACAGCATCGGCCAACTTGAGGATTTCGCCTTGGCACACCTCCCAGCCATGTTGCACGTGACGGGCATTGGGGGATTGGAATAGTTCTTCAACCCTCGCAATTTCCTGAGACTCGGATCGTATCATGCTGCGAAACAGGTATGAGTACCGATTCAGCCACGCCACCGTCGCCGATGGTCGCGAAGTGTTATTCTGCATTTCCGCAACATCATTGAGGCAGATGCCCAGAATGACAAGATCTGGCTTATACTTCCGTACGATAGTGCTGTATGCAATGAACTCCTGCCGAGTCGACCACCCCGGTAGTGCGACATTAAAAACCTCCACCGAGCGGCCTGCATTGGTGAGGCGTTGCTCTAGTATGGCTGGAAAACTGTCTTCGTACTCCAGTCCATAGCCGGCGGTCACGCTGTCGCCCAAGCATACGACTCGCACGTGGTTTTCGGAATTCGCCACCTTGTGCTGGTAGTCTCGCACGCCATCGGTGTTGAATCCGTATGTCGGGTTCGGCCTGACTGTATAGAACTCCCCTTGCCATTGAATTCCCCAATTCGCGATATAATCAGCGACTTCAGGGGGCGATCCAATGCCTAGGAAACGGAACAACACTTCTAATCCGCCAAAGAACGCAACGAGAACGCAAAACGAGTAGAGGAATTTCTTCCTCATCGAAAAAGACTGACTCGCGCCAAACGATTCACTCGACATGTTGGTCATCGCAATTTGTCGAAACTGAAAGCCAGTAGGCGGTGACGTTCTCCCAACGAAGTAACGTCTGACAAGTTGTCGCAGAATGCCGAGATGGTTCGCATTCTGCGACACGGGTAAGTGTTCTGTATGATTCTATCCTGCCAGCGTCCTGAATCAATCTGCGTCGCTTTCTGGGTCGCTTTTCAATTCGTGGTTCAAAACCCCAGTGTTTTACGCGGTAGTTCGAGTCCCACCCGGGGTAATGTTTTTACTGATTTTCGTGAGTGGCGTCAGATTCGGCGTCTTCTTTATTCACCTTTTCTGACTTCTGGCGTTTCAGCTCGGCTTCCATCACCTTCCGGAGATGCGCAGCGGTCTCCTGAGCTTGGATTCCGGCATAGTATTTCTCGGTCGTCAGCACCGTCTTGTGCCGCATCAGCTCCTTCAGGACCATCGGCATGACTCGACGTGCCCACCGCTGGCCGAAGGATCGTCGGAGGTCGTGAGCGGACGCCCACCCTGGAGACGACCGACCGGGACTTTTCGCTATTCGTTGAAGAGTACCGTTTCACCCGTTCCTTCCCGCAGGTCCAGCGGACGGCCTGCCGTCAGGTTTCGCCACGATTCCATTCGTCCGTCCGGCCAGTATACGCGGAACTCATCAATCCGCTCGGCGTCGCCAAGTGGAATGAGCAACCGGTCATCATGGGCCGCCTGGAAGCTTTCTCCGGCCGGTATGTGAGCCACGAGACGTTCCGAGCCGAAGCGGGCTTCGACTCTCACACCGAGTGGCTGTCTGGCTGACTTTATTCCAATCAGACGAATTCGCAGACCTGGTCCTGCCCGTTGGCTGTCGTTTCTTAACACAGCCACATTTTGATCGATGTGAGTAACGACCAGGTCCGTGTCACCGTCATTATCCAGGTCGCCGGCCGCGACGGCTCGTCCCACCCATCGTTTTTGAAAGTAATCCCCCGCTTGCTGCGTCGCGTCCACGAACCGTTGCCCTTGCCGGTTGAGCAGTAACTGTGGCAGCATTTTGTATTCACTATGCTGCGACACCGTCGACAGGTCCCAGATATGTCCGTTTGCAACAAACATGTCCGCCCATCCGTCCAGGTCGAAGTCTTTCAGCAGAATTCCAAAGCTGAGTGACAGCATTGAGATCTGATCAACTCCGACGTCCGAGGTGGTGGCCACAAAGCCGGATTCGCCCAGATTTGCAAACACGTCGTTAACCTGGTGGCGGAAATTGGAAACGCACAGGTCCAGGCGACCGTCCCGGTCATAGTCAGCACAGCCGACTCCCATGCCTGCACCAAGTTCTCCCATTCCGTTAAAGGCCACGCCGCGCTGGATGCCAACTTCCTTAAACTTCATCTCACCCATGTTTTGAAACAGAAAGTTACCCGTTGTGTCATTGGCGACGAAGATATCGGGACGATGATCGTGGTCAAAATCCGCGATCGCTACTGCCAGCCCCTTGCCTTCGTCCGGGATCGCGATGCCGGCCGTCACACCCACATTTTCGAATTCACCCTGCCCCAGATTACGATACAGGATGTCAGGTTGACCGGAATGATTGCTGGCGCCGCACACGATCCGGACTTTCGGCTCGCCGATGGAATAACACGGGGGCTCCGTGGCGTTCCATGTCACATAGTTGACCACGTACAGGTCCGGCAGGCCATCCGCATCAAGGTCGGCAAAGGCAGCACTGGTCCCCCACAATTCATTGCCGACGCCTGCCTGGCTTGTGACTTCCTGATATGTGCCGTCGCCATTGTTGTGCCACAGGCGGTTGCGTCCGTAATACGTCGCATACACGTCCGGAAATCCGTCGTTGTCATAGTCTCCCACTGTGCAGCCCATACCGAAACCAAACGCCTGCAGTCCCGCGACCACTGTCACGTCGTCATATGCCCCCCCTGTCGTGGCCCTGAAGACCTGGTTTGACGCCCCGACAGCTTCCGCTGTGGCTGCGAACTGAGAGCCATTCACGAGGAATACGTCGAGTACGGTATCACCGTCCAGATCCAGCAGGGCAACTCCGCCGCCGTTCTGTTCAACCATGTTTTGCTCGGGAGTCGGAGCACCGTAATAGCGGAACACAATACCGGATTGCTGTGTCACGTCGGTGAAACGGATGGGGGATTCTTCCGTCGATCGCGTTACGTGGACCGCAGAAGCTCCATTTTCCATGTCGGCAGATGGGGATGTCTGGCGTTCCGGTTCCGCCGGCTGGTCCGTCCGAATAACTCGGAGCGCCACAAAACCGGCCAACACGACCAGCACCAGAGTGAGGGAAACGATTTTGCCGTTCAAGGGTACAACTCGTCAGTCAACTGCGTCTGGGAAGTAGAACTGTTGTGGATCGACTATAACAGAACCTGACCCCGTTCTTGTCTGTCCTTCGATGCGTTCTGCACTTTTGATCAGTCGCCGCCATGCAGCTGCGTAGTCCGATTTTCCGACAACTGTATAAAGCTCGGCGATTTTCCGACAGTCGTCTGACGACGGAACTGTGTCGCCCTGCCACTGCACCGCAAAGACTCCCAGGGCGAACCAGGAACTGGCAAGTTGCGAGACCCGCTCGTGCAGCTCCCTGGCCTCGGCAGATTTTTCGAGGCGCTGGTACAGACGTGCCTTGCGATACCGATAGGTCCGATCAAAAGGATCGGCCGCCAACGCACGGTCGATGAAAATCATGGCTTGCGGATATTGTTTCCGTCGTTCCTCAATTCGACTGCGGACAGACCAGTATTGTGCATTCTGTTGCTCCGGCCTCAAGCCGTTCAGCAGGGTTTCCGCTCTGTCCAGGTTGCCATCGTCGACCAGATAGTCCGCCCCGATCAGCCTGACGCGCGGATGATCGGGGTCCAGTCGCAGCGCTTCCTCCAGAAACTGTCTCCCACGCTCAGTTTCACCCATCTGCCAGCAGGCGGATCCAAGTCCCAACACGACCGACGTCTGCCCTGGACGTTCCTTGTTGATTTTCTCAAGGTGGGCGACAACCTCGTTCGAATTGCGAACTTCCGCAATCACCAGCAAGTCCGGCAGGACCGAAAGATCATGCGGCAGCAGTTTCCAACGTTCTTCGAGAAGCTGCCGAGCTGTGTCGCTGCGAAGTTGCGAGTGGTACAACTCGGCCAGTTCATCACGCGCCATGTCGGTGAGCGGATACCGATTGAGATGTTCTCGCAGAGCGATTTCTGCACGATCCAGCTGGCGATCCTGGAGTAGCGTAATCGCCATCGCGATACTTAACTGCTGCCGCAGCCTGGTGTCTTTCCGGTGATCGGCGGCGAAAGACTTTTCGAAGCATTCGATGGCTGCTGGATAGTCATTATCCATCTGCCGGCTCATGCCCTGGAGATAGAGCCCTCTGGCGTGATTTGGCTCAAACCACATCAGCCAGGCGATTTCTTTGCGAGCGGCGGCCGCATCACCATTCATCAGGGCCTGGTCTGCCGCCAACACAGCTCTGTGCGCGTTGACATGGACATACGCGGCCGTCAGCCCGCAGCCGACAGCAAAGAACAACGCGGCGGCAGTCGCACAGCGCAAAGGCCGCACCACCAGTTTCATGTGAGTATCCAGTGATTGTGAAGAATAGGTGTCAGAGACGCTTCCGGAGATTCAAGGCTGGCCATTGTATCCGACCGTTTTCAGTATTCTACAAACGAGACGCGAGCAATTCTGTGTTGCACCTGATCCTATTCTTCAACGATGTGACGCCAAAGCGAGACTGAAGCGTGTGGTTTTCGCGTAACCCCGTCATTGATCAGCAAACGCTGGCCGCGGGCAAATGCGACTTGTATAACTGACGTGCAGTGGAATCTTATCCGTTGTCAGCGCAGAGTTGTTTTTCGATTCGTTACTCGGTTGAGAGTCAATGACAGATCCAGGATTGAAAAATGATCATGAGCAGGCGTCGACGCCAATACAGCGCACAGATGCGGCGGCGCGTCGGCCAAAGCTGTTTCGCTGGTTCGTCGTCAGTGTGCCGATCATTGCCGGATTGATCGCAGCTGTCGCCATTCTGGTTCAGCGGAATTGGATCGTTCTTGATCGTCAGTCCGGGAGTCTGCAGTTGCAGCAGCCGCCGCTTTATTTGCAGGAAGCAGGCAGTGAACTGACGGGGCACAAGTATCTGTATGACGAATTACTTGGCTGGAAGAACATCCCGGACTGGAAGGCGTCGACACACAATCGTCAACTTACGATCAATTCGAAAGGACTTCGCGATCGTGAATATGAATACGATAAACCTGACGGCGTTCGTCGGATTCTGGTGCTGGGTGATTCTTATGTCTGGGGTTATGGAGTTGCTGATGACGAGGTCTTCACGGAAGTGCTGGAGACTCGACTTGCGGGCGACCGGTGGCAGGTGATTAACAGCGGAGTCTCCGGCTGGGGGACGGACCAGGAACTTCTGTTTCTGACGCATGAAGGATTTAAGTACTCGCCCGATGTCGTGATCCTGGCGTTCTTTTTCTTTAACGACCTGCAGAACAACTCGTCGTCCAGGCAATACGGACTCTACAAACCCGTATTTCTTGACAGCAGCATGCAACTATCCAATGTCCCGGTTCCCAAACCCGACAGCGGTCGTGCGGAAATGTACGGTGCAGTCAGTCCGCTTGAGATTACGACTCGGTTGATTCACCGAATGGCAGAGACCTGCGAGGAGCATCAATGCCGTTTCATTGTGATGAAATTTGGAAGTTTTCTGGAGCCGGACAACCTGGCGTTGCAGGCCGACGGTGCCGCGATGCAGGAGTATCTGATCGATCATGCAAATATGAATTACCTCGACCTTGATGCGGAATTCGTTGCGAACCATGCATCCGTGACCAGTTTGATCGAAGGCAATCTGGATGGTCATTGGAACGTCTTCGGTCATCGTTTGACGGCAACCATTATTCACGAGTTCCTGATCCGCTCGGGCTACATGGACGCTGATTCACATCAGGTGTTACCACTCAGTATTTCGGAATGACTACTTCGCCGTTTCTACCGCTCGAGTCCTTCTGAAAGAATCGGCGAGTAGACCGAAACCAGAAAACCGCATCCTGAAGTGTCTGACTCATGAACTTTGTTGCATGCCGAAAACCTTTTGACCGGTTGCCGGAGTTTCAGCGTGGCAGTGCTTGAGTTTCACGGATATCATGGGCATAGAGTGCCAATTGCGAGTGTCGCATGATTGCTGACGGTAGAGGATTGGAATGTCGGGAAAGGTGTATCGTTTCGGGAAATACTGGATTGCGGGAATCGTCTTCGTTGGAATCGTGGTGGCGATTGTCACACTGTGGCGCCAACCGTCAGATTCTCCCTCGGTCGCACACAACCGTTTCAACGATGAGCCGCGTGCCCTCAGTCTCGGCATCGTTTACAACTGGTGGGATGCCATTCCCGAGGGCGTGCGCAGCGCGAGTGTTGCCTCAGGTGAGCATACCAACATTCATCCGGGGGACTACATCGGTCCGGAAGCCTGCGGCAAGTGCCACCCTAAGAATCACGAACTGTGGTCAGGGCATGCCCACCGCCTGATGAATGCGATCGCGACGCCGGAAACAGTCCTTGGCGACTTTTCCGGTGATGCAAGTGTATCCTATCTGGGCGGAGTCGCCACGTTTTTCAGCCAGGACGACGGTTGGCGCATGCAACTTGTCCGAGACGGAGTGCGGCGGACGTACGAGATTCATCAAACGATTGGTTCACGATTTTTTCAGTACTACAACGGCGTATTGATCGATGGCCCGGAGCCTGCGGCCCACGAATATCGCAACGTCGATCACCTGCTGCCGTTTGGATACTGGCTGGATCGACGTGAGTGGATTCCGATTGTCCACGTACACGACCGGGCGAACAAGGGCGACGGAACTCGTGCTGATCCCTTCATCTCCGCTCCCGGTGGTCTCGCATTCAGCGCGTACACGAACTGCAGTACGTGTCATACAACATATCCGCTGGGGCTGACGTATCTCCGTAGCCAGTTTTCCGATCCGGGACACGATCCCCCGGTGCACCTGCACTTTATGATGTCCGACTTTCTTGCTGACGAGTATCCTTCGTTCTGGAACGGCGATCAAAGTCCTGACCAGACTTCCGGACCCGAACTTGAGTCCCTCACTCGAAGCCTTCGCCTTGCTGAAGCCCCCGATCACGCTGCGGTGTTGGGTATCAGTTGCGAAGCATGTCATCTGGGCGGACGCGAACACGCGAACGGCCGACTGAAGAAACCCCGATTCACTCCGGGCAGTCCGCATCTGATGGTCGAAACCGCGCCGGTCTCTCCCGCCGTTCATGCCTTGGACGCAGAATCGTCTGTCCGAACTTCCGAACGCAGTCATTCCAGTCTGAACTGGACATGTGGCCGTTGCCACGCCGGCACGCGTCCACAATTTGCCGCGGGCATGTCGACCTGGAATTCGACGGAGTACACGGATGCCATGCGCGGGAGTTGTTATTCACAGTTGCGTTGTATTGACTGCCACAGCCCCCACGAAGGAATTGGTTCCAAATGGGCGTTGACTCCGGATCAGAACGATGCGCTATGCCTGAAGTGCCACCAGCAGTTCGAACCTCACGACGTGCGGCAGGCACACACCCATCATCCCATCGGCAGCGAAGGCAGCCGCTGCATGAACTGCCACATGCCGCACCTGAATGAAGGTCTCCAGGATGTCGTCCGGACACATACAATCTTTTCACCCAGTGATGCCCGCATGATCGAATCGAATCAGCCAAACGCCTGCAACCAGTGTCACACCGACAAGTCAATCGGCTGGACGGTGGGACACCTGGAAGATTGGTACGGAGCGAAATTTCATAGTCCACAGATCGCAGCCAACTATCGGGATTCAAAGGCGCCGGCGGCTCTGAACTGGCTGAAGAACGCAAACCAGG
>JBDONA010001054.1:0-2451 GCA_039831575.1 Fuerstiella sp. | reverse complement strand
TAAATCCCGCGATGTGATGTTCACTGGGTCGCATCGAGCGAACGGAAAATTCCGGACGGCCGGTGGCAGCGGAGTGGTCCCACCAGTCCTCATCCATCACCGCAGGTGTGCCGCCGGGACCACTGACCGTGCTGGACTTCAATAAGGCGGGTCTCATGAAACTGGGGATGAACACGGGCACTCGCTGGTAACGTTCATTAGCGGGCTGGTGCGCAGCACCGTTGTCTCTGATGGCCCAGCCTCGGTAGCCCAGAAAGATGTTGTTGATATCCGGATACGTGTAATCAACACCCGGGGCCGGGAACGGTCCGGCAATCGACGCGTTGGCACCGCGAGCATTATAAAGACCCGGTTCGTCGACGCCGAACGGAGCACCGCCCCAGGCGACGAGCGAATCAACGTAGTTGAGGGGATTGTTCAGCCCCAGATTCGCAAACGTGTCGGGGCTTCCGTCATTGTTCAAATCCTGCCACACAATTGGCAATCCTGCAGCGGTACGACCAACATTAATGCCCGTGTCGCTGTGTGGAACGGCGTCATAGCCGACCACGTTCTGCAACATCGCATGGCGACGACGTGGACTCCACAGAACACTGCTTTTCTGATTGTCGTTGGCTCCTGTAAGGATCTGTTCCAGTGCCCACGGAAACGGATCGTCCGGGACATCCACCGTAGCTTTGGCGGCCTCAGAAAAGTATTCGGCGGCGGCACGTTCCTGAGCAGAAAACGTATAGAACACCATGCCTGTAAAGGCCAGCAGTCCCAGCAGTGCCAGCACGATCAATAACGTGGAACCGCGTCGACGGTCCGTACGTTTGCTGAGACGACGGTTTACGTTTCGTTTCATGATGCCAACTCCTGAAAGTTCCACGAGCTAATGCCCATGGCTACGTGCCTTAACCGCTTCGCGGCCTGTCTGTACGGCCCGTCTGTTGTTGGTCCCGGAGGGACCGCAGCACGTAGCCACGGGCGTCAGCCCGTGGTCAGCATGCCAAATTTATTCATTAGCCGTGAAACGGCGACAGCAGCTACCCCTGATGTTCGTCCTCAAACAAATACTGTGGCTCATATTCGATTGCGTGGCGTTTCAAAAAATCGATAAACTCTTCCTGAAACGTTATTTGTCGATGATGCTCGGCCTGATTCTGAATGTATTTCTGCACAGCATCCATTTGTGGATAACCAACCGTGAATGCTCCATAACCCTTCTGCCAGGCGTTCCATGATGCCTGAGTGTTTAGATCATAAATCCATTTCGATGAGCCTGCTTTCACATCCCGCACGACGTCAGCAACTGCGCTGCTGGCGGAAAGTCTGGCCAGAATATGAACATGATCTGCAACACCGCCAATCCGAACTAACGCCCCGTGTTTCGACCGAATGATGCCGCCGATGTATTCGTACAAACCTTCTTGAAATGATTTTGAAATGGTAGGCTCGCGATACTTGGTTGCAAACACGATGTGATAGGTGAGCTTTGTGAAACTGCTCATGTTTGTGAATTTGCTGTCGCCGTTTCACGGCTGTGTTTTTTGTTGTTTGCGTTCCGTGGGCTGACGCCCACGGCTACGTGCTGATGCCGCTTCGCGGCAGGTGTGTCGTGTGTGTTTGGTCCCGAAGGGACCTCAGCACGTAGACACGGGCATCAGCCCGTGGTTGAGGTGCCACAATAATCGTTAGCCGTGAAACGGCGACAGTCATCGTCGTTGTCATCGGTCAGTCGTCAACGGAAGCACAAGACTCAGCTGACGTAGCTTCTCTGTGATGTGGTCGTAGAACTGAACGGTCATGCGAAGAGAACGCAATGGTTGGCGATTGTCCACGGAGACCCAGATTGCCGGATCAGTGGCAGCAGTGTCAGAAAAACGTTGTCCGGGAACACTGGGCCACGATGGTGCGGTAGGTCCTGCATCGCCGTCCTGAAGACACCGATAGGCTGTCTGGAAGCCCTGTCCTGGAAAATTTCCTAAACCAAATTGTTGGTCGGCGTCCCATGTGAACTCGGAGTCGCCATCCGCATTCCATCCGGCGACACCAGCGGTGACAAAAGCGGCCGGCACGGCAAACACGACATCTCCAGCAGCGTAGGTGTTGCCTGAAACCCAGTATCCTCTGTTGGTCGCCACGCCCGTTCTACGGTCGATCTCACCGGCTGGATCGGGCATGGAAGGCGCCGACGGCCCAGGTGGTGAATCGCTTTGCCGCGGTGGGTAATAACGATAGGGAATGAACGGCGGACTGGCCTCGTTCTGGCTAACGGCCCCACTGCCATCGAAATCGAATGTCCTGATCGGCACGGTGGTCAAACCGTTCGGTGTCCACGTGTCAAACACATGATTGCGTGCCCGAGACGCCCCACTGATCGGTAGTGACGGGCCATAGTTTTGATTGATTCGTCGCGAGGTATTGTAGTCTCCATGGATCACCACTGTGCTGCCGCCGGAATCCTGT
>JBDONA010000674.1:0-2455 GCA_039831575.1 Fuerstiella sp. | reverse complement strand
CAATCGCCGCAATTCCAGCAGCGCCATGTCTGGATAGACATCGTATTCCAGAGATGACGTCTGTATGTCACCGGTGAATTCCCGGACCGTCCCTAAGAACAGCACGACAGCGCCGGCAGCATGTGATCTGACGGAATCGGTCACCTGAGTAAAATCGATGGGTTCTGTGGTGAAATTGATCATTTTCTGCAGCAGCAGGTCCAGTCAAAACGGCTATTACACAGCTGCAGTGTAACCGGAATCAGGCGCACACCAAATGAAGTCTTTTGCCAAACTGATAAGTCTCACATCTGCCACCACGATGACTGTGTGAATCGCGGTGAGTTCGCTGCTCGACGTGGAGCCCGAATTCAAGCGCCCCTGGAATACGGACGGTGTCAGCTCCGTGCCTCAAGCGACAACCCTGCCTGCCAGTGCGTACACGATTTGTCCTGGGTTCAATTCATCTGCCGATCCGAAGGAGGACCACGACGAATGGCGTGGTCGCCACGCCATCACAGATTCTCCTGATCCCCGGACCGGCCAATGAACGACCGCCCCCCCCGTGCAACACAAGAGCAGGTACGCGTCATGCGCAAAAGTTCGACAACCGTCAGCTACAGCCCCCGGACATCTGAAAACACAACATCCCCACCGAAAGTGTTGAAACGGCGGTCATGTATTGTCCTGACCAGGCAACGCCCAGTCTGCAGCGAATCACCTTGAAACATCGGTGATGTGTCTTCTGGAACCAAGGGGGCCCTGCTCGCCTGGAAACCAATCTGACATCTGTCTTGGCCTGCATGAGCCGCAGTGATAAAATATACTCCTGTGAGTCTGCTCTGACTGAACCTGTCCCCTGTTGTACATGTTTGCGGAATCTGAAAGATGCTGAATCGACGCGATGTCATTCTGTCGGCCGCTGCCATGATCGCAGGTCTCAACAGGCCCGCTGCCACGTCAGCGGACGTCAGCATGTTAGGCACTGTCCGCGACAAGAGCAGCGGTCATCGAGGCATGACGGCCGCAGCCGCCTGTTCTGAGTGCGCCACCGCCTGCTCAGTGTTGACGCGAGTCTGCGTCGAGCGGATGGTCGCAGGTGAAACACAGTTCGCCGCACTGCGTGAGCTGTCGCAGGACTGCACCGACATCTGTACTGTGGCGGTGACGCTGCTGAGACGAAAGGGGCCGCTGGCTCCGGCGATTTGTCAGGCCTGTGCCGACGCCTGTGACCGTCTTGTCGAGCGATGTTCGATTCTCACCGCGAGTGAGACTCAGCGCTGCGAAGTCATCGCGAGTCGCTGTGCGATCGCCTGCCGAACAATAATCACAGACGTGTAGCCACCGTCGGGCAGATTTCCCTCACACACACCGATGCAGGGGTGCAGGCTGTCCCCATCGTTGCAGGCAGCTCTTCGACTGTTGATTCGAGTGGGACATGGGTGTCCGCTTCGCGCGACGTCAAATCCCGGTTTTCCTGCAGCTTTGGCAAAACGATGATTGCATTCTGAGGCGTGTCAGTCTCACGTCATGCCATGCCTTGGCCGAGCAACACCCAAAGCGCCAGTGAGCTGGCCAGGACGAGACCGGACACAAATAGCGCCCATCGTGTGACTGCCCGGATGTTTCTCAACGGGGAGGCCTGAATTGCAAGATCGACAGGGTATGCCACACAGAACAGAGCGTTCGCGATGACAGCAAAAACCAGTAACACGATTCCTCCGCCCAACCAGACGCGCGGCCCGCCCAGGATGATTTCGCGTCCCCAACAGATGACCGCGAAAATCACGAGAACTCCATTGTAGAGTAGACGCTTGCGCTCCCACCATGTTGCTGCGTCAACAAAGGATTCCCTGAAGTTCATGTTTGAGTTCCCAGGCGTTCAACGTGTTGCTGCATCGTCCAAAGTAAGCTCCCATGAAAACGAGCCGCGATCCACGTGGCAGCAGGGAATGCCGACGACGAATTCTTTTTGGTAAACCGATTTCGGCCATTCCGCGTGCACCGTTCATGATATCATATTAGTCGTCCCGACCACCGAGCAATCCTGATATGACCAGAAAGTACAACAGTGTCCACAATGTTGTAATGACCGCAGCAACGTAGGTCAGAGCAGCCGCGTTCAATGTTCGGTCAATTCCGTATCGCTCGTCTTCATCAACGATTCCGGCCTCCACGACAAGCCGTTTGGCACGCGCCGCCGCGTCAAACACCGTCACCTGCGTGCCGATTTGACGGGACGTAAACTCATGTCGCTTAGTGCGGTCAGCGACGTTTACGCCAACCGTTGGGTGATCCAATGCGGCTTACTCTTGTTTTCGTAGTTTTGATTGCTGCTGCTGCTGCTGCTGCTGCTGCCGCCGACCATGTGTGGCATCAGCGTCATTGCACGGCCGCTTTCCGCTCGACGATGCTCGTCACTGTCGGCGCGGACGACTACGGCTTTGCCGAGTACAGCTATCGCCACATGTTTTCC
>JBDONA010000410.1:0-10717 GCA_039831575.1 Fuerstiella sp. | reverse complement strand
GATTTGTACCGCGGCGACTTTATCAAACGCGAGATACCCACCGATGGCCGTGACATTGACAGCCAATGACACGCCCTCCTTGGTCGCTTCACCGTAAAGGTCTCACGCCAGGCTGTCATCAGTCCGACGACGGATTCAAACGATTCTCTTGGCTACATTCCGGCGGTGTCGAACCTGCCCATGCCGGCCCGGAGCAGGCTGACGAAAACGCCAATTGACCAGACATCAGAGCAAAGACCGCCGAATACGCCGACTCTGACGAATACCAATACTGGAGTTCTCATGGTTAATCACTCTATTCCTTGGGCAAACCGGCTGTTGCGGGCTTGAGATACCAGTACTCTCCCCGCTTTTCGACGGCAGCTTTCCCGTTGTCCGGCCAGCCGACGAACGTCACTGCGTCGATGCGGAACTCCTTGCCCTTGTCGCATGACTTGAACGGGTCGGCGCGGAAGCGGAAAAAGTCGCCGTCATCAAAGCCGCGGATTTCAACCGCATCGCCGTCGTGTTCCTTCAGGCGCATGAAAGTCACGCCTTGCGGAGCGTCTTTCAGCGCAAAGTCGAAGACCCTGGGGCCTTCGGTGTGGCTTGCCGACATGTCCAGCGACATGCCGGGCTCCCAGTGCTCCGTCATCAACAGGAATCGACCGCGATCGGTGATGCTCAGCTTCAGGTTCTCTCCATCGCTTTTATAGTCGTCGCTCGTCGGCTCTTTTTTGCCGGCACGGACTCGGTTCGACCGAATGACAACCGTTCCGTCCCGATTGCCCGCGACGAAACGCTGGTTGCGAATCTCCACATTCAACTCCGGGCCGAGGTCGAGGATGCCGGACTGGATCAGCGCTGTGGAATACTTGTTTCGAATGGTTTCCGCGCCGTGAATTACGAGCCTGCCTGATCCGGTGAGTGTCAGTCGATCGGTCTTTTTCGCGAGCCGCAATTCGAGCTTTCCGATGTCGGCGACATCGTCAATTCGGATCGATTGGCCTGCGCCGGGCTGTTCGACGATGACCACATCGTGCTGGTCCGGCACTCCGATATCCCAGTTGCCGGCGTCATGCCAGTTGCTCGACTTTAGCGCTGATCCAGACCGAGCGTTGCCAGTCCAGCGAACCGTGTCCCGTTCGTCGGCCCTGTTTCGCGGCTTCAGGAACTCCGCTACTTTCGGTGTATCCAGAGTTCGCGTCAGACGAAACACTCCGGCCGGTCCGCCGGGACGTCCGCTGTAGAAGAAGATGTGCTGGACTCCGCGTTTTTCGTCGATGACGGCTCCACCTGTGTGGAAGCCGTCGGCAGTCGAGTAGAAAGAGCCCGCGCGTTTGAAGAGTCTCGCTTCCAGACGCCACTTCGCCGTGTCCCAGTCTTTCGGTGCGATGCTGAAGAGGTTGATACTCATGTCTTCGCGTTTCGACTGAACAACTTCGTACCGCTTCGTGACCGGGTTGAAGCAGATCGCGGATGTATCGACCGAACGGCGCGTCGTCATATTGGTATTGGCGGCGTCGGTAATTGCTTCGTCGCCAAACTGGAATCGCATTTGCGTCAGGATCTTTGATGAATCCTGATTGCGGACCATCGCCACTAAGTGATTGTCGTGAAGAATGGCTTCGGGTTCACCCGGCTGGCACCACTTCGGCAACGCCAGAGTCGTCTTCTCCCAGCTCTCGCCACGGTCGCGCGAGCGATAGACCGCCAGTTCACGCACAATTTCGTGAGGACGATGATTCTTGAAGATCGTGTGATGTGCAAACAGCAGCAGACCGTGTTCCGGATGATCGATGATTCGCGGACCGACCGAGACGTACGGGCCGTCGTGGCGGTCTTCACGAAAGGCTTCTGGCAAGTGTTTCCAGGTGCGGCCCCTGTCTTCGCTGCGGAACGCTCCGTGATCACTGACGAGGATGACGGCTCCGTCGCGCGTTGTTCCAATCGCATTCAGGTGCAGCGTGTAACCGAGCGGGCTGTGGTTGTCGGGAGCAAACTTGTAGCGATGAAACAGTGGGACGGACCCGCCGCGGTTGCGGTCTTCTTCCGTCATGCAGCTTCGCACGTCATACGGCTCCGACCATGTTTTGCCGCCATCGGTTGAGCGGACGATCGTGGAATACGTGGTGTCAGCGTCGGCGTCGCCGGAAAGCTTGCGGTTGTGGCCAGGCATGGCCCGGTGGACGACGATCAGCGTGTCGTCCGCCATTGTGGCGACCGGCCAGCCGAAGTGGTCGTTGTCACCCCTGGGAGCTGTCGGCAGATTGACCGGAGCCAGTTCGATCAGGCCCTGACTTGCACCGAGGGATAGCTGCTTGAGGACCGTGTCGTCTGCAGCAAGAAGCTTGCGAGCAAATGGGCTCAGCGCCGTTGGTTCTGTCCGCTTTTCATCTGGTAGGGAATTCCGGATTGTCTGTGCGACCGCGTTTGCCAGGACAGTCTGGCCCTGACCAGTGAAATGCACTCCATCGCTCAGCCATTGTTCGGCTTGTGGCTTTATCAGTGAGTAGAGGTCGTTCGTTTTGACCTTCTCTTCCTTCAGTAACTCGCTGGCGGCGAGGTTGTAAGCGATGACGTCGCTGTTGCGTCGGAAGCCTGTGACTTCGGCCTTCCGTCCGATGGGAGTCGTCGAAGCCCAGATCAATTCGGCTTCCGTCTGCCGTAATCGCCACAGCAGTTCACGAAGGTTGTTGCGGTACTGATCCCGCGGCACCTGAAGTTTGCCCTCGGGCGGCGGAGCAGCTTTTCCGGACTCATCCAGGTGCGTGAGATCATGAACGCCCCAGTTGAAATGGATAACGTCCCACCGCACGTCACCAAGATATGTCTCAATCTCGACCAGCGTCTGTCGCGTCGAACGGCAGTTGTCTGGCGCCCGATAGACGTTGGCGATCTCGGCGAGATTCTTGCGGACGCCCGCCGTGTAGGACATCGAGATCGAGTCACCAATCAACAGGACGTTCGGCAGCCTGGGATCAGCTTCGACAAACGCATATTCCGGTCGTCGCCGGTATTTTGAGGGAACGGCTCGCCGCCAGGCTTCAGGGCTGCTGTATGGACAAACGTGGTCGACCGCGGGGGCGTCCCCTTGTCTGATTTGACGCTCGGTTGATGGCGGATCTGCGGCAGGCGCCGCTGCACTGACAGAGAACGACAAGCCAGGCACCAGAACGATAGCGGCACAGAATGCGATGCGGACCATGGCGGGATCACTTGATAAAACGAAACGAGTACAAGTCGGCGTCTTTCAACTCAATCAGCAGTCGGACCGATTCTCCGGCGAGGCCTTCGAGGCTGGGCATTTTCTTCCAGGTGACGATCCGGTCCAACTGATCGCCGTATTGGGGATGACAGTCGTCCAGTCCGTATCCGGTGATCGGGGTGCCCTCCAGGTCCTGGATCTCGACGCGGATTCCGCCCGCCGCCGAGGTGGAGAAATTGATCTCCAGTTGATCGCCTTCGAAGGTTAACGGTCGCGTCAGCACCGTTCCGCCCGACAGCGGCGCCTGAACGGAGACGAAACCGTCGATGCGGATGGTGTAGCGCCGAAGTCGGTTGACGAGTTCGGGTGTATCGGGATCCGACTCGCTCACATACACGCCGCGCTCGGAGTCCGGCTCCCTGGCGAACTGCGACTTGTACGCCTCCGTGACGTACATCGAAAGTTCGTTCGGAGCGCCGGGCAACGTCGATGCGGTCTCCACGAGCCCCCAGTTTTGGTAGTTGTCACCATAGGTCCAACTCCCGGGACGCTGGATGCCGGGCCGCCGAAACGATTCCGGCCAGATTTGAAAGGTCCGACCGTCGCGACTGCTCATGAACATGCCGTCGGTCATCGCGGTCGCGGCCCGCCTCCCGCCGAGTTTCTGCCGTCGCTTGCGCATTTTCTGGCCAGGCAGATTTCGTGTGGATTCCGTCCAACCGTAGTCCACGTAACGGGTGGGGAAACCGAGCAGGATGTGCGGCGCGCGATAGTACGGAATGATCTGGTTGGTGTAGAGCTGGTTTGTGAGGTCCGGTTTGAAGGCAGCGTTTGATCGCCCGTCGACGGCCGCGCTATTCAGTTTCAAATACACGGGTTTCGACCAACGCACAAAATCGGACGACGTCACGGTGCGCACATGGCGCACCTCGCCCCGATGACCGCGAAAGTAAGCTCGATACACGCCGCGGGCCGCATCCCAAAAGGCAAGGTTGGTCGAGTCGAAGGCGCCACCCGAGGCGATTGGCTCCTCGCGCATCAGTTTCCAATGAATTCCATCGGGCGAACTAAAGGCAAACAAAGCCGTGTTTTTTCCGTATTTCGGCGAGTATGTCCGACCCACCGCCTTGTAGAGATGCTCGGGCGGGCAATCCGGGTTGGGGTCCTTGAACACCGAGAAGTCGTTCGTCTCCCGGGCGGCCCAGACGATGTTGTTCTTCTTCGATCCGTTGAACTCAAACAGACCCAGTTCAGGTTTCGTCCAGGTAATGCCGTCCTGACTTTCCGCGTAACAGGTCACCGTCGGGTGTCCGTCGAGGGCAGTCCTCAGCCATTGCCGGCCGCGGTAATACATCCGGTAGATATCGCCGTCCCGAAAGACCGTCTCCTTGCTGGTGGCATTGCCCTCCCAGGGCTTGTTTCGCACCAGGGAAATCTCGCGCGGCGTGGGTTGATGCAACACGCGGCGCGCGACGTCGAGCTTCTCGACCAGGTACTGATCAACAAACAATTCGCGACGCGAACCGATATCGATGGGTTCAGCGGAGTGAGCCGCCGCGGCCGAAGCAAATACGAATAACAATGCCGTAGGTCTCATTGGTTGATCTCTCTAGTCCTTCAGGCGAATGAATGCGAGGCGGAGCATGGGCGGAATCACCTGTTTAAGTGGCGTAAGCTTCCAGCTTGCGAAGTGCGGCGATCGGCAAGCTGGAAGCTTACTCCACCTGAGAAAGTCATGAACCGTGGGAACATGGCGGGATCACTTAATAAACTGAAACGAGTAGACGTCGGCGTCTTTCAGCTCGAATTTCAGTCGTACGGGTTGACCGGCAAGCTGGCTGACGTCGGTCTCGGTCTTCCACGAGACGACGCGATCGATCTGATCGCCGTACAACAGGTTGCAGTCGTCCATCGCGAAACCAGGCATGGCTTTGCCGGCGGCGTCCTGGATCTCGACTCGCAGCGAGCCGCCCGCGGACGTGGAGAAATTGATTTCAAGGCGATCGCCTTGAAACATCAGCGGCTTCGTGACTGCTGTTCCGCCTGTTAACGAAGCGTTCAGCGAGGCGAAGCCGTCGAGACGCAGCGTGTGGCGGCGCATTTGGCCAGGGTCGTCGATCCGGCCGTTTTCCTGCACGTAGAAGGAAAGTTCATTCGGTGCGCTTTCGTGTAGGGAGGATCGCGTTTCCACGAAGCCCAAGGCGACCTTCGCGTCGCCGTAGAACCAGCTTCCACGTCGCTTGATGCCGGGCCGGACAAAGGCTTCCGGCCAGACGTGGAACTGCACGCCGTCGCGACTGACGATGAACATCGTGTCCGTGAGGGCAGTGGCAACACGGCGGAGTTGTTTCGACACTAGCTTTCGATCGCGCAGCTCCGGAAGCTGATCGGTGGACGCCGTCCAGCCGCGGTCGATGTACCGCATCGGGAATCCCATCAGCATGTGCGGCGCGCGATAGTACGGTTGAATTCCATTGGTGTAGTACTGATGCGGTTTGCCATTCCTATCCGCGGAGCCCCGCCGGCCGGGCTCGTACTGAAGCATGCGGGACTTCTCCCACGTCACGCCATCGGCCGAGGTTGCCGTGCGCACGTCACGACCGTCGGGGACATTCTTGTCGCGTTTCCTGGCGTCGCGCCAATAGGCGCGATAGCCACCCAATTCCGAATCCCAGAACATGATGTTGTGCGAATCAAACTTGCCTTCTGTGATAACCGGTTTCTCACTGATCGGTATCCAGTGGATTCCGTCCGGTGACTTCAACACATACAAGCCATGCTCATAAGGACTCGGCTCGTTGGCCAGGGGCTTGCCGCGACCCATGGCCTTGTATCGCGCAGCGGGCGGACAGTCGGGATTCCGATCGATTAACACGCTGAGGTTATGGGAACCCACGCCATCCCACACGATGTTGTTTTGCTTCGAGCCCTCGAACTCGAACAGCCCCAGCGAAGGGCGCGTCCACGTGAGACCGTCCTTGCTCTCCGCATAGCAGTAGACTTCGCGGCGGGCGGTGTCCCGCTTCTTGCCGAACGCGGGCGGAGTCAGCGAGGAGCGGTAATACATGCGATACAATCCCTTCAGCTCGTCGTGAATGATCGTCGTATAGCCCGGTGAACGCGATTCCCACGGCTGATCGAATCGCATCGCCACCTCGCGCGGTTGCGGCCGATGCAATGCCAGACGCGCGCCGTCGAGCGTCTCGATCAAGTGACCGTCCACAAACAGTTCACGCCGCGAACTAATGTCGATGGGTTCAGCGGCGGACAGAGCCGTCGAAGTAGACAGTAGAATTGCGGCGGCAATCGATGCATGGTGCTGTTTGGTCATTGTCATTCTCTTTCAGTCCAGAATGCATAAAGATCGGCGTTGCGGAGTTGGATTCGCAGACGCACTTTCCGGCCGCTGAGTTGACTCCACTTTGATTCGCCCGACCAGCCGACTGTCTGTTCGACGGACTGGCCTCGCAGGGGCGTGCTGTTGCTCAGCTCGAACCCATCAATCATCTTTTCGTCTGCGTCGAGCACTTCAACAGCGGCTTCTCCGCCTTCATGCACATCGGCGTTGAGCAGGAGCTGATCACCCGTAGCGATGAACGGCTTCGTGATGACGTGTCCCGGCTTTTCGCCAGCGATCAACGAGACAAACCCGTCAAGTCGCAACGTGGCCAGGCAGACGGCGATCCAGCCATCATCGAAATCGGCCTTTTCTTCCGGCGTCAAATCCTCGCCGTTGCGGGATTTGCCGTTGGGCCAGAGCAGATAAGGCGGGGTGCGGCTCTTGGCGCCGTTGTAGTAGAACCACAATTCGTCCTTCTTCACGATCGGGCGATTCAAGACGCCGAGTTGCTGTCGGTCGAAATTGCCAGCCAGCCCCGTGTCCAAACTGGATGTCTCGATGAAGGGCTCGCGATCGCCGAGCCGTTTCCAGTTTTCGCGTCGCAGTTGCGGATCGCGGCTGAAGGCGAGTTGGATCTCGTGAAAGCCCACGGTGTTGTTCCGTGCAGGCAACGCCGGACCGGTCGGGTAGTAGATCTGCGGCATGCCGATGTAGACGCCTTCGTAGGGGAACACAGCCAGCTTGTAGGTCTCCGCCCGCCAGGTGGCGATCCTGCTCGTCCCGATGGACGGATCGAAACCGTGCGGAGTCCAACCGGTCTTGGGATGCGGGTCGTTGAACAACGGATTCTGCATGTTCGGATCTGCCAGGCGTTTCTGAATTCGGTCCAACGCGATTTCCTGATCCCGTTCGTCAGTGTGAAACGTCGTGCGAGGCGTCGTCCAGGTTTTGAAATCCTGGCTGAACGCCACCGCTGCGCTGCGACCAAACCCTGTGCTGTTCTTGAAGACGGCCAGATATCGGCCGCCCGGTTCGTCGTAGATCAGGGTCGAGGTGTCGCTGGACCGAATCTTCTTCGCGCCAATCTTGTTCCAGCGAACGCCGTCCGGACTGACCACCGGTTCGCGGCCGCTGGCTCCCAACAGCCCTTTGTAACGCCGGTTCGGGTCCGGGGCGTTCGGATCATGAATCACATCCATCATCTTGTTCGCCCCCCAACGCAGCTTGGGATTGGCAACGAAGAAGCGGTTGTTTGCTGTTGACCCACCAATCTTCACCTGGTTGAGGACGGGACGTTTCCAGTCGAGTCCGTCTGAAGACACAGCCAGAGCACCGCCAATTTCATCCCTGACCCATCGGTTGTTCCGGTAGGGGAAGCCCATGTAGAACAGCTTGTAGACCTGCTCTTCATCCACCCAAACCGGGGCGGAAGCGGTCTGCACTCGAATCCCGTCGGTCGCGCCGCGCGGCAGAAACACCGCTCCGCGCTTCTTCGGCCGATGCATCACCCGCTTCAAGCCGGTCATCTCCGCAACGTGGTAGTCATCAAGGAATAGGGTCTTTTTGTGTCGTCGTTGCGAACCGACGTCGTGCGGCTCAGCGGCCGGCAACGACGTCGCTGTATAGCCCGCAGCCACAAGCAAGAGGACAATTCTGGGTTTCACCGGAGGCTTTCTTTCTGGAGATTCGGAACGTGCCTTCATTCGTGCACCCCGCCGGTCTTTGAAGACATGTAAGCCGCGTAAAACCGAACACGATCACGTTGCTTACCTTCAAACGACACTCGCAGGCGAAAGCGTGCCGGCAGATGAGCGTTGTCGCGGTTCGTCTGCCAGGAAACAGGTGTTCGAAAACCGCCTTCGTCGACGATCGCCGCGTGTTCCCCGGAGAAGCCAGCGAGCGGGTGTTCCTGCTCATCGAGTAACTCAAACCGCAGCCGAGCGTCCTGACTCAGACCGTCCGCATTGACATACAGCCGTTGACGGACCGTTGCCGGTCGTGACGCATCGGCCTGCAGGACGCCGGACACAAATTCGGCCGGCTGGTCTGATGTACGGACAGCGAGGGCACCAAAGCGGTCACGTGGTAAAGTTGCCAGGCCGACTCCGCCACGCGGCTGATAATTCGTTCCTACACGCGGATCCCAACTACCGTACCAAATCAAGGTCTTGTCACCGACGTTGGCAAAGCCTTGCCCCTGCAAGAGTCCGCCTTCGTCCCACTTTCCGTCTTCGCCATGCTGCAGAAAGATCCAGTCGCGGATCGGCTCACGGAAATGGACGCCGTCATTGCTGACCAGCAGACCCAGGTCGATCGTGACATCCTTCTTGTGTCCGGCGCCTTGCCACATTCCCGAAAGACCAATCAGCACATTCCCGCGATGCCATACCGAGACCCCCTCATGCGTTTCCTTGCCGGCATCGTGCGGAAATGGGTTGCCATACTGCTCATCACGCAGAAACCCGATGCTCGCAGTCCGAGACCACTGGACAAAATCGCGCGACCGATGCATCAACACCTCGCGGCCCGTGTAATTCCCCGTTCCGTGGCGGTAGTTGCGGCTGCTCTGTCCACTGGCGAAATAAACGCCTTTCCATTTATAGAGGCCCCCTGCTGCCTCAAAATGATGGCGCGGCAGCACGAGGTTCTCTAGCGGTAAGAGGCCACGGACGGGTTTTGCATCGACCGCCAACCGCCAACGCAAACCGTCGCTGCTGAACAGCGGAGCCAGAGTTCCGCGGCCACGTCCCCGTCCTTCCCGCCACCATGTTTGAGCGGACATCTTGTACCGACGAGTCGCATCGGGATCATCGGGTTCGTCGAGCACTTTCAGGTTAATGATGCCAAGTGGCGCTGGTTCAATCTGCAGCAGATTATTGCGATTGTTGCCCTGGTACTCGACCAGCCCCAGTTCAGGCTTGATCCAGTGGATTCCGTCAGGACTCTCAGCATAAGCCGGCCTCAAACAGCGCACGCAACCGGGATCGCGTTGCAACTCACGATCGACCGCGACGTACCACATGCGAAAGCGATCCTTGTCGCGGATTACTGAACCATAGAACTGCACACCGAATTCATCGGGTGTGCCCGCTGCACCACGACGGACAACCGGATTGCCCGCAAACTTTTTCGGCCGCTGGATGCTGAGCTGCAGGTTGTGCGTAAAGGGAATGGCCACATTGTCAAAGGAGAAAAGAGCAACTTCAGCAGTTGAGCCTATGTCAATGGGCTCTGCGGAGTGTGCGATCGGTGCGATGAGCAGCACAGTGCTCAATGTGGCAATCGCAAGTAAGCGCTGTGGCGTCATCGTGACTCCTTTTGAGTTAAGGCCCAATGTCGAGCGGTTCACCGGCGGACAGGCCGCGTGTTCACAGACGACAAAATTGAGGTATTGCATAGATCGTTACCGCCGTTGCACGAAATACACATTGTTGCTCCGGACCTACAATCACGAATGATCCTATTTGTGCTTACCGTCCGCTAGTGACCACCCGCTTTTTCGCAGGTGCGATAGGCCGGCGTCGTACTGTTGTTCGATCTCGTCGAGGGGCATGTCAAAATACTCGAACTCGGCTGTGACGTCTCCATCGTAGCCGATCTGGTCGAGAGCCTGACCGAAATGGGCAAAATCCACGACGCCCAGTCCTGGGGTCAACGTCAGGTTGTAGACCGGATTGGGCGAGAGGGCGGGACGTTTGAATTTGCGATCCAGTTCCGGAGTCGAACGAGGCACAGAGTCTCGCAGATGGACGTGGTGAAGCCGATGGCCGACGCGGCTGAGAAAGTCGTCCAGGTCGTAACCGATCACGCCCCAATGACTGCTGTCGATGAGCAGACCGACGTTGGCAAAGTCGAGTTGCTCCAGCAAGTTGGGCGTAGGCATCGGTTGCGACTTTCCTCTCTTCTGACAGATTACCTTCGGCGACATGGCGTCCGAAGTGCATGGTCATCATCGGGATGAGTCGTTGCAATAACGACGGTGAGAGTCTCAGTTCGTCGGGGGCTCGGGTCAGGGGCAATCACGCCGTTTCAAATCCTTCCTCTTCATTCGCATCGTGTTCGGTTGGTACGGGCACCGACGGCGGTCCAATCCGTCAGAGCAGGTTCGCAGCCGGGCCTGAGAGAAGTCTCCCAGCGAATGCCTGGCTCATCGCGACCTGAGTTCGTCATGCGGGCTCCACCGCCGGCCC
>JBDONA010000398.1:0-2457 GCA_039831575.1 Fuerstiella sp. | reverse complement strand
GGCCCTGAATCGAATTGAATTCTCCGGCAAACACAGTCGAGCGGTCCGCGTAGCCGTCTTTGTCCGAGTCCTCGATCAGCCTTACCTCATCACGACGGACGATTTCGATTCCCAGTCCGGTTACATAATCGTGAGCGACAAACAGAGTACCCGCGCGTGGGCCGAGAGAGATGACTGAGAGGTATTCGATCAACGGGTCGCATGCGAAGAGCGTTGCCTTGAAACCGTCAGGGACGACTAGCGGCGGAAACCGCTCTTCGGTTTCGGGGCCGACCAGCGGAACTGCGGACTTCGAGTCATCCTGACTTGCCGCGGGCCGTGCGAAAATCAGTGTCACGCTGACGAGAGCACAAATCGTGATCCACCTGGTCGACGGCGCAGGCATGATCTTCTTCTCCATTGGGAAGCCAACACAGGGTATAGCGAGTTCTCGGCGTACATCTGTACTGGCATTGGCGAGACGACGTTCGAAGTCCTCAAGAACGACACACGGACGAAACCAGAGAACACTGATTCTCGCTAATTGACGCTAATACTTCACGTGAAGCCAATCAGTCGGATTAGCGAAGAATAGTGCTGCGTCAATCTTTGATTTGAGGGTACAGGGACTTTAGTTTTCGGCGAGCGTCTCCGATCGTGAATTGCCAGTCGACACCCCGCTGTTTGTCGTTGCTGGCATCGGACCAGGCATGGGTTTCCGTCCGAAGCTGGTCGATGTCTCCGATGCGGCGATCCTTCAGGCACTGGCGCGTCATGGAGCTGAGTTCGTTCTCCGAGATGTTCAACCAGCTGCCATGCTTCGGGGTAAAGCGGAAGTCCAGGCGACGGACGAGTTTGCGTGCCTTGTCGGCTGGGAAGGCTTCGTAGAAAGCCCCCATGGTGTGTGTATTCAGGTTGTCGCAGACCAGAATCACTTTCTGCGCATTCGCATACCGCGTGCGGAGAAGTTCTTCCATTTCCACAGCCCAGTCGACTTTGGTGCGTTGCTCGCGAACATGGACCGTGCGCCAGCCGGAAAGTGGCTCGGTGAACATGAAAATGCTGGCGGTCCCGTTGCGTTCGTATTCGTAGTCAACACGGCGTGGGTGCTGTCTGCTGGCAGCGATCCGGACGCGGGTTTCTTTAAGCAACTGAACCGGTTGTTCGTCCATGCAAAGCACGGGAAAGTCTGCATCGTAAGGCTGAGCGTACGTGTCCAGCACGTTTTCCATGCACGCGACGAACTCGCTGTTTGCTTCCGGCGGCCCCTTACGCGATGGACAGGGCCCAGTACTGGATCTTCCGCCGCGTCATGCCGTTTTTTTCAGCGTCTGCCGGACGGTCTCGTAACTCAACGATTCGACGATACTCAGTTCCACGACTTTCTCGGCCAGCAATCGCAAGGACCAGCTGGCAAAGCCCTTGGGCGGTTCGCCCAGGCGTAAAGCAATCACCTTCGCTTCCTGCTCTCCAGCAAGGAGTTTCTGACGTGGCGGCGTTTCGCGTGGCTTTCCATTCAGAGCGATTGCGAAACCTTCAGTCACCAGCCGTTGCCGAATCTTTTCCACGGTATTAATCCGACAGCCAAAGGCATCCGCTATCTTGCGGTCAGTCCAGCCTGGACCATCAGCATCGGCTTTTAACAGGACCTGTGCCCGCCGCACTTTCTGCGACGACCCACTCAACTTCTGAACCACGCTCCGTAGCGTTTCCCGTTCGCCATCCGTCAGACGAACCACATATTTCTTCTGCATAGCGACCCTCCATGGTTGCCAAGCTTGTCTCATAATTCGACGCCTTCAGGAACCCCAACTCCAAAGCCTGACAGAGCACTAGTTGTTTATGATCGCAATTGCGTGGGCTCGGCGCAGGAACGCGCGTGTCACAAAATCACGGCGATGTGGGCCTTCCGGCAACAGACTGAGCAGCTCGAAGCCCATGTCCTTCAATCCGGGATGCTGCAGACACGCTGCCGCCAGAACAATGTCTCGGACATCGCTCAGGGACCGCTCGTTCTCTTCCCAGCCTGGCTGGCTGATCAGTTCTGCGTGAGCCTTGCGCAGCTCAGTGATTCGTCCACCAATCCGCGGGGCAACAGCACCGTTTGACACTTGATTGTCCGCGGCAATGTGAGCGAGTGTCAGGACGAACTGTGCGTTGCGCACATTTTGCCCAGTCAGTCTGGCCAGTTCTGTGGTCAGGTCGCGCAGCGCCCCGGTTTCGCGCGCGGCTTCGACGAGCAACCACGCAGAGCTGAACAGGCCGCGCATGTCCTCGATCCTCGACACGGGAAACGAGTCGTCGCGTGGACGTTCACCAAGTGCCCGGGCGAAGACGGGCGGAGGAGAGTCGCCGGCGACGAGCGTCGAGAGCACTCGAAGTTTGCGTCGAGTAGCGGTCGGCATTGTCCAGTCGCGGAGCAACTCAAATCGCTCCTGCGTGTCGAGCGTGACCAGGTGTCGGTGCAGTCCCGCAGCG
>JBDONA010000281.1:311-2459 GCA_039831575.1 Fuerstiella sp. | reverse complement strand
TGATGCCTTTCGGCAAATCTGGGACATGCTCCTTCTTTGCTTCAACGACCGACTTGAATCGTTGGCCCGTTTGCATGTGATATCCGCAGGCCAGACACAGCACGGCGTCTGGCGGCAGTGACGCATTGCAACTAGGACACGTCGTGGGATGGGTTGGCTCGCTGCTGCGGGTGGGAAGATCATCATCATCCGCGAGGGGCTGGAGCGTGTCCGGCAGTTCATCGACGTCCGAGAGTAGATCGTCCTCAGTCAACTCGGGCCAAGGAATAGCCACGATCACACCACAGTGCGGACACTTACCACGTTTTCCTGCATACTTGTCACGAACGCGGAACAGCTTCCCGCATTCGCACTGCACCTCAATTTTGTCCGCTACATCGACCGTGGTCGACGTCGACGTATGGTCGCGTGGCAAACCTGGCACAGCGAGTTTCTCGCCGCAAGACGGACACGTCACGCGTTTCCCGGCCCATTTTTCGTTGGCGCGAATCCTCGCTCCGCATGTACAGACTATTGGAATTGCCATAATCAATTTGGTTTGAGGATGTTTAACCGGTTAGCGGATTGCTTCCATATTACACATGAAACGCCTTACACTACTGAATCTTCACCACCCCAATGGGTTTATAGGTCCAACGTCACGGCGACGACTCTTAAGAAGAATCCGATCAACCACAAGATCAGACCACCCAGTCCGAGATACCAGCCAATCTGTGTCATGACCTTGCCTCCGTTGTCAGTCCTCATCCTGCCTTTTTCCATCTCCTCAAGATCCTCCTCCGCCATGTACAGGGCGGCAACGCCGCTGATCCCGAAACAACAGAGCCCAAATATGGACAAGACGAGAATCGGTACGCCGCGGTGAGAGGTCAATCCACTCTGCTTGTTTGCGGGCGCCGGCTTCTTGGTTTTCATTCGCTGTCCCAACTGTTTGTTGTAACCGCATTGAATGCAAACCACCTGTTCCGAAGACAAGATAGCCCCACATTCGGGACATGTGTCGAGTGCGGCCACGTTCGATTCGTAATCAACCACATCGAACAATTCAGGCGTTGACTGTTGATCTTCTGTTGCCGAAGGTTTGGAACGGGCACCGGGGACTTGCAGTGGTTGTTTACACTTGGGGCACCTGACCGTCTTGCCAGCGAGATCGGTCTTGGCTGAAAAACGCTGACCACACTGACAGTTCACCGTGATCTTCTCAGGTGCGGCCGACCGCGTCGGCGGAAACGCCGGAATCGTCAGCGATTCCCTACATTTTGGGCAACGTACAGTCCTGCCGGCCATTTCGTCCTTGGCCGTGAATCGTTGACCGCACTGGCAGGTTACTTCTAGGGCCATTTGAGTTGGATGTGTTGGGTCTTGTGTTGCCCGCTTTCCTTGACACCATCCTTCGAAATCCTACCATAGATTCATGTGTCTTCGGCCGCAATCGAGGCGATGTCCGGGTTGCCCATCTGGAACTCACCAGCAGGAATCGGAACCAGCAGCATGCCAACGCTGTTGACAACCGGATCGCCCAATGCAAGCTGAGCGGGTGTCAAGTGTTTCTTGACTGTGGCCGCATCCGGTGTCTTGGCATCGGGGGCCTTCTCAGCAGGTGCCTTGGCTGATTTGGCTCCTGAACCACAACCAATCATTGCGAACAGCAGCAGAACAAGTGGCGAGATTCTCACAATGGCGACCTTTCCTGGATGACCTTGGGCAAAACCGAACTTCTTCATGCTGCTGGCATGGCGTCAGCAGTCCGCACGCGAATCATTCTAGGCGAACTGCAAGGATGGTTCAGCATCGTTGCTCGCTGCGATCTCCACTACAGCCTCTCCGCTCGTCCCTCGCTGCGGGCCTCCGTTACGGCACACGCCCCCAACACAAAAAAGTATGGTCGCATGATGTAACCACGGTCACACCGCTCAAACGGCCGACCATACGTCAGCGATAGCAGCGATGAAGTAGAACACGGCGTAAACGAGTATCAAGCCAACGAACAACACCAAACTCAACATTAAGAAAATGGCGAGGGCGTAGACACTCCGCCAGCATTGCCAGCCCCTCGCCTCTCCGCCACAGCGTGGGCATGGGTTCAAAGCCATCTGGGTACTCCTCCGTTAATGATTGGGCCAAAGTAACATGAAATAACAGACTACG
>JBDONA010000281.1:0-301 GCA_039831575.1 Fuerstiella sp. | reverse complement strand
GTCCCTCGCTGCGGGCCTCCGTTACGGACTTCGTTACGGACTTCGCTCCGCTGGACTGTGCGGCCTCCGGCCTTACTTGATGGAACTGCGGAGCACACGAAAGCCCAGGCCGTAGTACCGGAGGTCAGGCGCGTCCCCGTCGCGGCCCGCCGAACGGCAGCCGTCGGAGAAGTAGTACCAACCGCCGCCCCGGTACACCCGGTTCGAGCCCGAAGATGCACCCGTCGGATCCGTCACTGAGCCGCTCGGGTATTCCCCGTACCAGTCCTGGCACCACTCAAACACGTTGCCGTGCATGTCA
>JBDONA010000854.1:0-10731 GCA_039831575.1 Fuerstiella sp. | reverse complement strand
CGCCTCGATAGCAGCGGCAGCGAAAGACTTTGTGGAAAGCGGATTCTGAGGTGTCGGAGCAGAATACCCAGGTTTTTCCGGGAGATCGGAGGACGCACACTGGCGCTGTGACCAACCCGGATGTCCATACGTGGCGCTGTTTGTCCATTCGCGAAGGCGGCCCCGAGAACACCCACCTACGGTCAGAAAAGGCCTCGCACTGGTGGATGAACTCAACACCGAACCCATGAGTCTTTGGCTGAGCGGCGATCTCAGGCAAATAACTGTGGAATCTCGTATCACGAGTTTTCTAAGAAAAATACTCGAATAATCGCTACAAATTTAATATGTTGCACAGAGTGCGTATTTTAGGGGGGACTAGTTCGTGGCGATTTCGGTCTGCCGCGAAGCGGCTATCGGGACGTTCGTAGGGCCGCCGACAAACTGGAATGCTCCCCGAAATCTGTACGTCAAACTGTCACGAGTTACTGTAGAAAGTTGTGTTTGAGTGAACTGTCACCACCTCACTTTGTCTTCTTGCTAAGGATTTGAACCAATGGTACGTCTGACACTCTTAGTAATCAGCCTCTTATTTGTTGCTACACACAGCGCACGAGGCGGGGATCTGAAACTCGACATACACAGTGGAAATATCATTTCATTGGAATTAGACATAAGTGGCCCTTCCTTACCAGAACGTGGCACGATTACTCACAGGATGGAAGAGGGAATAATCGATGCTGGGGGGGCCACATGTTGGTTCGTTATCTCAGACGCGAGCGACAAGGACTTTGCCGATGAGTTTGGAGCAATCCGCGCTGCTGCACTGGATGATGCACCGGATTCGTCTGTAAATTGGGTATATTTCGACGAAAACACAGACTTATGGCATTTCCCGCACGATGCGGGGTTAACCAGTCGATTCGTCGGAGGTGACCCTATGCCCCCCATGGCGAACCGAGAGTACTCGCCAATTAAACGATTTCTTTATCAAGGTGAAATCGTGACCGCCAACATGCCTTTGGTGGTCTGGGGGGAAGATGCGGGGCAGAGTCTACTAATTGATGAAGGATCGTGCGACCCTTTGGTCCGTAGCAATCCTCCATCACCATTTTTTGTTGGTGGCGGACCTAGTAATAACGGCGTGGATTGTGCATTTGAATATCCGTTAGAGCGCTATAAAGGTGGACAGGCGATTGCCATTGATCTGGACGCAGGCACAGTGACAATGAAGCTGCACAAAGCGACGTTTGCACCTTCAAAGATACCGTACTACACCGTATTTGAGGCATCGAAAGCACCACCAGCTGGCTACATGGGTGTCCCTTGGGCACCGAAGCTTGCAAATCTAGGACGATTTGCAGACGGAACGGGAACCGGACTTATTGTACAGTTTGGCAATGGAGTCCCTGTAAATAATGGCGGCCCCAATCGTTTTCAGCCAGGAATTACAAGTTATCGTGGCGGTCAAAATAAGACATACAGTCCAATGTGGGTAATTTGGTGGGCGTATTTTACGAACGACACACCAATCGAGGAAATGTTCCGTACGGACCGGAATGTTGGAGAGGGCGCGATTCCCATGCCGGGTTCTGGGATTTCAGGTTTTGACCCAAGTGTACCTGCAGAGTTTGACCCATTCCAGATTGAGCATAAAGGCGAAAATTTAACCGCGTATGCAATTTCAGTCACAGGAAATGACGACGGGTTTGTGTATTCACTAGGGGACCTGTTTGACTTGGCCGATGACGGAAACATTCTCTTGACAGAGGGACCTGGTGGACTACGACTTAATAATGCCCTGCAACCATCCTTGATCGTCAACTGTCCGGTACCGATTACGGTACCGATTACGGTTCCCTAATGTAGTGAGTGTGCCAGTTCGCGGGTCAAAAGTTGTGTAGGCCAGGACCGGTTGTACAGACCGGGGACATAGGTGACACTTTTTGAATAGCTGATGATAGCTCCCAAAAAGGAGCGATTATGAGCTGGAAGGAAAGTGACCGGATGTCTTTGAGGTCGGAATTTGTTCGGCTTGCCAGTGCGGAAGGGGCCAACCGAAGCCAGTTGTGTGCGCGTTTTGGGATCTCGCGAAAGACGGGCTACAAGTGGCTCAAGCGATGGTCAGACGAGGGGGACGATGGACTCGTGGATCAGTCCAGGCGTCCCGACAGGTCTCCTGGCAAGACGGACACTGCGATGGAGCGTGCCGTCTTAAGGAATCGACAGCAGCATCCCGCCTGGGGTGGCCGAAAGATTCGCAAACGGCTGGAGATGCAAGGCGTCAAATCGTCACCATCGGCCAACACAATCACAACCATCCGCACACTGCTGCAGCACATCGGGGGAATCGTGGTCCGGATCGACTGTGATGCTCACAAACTGAATTCCGTCCCACACGGGATCTGCACTCAAAGCGGTCTGGGCTTCTGCCAGTCGCATCGCCTGTATCGGGCACGTACCGGTGCATCTGGTAAACATAAAGTTCACAATCCACACTTTACCTCGCAACTGTGCGCTGCTGTATGCGGCTCCAGTCTGGTCAACCAGTTCGAATTCGGGGGCAGCCCCAAGTCGCGGGAAGAGACTGCCATCCCCGGAAGCATCAGGTGGATCGACAGTCGAAACAGTCTGGTCCGGCTCGTCCTGAACAAAGGCGGGCCACAGCAGGAAGCCCAGGACCAGGAGTGCAATCACAGTAAACAGAATGAATGCCGGCTTTTTCATACGAGCGTCCGAGGAGATCAGGGAGTGTCTGAATGTGAATCAATCACCGAACGATAGCCCACGTCCGCATAGGCCGCCGACCTCGGCAGGAACATGGTGTCGAAATCGGGGTCGGAGGCGTCCAGTGTATTGCGAGAGGCATCCAAACTTCCACGTAAATCGGGCATCTCGCCGCCCAACAGGCAGCCACTTACGCCGGTCGCGTCCAGAATATCGATTCCGTACGGGCCACCGGGCCGCGATCCATCGCTGGCGGTGTTATGCCAGAAAATGCAATCTTCATAAAGATTGCCGTTGCCACGATCGTGCACAGCATTCCAGTTTCGGGTGAATGTACATCGACGAACTTCAACATGGGATCCCGGGAAGACGGTCAAAGCGCCACATCCGTGTTTGTCGTTGTACCGGAGTCCAAATTCCTCGGCGATCCGGTCCATGCCCGTGTTGGCAATATTGTCGACAAACAGACAGTTTTCGATGGTCGCGTTGCTGCGTTCCAGGACATCGATGGCGGCTCCTGTGCCTGGACAACAATTGTTGAAGAAGACACAGTTTTGAATCATGACATGGCCCCGTTGCAGGCCACGATGTTCGACGGAAATTCCGCCTCCGCACAGACGAGTGGAATTGTCAACAATCCGGTTGTTCTGGATTGTCGGGACAGAACGTCCAAGAACTTTGATCGCCCCACCATCAGCATAAAAGCACAAACCCGGCTTCAAGCGTGGATCACGACCTGCCGGCTCAAGCGGCGTCGTGGCTTCTGCCTGCGTGATGAAGCTGTTTGCCCCGGTAATTATGAAGCCTCGGATTGTTGTCCGGCGCGAGATACCATCCCCAAAATAAACAACATGGTTCACGATTGCAGGATGTGACTCTGCATTCGGATCGGCAACTTCGGCATTCGCAGCCGTCAATACCACCTCGCCAACAGCTTACAATGTCAGCCCGTCGTGCCGGGCATTGAATTGTAGAAACGATTGTCCAGCCTGCTGCGGGGCGTACGTCCCCTCGAGCACGCGAACAACCGAGCCGGGTCCCACTTCCGCAGCATGGTCCAGTGCGGCCTGGATGTCTCCCCCCCCCGCGAAGACATCAAAGGACTGCGTTCCCACGGGTGCCGTGCTGACTGCTGTCGCAGTCTGGTCCGAAGGGGATTCACTGGACTGGCAGCCAGCATTCAGCATGCTGACGAAACACACGATTCCCGGACTTGTTAAGCAACGCCACAGCCCCCGCTCACGACCAGGCAGGCCGAGAGGCGGGCACTGTTCCGGCCAACCCGACGATTGACATTCTCATTCTGTCCCCGCAACACGATCTCCTTCGTGAATTTCTCCAGGCCGCAACGTTGGGTCTATCGATATGGTCCCCATGATATCGTCGTGATAGGGTCGGAAGCCGCACAAGGGATCGACTTCGAGCGTAAACGAACCGGACTCCGGCGTCTCGAATTGCAGTGCGTTATCAATGCCGGGGATGGCGATGCTCTTCAGATCAGCCAACGAAAACGTGTAGATGTAATCGTCACTCCGCAGAACAAACTTCATCGGTGTGTGTGGTGGCAACAGCATTCGATTGTACCAGACCAGATCATCGATCGTACCATGAATCCCGTCCTGGCCCGCACTGAGAAACCGCCACACAAAATCCCTGCCATGCACGACAATTTCAATTCGCTGTCCTGGCTCGGCGAGTGTCACCGTACCGGCCGCTCTCTGTGACCTGCCACCCCGACGGATGCGCCACGCGCTGCTGAGGCATATTGCGCTAAGCAGGACGATCACAATCACCGAGCGGAATGAAAGTCTCGAGCCCTGCATTTGTGTCGCGGCTGAATTGTGGAACGTGCGATGGGTAATAATCACGTGTATATCGTGCAGTATATACGTAACGCCATAGCAAGAGCCCGAAAGTCAGGACACATCCGCACGAAACATCGTCAGTCCTGAACGCCCAACATGCCAGAAGGCGATCCAACGCACGCGGACTTCGACGTCCAGGGATTGCAGTTGCCGAAGGACGTCTACTGGCAGCGTTTCAACGCTCGGAGAGATTGTGCTGCCGAAGTCCGAGCGACCAGATCATCTGCTGGGTTTTGCCCCCGACGGTCGCTTTCTGCTGGCAGCTGACGCGACCGGCGCGGCGATCATTCTGGACATCAGGGACAATCATGTCAAACACTTTTTGGCAGGACATAAACAGGTCGTAATCAGCGGAGAATTCTCATCTGACGGTAACACTTGCGCAACAGGCGGTCTGGATGGTGAAATTCGGATCTGGAATTCACAGTCGGGAGAACAGGTGTCTGCTCTGACAGTCCACTCACATCCCGTATCAGCGCTGGGATTCACTCGGCACAGTCGCCTGCTGGCGTCGGCTGACCGTCAGGGGATAATTCGGCTATGGGATTCAAGCCGCAGTGAACCTGAGTCAGTCGTCGTTGCCGATTGCTCAGCGGCGGTCACAGCAGTGGCTTTCTCTGTGGACAACCGGACGCTGGCAACGGCCTCCGGTGACAACCTGATCCGCGTGTTTGATTCTCGCAGCAAAGACTGCCTTCAGACACTGGAAGGTCACACTGCGCCCGCGTCCAGTGTCGCGTTTTCTCCACCGGGACGGCTATTGGCCAGCGGAAGTGCCGACAGGACTATTCGATTCTGGGACGTTTCATCGGGCGAACCGATTGGATCCCGGTCTTTATCCGGCGAAGACGGCGTCTGCACCGTCACGTTTTCAAAACGTGGAGATGTTGTCATTGCGGCAGACTTCAACGGTTCAGTACACCCGGTTCGACTGCCACGAATTGGCACCTTCAACTGCTGATCCAAGCGACATCAATCCTCAGGAGACAGAATTACGAAGGTGCTGATCAGGCGACTGGCCTGCTGTCACATTCTGTACAAGGGGTTTTCGCGACTGAATTCCTTGGCCACCAATCGCCGCTGGAAGTCAAGTCCCGTAAAGGAATAGTCTTCGATCAACGTCACCTTGTCGAGTTCCTGATCGGACAGGCCTTCGCTGTCTGTTGCCCACGTATAGTTTCGGACTTTGACCGGAACGTGAATTCGTGAATCAATCAGGATCAGATTCTTCCGGTAGGTCTTCGAGAACTCGATGCTGTCGTATTTGACCATGAAACAGAAACAGTTGCGTCCATCAAATTCCTGATCCCTGAGACGAGTGCACGAAAAGCCGTGGCCCCGCTTGAGGTCCCTGTCGCGGTCGGCGACAATTTGACGCAACATTCCCAGAACGCCGGCGTGAGTGATGGAGTAACGTGATTCAGCCTTGGCAAGGCTGGACTCCGGATCGATCTTCAGTGCGGGCAACATTCTCTTGAAGCCGCCAAACTTAACGACCATATACCCATCGTCGTACTCGTCGCTGTACAGAATCTGGCGGCCCCGTTCTCCATTCTGCCATTTCATATAAACTGCAAAGTGTGGCTTGTGCTGGACCTTGATGGCGATGTCCTGACGGGGCAACAGATCGCCCCCGATACGTTCTGACTTGTGGAAGTTTCCTGAGTAGTCCTCGACGTTTTCCAGAAATCGAGCACCGTCTCGCAGCATCAGAAGACAGAACTTGTTGGCTTCCTGGCTGTTCAGCATTCCCCCATCGGTCACCTGAACGTTGCGGACTACGTTTTCCTGGTCTGCCCCAGTGGCCTGCGAATCGTTGGCGGCTATTTTGTTGACGTCCGCTGCCGGCGCTGCGTTCGGGGGAAGCGGCACGGGTGTTTCATCAATTATGATATCAGTTGGAGCGGTTTGGAGTGAAGAATTGTCCTCTCCCGCAGGCAGCGGGTCAAAGCTGGAATACAGAACGGCAACGCTGAATACCGTGACGCACGCTGCGATAAGATTCGCGCGACCGGGTGAGTTCCTTGAACAAGACTGCGGCATCTAGTGATCACCTCATACGAAAGTGTCTGGCGACGTCCTGGATGGGAAGGCCAATTGACAACGCCAGACGTTGTGGGATGTGAGACGGAGGACCCAAAAATATTCGCTCCATCACGGTTCCCGGGTTACACCGGAGTCCTTTCCGGAATTGCGTAGTTAATAATGCTGAGCAAACCGCGGAAGCATGAGGTCGAGAGATCGTCCACGGCCCAAAGACGATGCAACTCTCACAAACTCTCCTGACGTCGTTGTCGTAAGATGACGTCAGGACACTTCAGGGCGAGTTTGTGCACAAAAACGGGGCTTCCACGCCTCGGCATGTGTCTTGATCGTCAGTGCGACCATGTGTCAGGACGGTGAATGGCAAACTCTGCCGAAGTTTGCTGGTTGAGATTCCAGCAACGCGTCAGTCCCAACGTAGACATCACTTCCTTCGAAAGCGATTCGGCTTTTGCCACTGACCTATGTTACGCAATCGGAACAGAATCAGATTCTGAGGGCTTCTTTCAGGCGGTCACGATACTCCTGGAGCAAATCCGGTCCCGACACGTCTGTCTCGGACATCTCCGCCGCAAATTCAACCGCAAGCGTGGTATTCACCAGTTCGTCTTTAAGTTTGTCGTCGCCTTGATCTTCTAGGGCGAGGGCTCTGCCCAGATATGCCAGAAACAACACGTTTCGATTTTCGGTTGGGTTCAGTGAGGCCTGCTGTATCAGCTTCTGGAACGTGCTTCCGGATATTTTCGGTTCCGGCGGTGTCTTTGTCAGGTAATGCAGCCCAAGGTGCAGTCGAGCCCACAATGCCTCATCCGTGTCTGGGAATTTGTCAAACACCTGTGTCCATGCGGCTGGATTTCCGGGGTTCAACATTGCCCGAGCGAATTGCTGCGTGGCGGTATCTTCACGAGTAAATTCTGCTTCCTTAATGTGCAGTCCGATGGGCCGAAAGAAATTTCGGCCGACTGCAATTCCGATGACGCAACAGACAAGAATCGCCACGATCGCAGTCATCCGCGACGGCATTGACGATCGCAACCATGCCCCCATCGTGGACGTATCCGCAATGGCCGGATTCAGCCGGGCGTGGTCCAGCTGTGCCAACGCCTTCTGCAGGTCCTGCGGCGTCGCAAAACGATCCTCCGGCTTCTTCTCCATCATCCGATGAATCGTCTGACACAACTCTTCGGGCAGATCCCGACGGTGACGGGACAGTGGTTTCGCATCCTCCTTCAGGTGCAGAATGGCGACGCTGACGGAGTTCTTGCCCGGAAAGGGCGGCTGTGCGGCAAACATGTGATAGCAGGAAACGCCGAACGAGTACTGGTCTGTGCGGTGATCGAGTTTTTCGCCCTGAATCTGTTCAGGACTCATGTACCATGGTGTGCCCATGGTTGTCCCGTCCTGAGTCAGGTTCATCTTCTCACTGACTTCGTTCAACTGAGCCAGGCCGAAATCCGTGACTTTCGCGACCTCGCCTCGCGTCAGCATGATGTTTTCGGGTTTGATGTCGCGATGCACAACACCGGCCTCTGAGGCAGCGCTGAGAGCGGCTGCGACGTTTTTCATCCACTTCAGCCCGGTCAGGAAATCGGGCGGACCATTACGTTTGACCCACTGGCTCAGATTCTGGCCCTGCACGTATTCCTGTACGATGTAGTGCAGACCGTCTCCATGACCAATCATGTAGACCTGGACAATGTTGGGATGACTCAGGCCGCCTGCTGCGCGCGCCTCCTGTTCGAATCGTTGCAACAGAGTGTTGTTTCTTCCGCTGACGGCATCTTCCCGCAGGATCTTCACGGCCACAGATCTGCGCAAAGAAATCTGTTCTGCCAGGTAAACTTCTGCCATTCCGCCAACGCCCAGCCGGCGCAGCAGACGAAAGTCCCCCAGCGTTCGGTCAACGAGGTCACTTTGTTCATGTCGATCAGTATCAGGCGAGGGGTCGGTCATTCGTGTGATTCGCCAGTCCACGTAGAGGACGGAATATATAAATAAGGATAACGGCACAGTGTCGCAGAACAGACAACAGCTGTCAGCCCAAAAGGGCACCGCAGTTTCTGAAGAAAAACGGGTGTGACACGGATTGCAGTCGTAATTCATTGGTAAAAACGTCAATTGCAACAGTAAACCGTTCCGTCAGACGCCCCTGAGGATGGCCAGATTCGGAGTGGAATTTGCATTCTGCCCGACGATATCCGCACGTATCACGATGGACACGCGACCGGAGCTGTGCCGATTGCACAGGAGTGTCGCTGAGGTTCGCACAACGAACGATGTTGCCCAGGAAGTCTCGATAGCGGCGGGAGTAGAAACTTCAAAAACCTGACAAAGTCTGGCGAAATTTGCGTCGGGGAATCCATGTGAACAGGCCGATGGTCGATACAATTCCCAGCGTTCAAAGTGTCGCTGTATTTATGCAGCCAGAATCGCGGATTTCCGGCTCGATTGCAATAATGTCTACACTGAACAAACTGCGTCTTCGTCAACGACTTGGCAAATACAGGATCGAGAAACGCCTTGGCGAAGGTGGATTCGCGGCCGTGTTTCAGGCGATGGATACCATCATGGGCACTCGAGTTGCCCTGAAGATTCCCCATGCCACGCTGGTCGACAGCGAACTTCTGAAATCCTTCCGGCGCGAGGCGCGTCTGGTTGCCAAGGTCGATCATCCTGGGATTCTGCAGATCAAAGATGCGAGTGTCATTGATGGCAGACTGGTGATTTCGTTCCCGCTGGGGAAGGAAACGCTTTGCGATCGACTTTCACGACGCATGTCACTGGAAACGATCTTCTCGATCAGCGACCAGCTGCTCGCGGCCGTTGCCTTCGCACACCAGAGTAAAGTGATCCATTGTGACATCAAACCTGAGAACATAATCATGTTCGACGGTTCCGTGATGAAGCTCGCGGACTTTGGAATCGCAAAAGTCGCCCGCCAGACCGTTCATGGCTGTGGAACGGGAACCGTCGGTCATATGGCACCGGAACAGGCCATGGGACGACCGAGCGTGCGGTCTGACGTTTTTGCGGTGGGATTGGTCATTCACCGCATGTTTGCCGGACAGTGGGCGGAATGGCCATATCAATGGCCATTGAACGGACATCGTCGTCTGCGTGAGCGAATGCCTGCGACGATGAACAACTGGCTCAGAAAAGCCCTTGAGTTGAATGCAGCGCATCGTTTTCGCGACTGTGTGCAGATGCGGAACGCGTTTACGCGTTTGCGTCCAGGAGCCCTGCGCGTCATTCAGCGGCAGCGCAGCAAGACTCGCGCAAGAAAGCTGGACACAGCAAAGCCGGCAGGCCGCACTCGACGGGCTGCCTGAATTCCTCAGGCCGGACAGCAAATGCTGCAAGTCGTGATAACGTCACGCTTTAATGCGTGTGGCGCTTAAGATTCGACATTGACCGACAGAACGTCGCATGCATAAGATGTGTCTCCCGCGCAGGATGCGCGCGTCGCCGTCTTTATGGACTTGTTCAAGGATGAACAGATGCGAACCGCTGCGGATGACGAACCATCGGTCATCCCGATCGAACAGTTTGATCAACTCCGTGAAGCTCAAGCCATTATTCGCTGTGAAGCCGAGGCTCTTCAGACCCTTGCCGGCAGTTTGGACAACAGCTTCTGCGACGCCGTTCGTCTGATTCATCATTCGTCCGGCACGGTCATTGTCACGGGTGTCGGCAAAGCCGGCCTGATCGGTCAGAAGATTGTGGCGACCATGGCCAGTATTGGCACGCGGGCCAGATTTCTGCATCCGACTGAAGCTGTACACGGGGATCTGGGATGTGTGGACTCAAATGATGTTGTTCTGGCATTGTCCAACAGCGGTTCTTCGGAGGAGATTCTGCGTCTGTTGCCGACGCTGTCCAGACTGAACATTCCCGTCGTGGCCATTACCCGTGACGACCGGAATTCACTTGCTCGTCAATCTCAAGTGGTCCTGCAGATCGGTCACCACACAGAAGCGGGGGACCTGCAGTTGGCTCCCACCGTCAGCACGACTGCCATGCTGGCGATGGGCGATGCTCTGGCGTTGACTCTGAGCCGCTCGAAGGGATTCACGGAAGATGACTTTGCCGTCGTGCATCCGGCCGGGACACTTGGTCA
>JBDONA010000131.1:0-10746 GCA_039831575.1 Fuerstiella sp. | reverse complement strand
CCTCAAAAGGTGGCACACCAGGTGGCACAGAACCTAAGCGAACGGATGAAAACGCAAGCGAAACGAGTGTGCCACCGAAGGTGACACCAGACGGGAAAACGCGTTTCACCAATAAAAAAGCACGGTCCGAAGACCGTGCTGGATGCTCTGGAGAGGACTCGAACCTCCACGGGGTTACCCCCACATGCCCCTCAAGCATGCGTGTCTACCAATTCCACCACCAGAGCGATGATTTCAATGACGCAATCACTTAGACCGGTTAACTCACTGCCGCTGGTCGCCAAAGTTGGCTCAACGAAAACAAGCTTTCACGAGGGTGTCGTCCGATCGTGATGAACGCCATTCACAGCGGGGTCTGCCAATACGCTGGAGTGCAGTTCCCGTGTGATGTGGCAACATAGCAGCCCCACCGGCCCGTCTTCAAGCATTTGAGCGTCGCGATTGATCGTCAGCGGAAATTGAGACACGACATCCGGTATTGCCGGTCGAAGCGGCGAATCGCTGCTTACAGGACGGCAATGGATGTGACGTCGATCAGGGAGAGTCCTGGCTTTCCGGGGCCTTCCAGTCGTGCAGCTGCAGTTGCACGCTCTCATAGCCGCGGTAGGAATTGATATGAGGGGCGAAGCTGATCGCCAACGGTCCTTTGACCGCTGCGATTTCTTCTGCCCATTCGCCCCGGCCGAACGCTACCGCCCGCAGGTTTGTTCGATGTTGCCGAACCTTCAGGGATAGGTGCCGATTGCCTTCCCCCATTGTTTTCGGGGCTTCTGCGAGGTCTACGTGATTTGTGGCAAATCGAGGTTTCGGATTCGCTGCCCCGAACGGACCAAGATGTTGTAATTCCATCACGGCTCGCCGAGTCACTTCGGAAAGATGCACCTCGGCGTCGACACGCAGGGCGATGTCATCTTCTGTCGGAGCAAAATTGTTGGCTGCCCAGTTGCATAGTGACGTGCGGAATTCGTCGACTTGTTTGCTGTCAATCTGCAGTCCGGCCGCCGCCTTATGACCTCCACAACCCAGCAAACAATCCCGACAGGCATTCAGTCCGGCGTACATGTCGAAGCCCGCGAATGAACGAGCACTACCCTGACCCGTGCCGTCGTCTTTCAGTGAAATCATGACGGTTGGCTTTTCAAACGTCTCCCCGATGCGACTGGCGACAATGCCAATAACGCCGGGGTGCCAGTCGTGTTGAGCCAGGATCAGGACCGGCTGTGATTCCCAATCGGGATTGGCCTCGATCTGTTCTTTCGCCTCTTTAAGTATGCGCCGTTCCACAGTTTTGCGGTTGTTGTTCAACTCGTCGACGTACGCAGCCAGTGACACAGCCCGTTCCGCATTGTCGGTGGTCAGCAGCTCGACGGCCAGCCGGGCCTGTCCGAGGCGGCCGGCGGCATTGATTCTGGGAGCGATGCCGAAGGCCGCGTCTTCGGCCGTCAGTTGAGCTTTGTCGTGCAGACCAGCCACCTTAAGCAGAGCCTGCAATCCCAGAGATGGGTTCTCGCGCAGACTGTGCATGCCGTAGCGCACGATGACGCGGTTCTCATCAACCAGAGGCACGACATCTGCGACAGTCCCGATCGCTGTCAGCCCGACGGCCGACTTCAGGAATTCCCGCATACGCGGACTGGCCTTCCTGCCATCGCCGAGTAACTGGCAAATCGCCCATGCCAGTTTGAACGCCACGCCGACACCACAGAGTTCACCAAACGGGTAGTCGGTGTCGGGCAGCCGCGGATGAACCAGCACGGCCGCATCGGGAAGCTGTTCGCCGATGGTGTGGTGGTCTGTAATGATGAGTTCCAGGCCGATCTCGCGGGCCACGGCCGCCTCATGAACGCTGGCGATGCCGCAGTCGACAGAAACAAGCAGACGATCCGGGTCTTCTTCGTGCAGTTGCCGCAGAGCAGCTTCATTTAGTCCGTAGCCCTCTTCCAGGCGACACGGGATGTAATAGTCGACGGTCGCATTGCAAAGTTTCAGGCAATGCCAGAGCAGGGCCGTCGAAGTCACACCATCGACATCGTAGTCGCCGTAGATTGTAATCCGCCGACCATCGCGGTGTGCGCCGACGATACGCTCGGCAGCTTCAGGGACACCCGGCAACAGAGTTGGCTCGTGCAGGTCACTGAGCTTGGGCTCAAGATAATGCCTGGCGGCTTCCGCGGTCGTATAGCCTCGAGCAATCAGGACCTGAGCGACCAGCGGAGTCACATTCAACTGCCCGCTAAGGCGATTGATTGCTGATTCATCGTGCGGATGATACGACCATTTCCGTGTCATTGTGTGGAGTCCGTGGCGAATGGTGTTGTTGATTTGACTCTCGAAACGTGCTGGCAGAGTTCCGAGGTAAACTGCAGACCGTAGCCAGCGTCAAGGTACCGCACGATAACACTGTCGGCGCCTGGAACCACCGACCAGGTAGGAAAATTGCAGAGCTTTGCGTACCATCTGGCTGCTCGTGAACGGAATGGATTCGTCCGAAGCTCTGCTGTGTGCCTGACTCGTACGAACACATCAACACCACCATCGCGGCGATTCTTACCAGATCTCGAATAGTAAGTATTCTGCCCGATGCGGCATGGCACGACCCAAACGAGCAAAGGCCCGGAAGCTGTGGGCCTGCTGCCGGGTCGCAAAAACACTGACTCAACCGCAAAATGTCTGCATGAATCGACAAAGATAATGTCCTCATTACCATTGAAAATTATCGTGTTGACGGGAAGCGATCGCCCGGAAGTGCTGGACACATGGTCGCAGCTCGTGCCTCAACTGCGGGCGGCCGACGGTGTGGAAGTCGTGGGCGTCTATTCTCGCGATGAACCGGTGCCAAACGATATCGATACTGATTTGGTTGTCGTTCTCGGCGGTGACGGTTCGATCCTGCGAGGTTGTCGGCAACTGGGGACATCGCAGAAGCCGATTGTCGGCATTAATCTTGGACGACTGGGATTTTTGGCCGACCTGACGACGGAGGAATTCTGTTGCAATCTGGAACGCCTGAAAAACGGCCAATACGATGTTGTTGAGCATTTGATGTTTGAGTGTCAGCACCGCCTGGACGATGGGTCGGTCAAGACGGATCTGGGGCTGAACGAAGTGACGATCACATCCGGCAGCTCGCTGAAAATGCTGGACATTAGACTTGAAATCGACTTTGATCCGGTGACGACGTTTAGTTGCGATGGATTGATTATCAGTACGCCCGTTGGTTCCACCGCGCACAACCTGTCGGCTGGCGGTCCCATTCTGCGACAGGATCTGCAGGCGTTCTGTATCACGCCCATTTGTCCGCACACGTTGACCGTCAGGCCCATTGTCGATTCCGCCGAGCGAACTTATGGGCTGACGGTGCCCGACGCCCCCGATGGTGTCATGCTGATCATCGACGGACAGATCCGTCGATGCTTCGGACCCCGTGATCGTGTGATCGTGAAACGTGGTGCGGCCACGTTCAAACTGGTTCGGTTTCCAGGCCACAGTTACTACAGCACGCTGCATCGAAAACTTGGATGGCGAGGTCAACTTGATTATCGCGAACGCAAAGGGCTCTGAGTTGGACAGCGGATCTTAGCGACGGACGGTGGCGTGCGGACGTGCCCATGAAAAATCCATTCAATCGCCCGTCCCAGACTCCGATTGAAGATCGCATGTCCCTGTTGCTCGGCCGAACCGAAGAACGTCGCTGACGACGAATCCGAGCTTCGAAGAGGAGGCGGCCCGCAGAGACACCATGGGCGCAAAAAGACAGCCCTTGGTGTTGAGTGTGGGGGAATGGGCGAAAGAAATATTTGGGGATTCGATAGGTGGCTGGGTGACAACCTAACGGACAACCTTCGTCCAACACAATTCAACAACCAGAGGGCTGGCTGGGTGTAATTGTGCACTGCAATCTCTGTGCCAAATGTTGAAAATTCAGAAGATCTCAGGTCACTGAACAAATTCGGCACTTAGGGCAAATCAGGAGGAGTTTCGGTAGCGCCGAAAGCGCCGAAACATGTGTCGGACGATTGAAATATCGGCGCTGAGACCTTAGTCTGAGTGTCGAATACTTCGGCGCCGACGATCATTCACAGGTAAAATCGGCTTGCATTTCAACAATAGGTCCAACAACACTCAGCGCATTTGGCTCGCTTCTGTAGCGATTGCCTCAATCATGTATTGCCTGATGGTTATCTGGTACGTGGCCACGTTTCCGGACATCGGCATCCGTTGTTTGCTGCCTGAGGAAGCTCGCAGTCATCATCTGGAGATCGTTCAGTTTGTCCATTCCGAGGATGACTGCCTGTCGCATCCACTCTCGGCTGGACAGCAACTGCTGCGGGTGGGCCGCAGGCGAGCGGATAATTTTCTGTTGTTCGTGCATTCTCTGGCTGAGCTTCGCTCAGCGCCGATCCCAATTCAGCTGTCCCCTGGATCGGATCCGTCAGAACGTTCGGCGGAGTCATCCGAGTCTCTGGTCGAGATTTTGGGGGATGACGAAATACCATCTCGTCGTGTCGTGGAAGTCATTGTACGGGAATCGACGCCCGACGGGCCGCAGGCAAACGACGCCAGTTCTGAACGCCGGACATACGTGGCGATCAAGTCGCTCAAGTTGCGTGATTTTCTGTTGACGATTTTTTGGTTTCTGGCCCAATTGATTATCCTGTCGGTCGCACTGACCGCATGGTGGCAACGTCCGGGTGACCGTGTGGCCCGGGTCTTTTGCTTGATGTGCTGTGTGTCGATGCCGGCTTTCGTGGGTGGGTTCCACTGGTGGATGTTGGCCGCCAGTCCACTTCTTAATCTGCCGTTCATTTTTGCCGCGTGTCTGTTGCCCGCCGTGACGCTGCACTTTTTTCTGAGTTTCCCTCGAGAAAGCCAGTTGCTGCAGGATCATCGTCGTCTTTCGCTGGGGCTCATGTATTTTCCTCTTTTTACTGTCGCTGTCTTTGTGGCGTTTACCTACTGGTCCGCCTACGTGCTCAGCGGCGCGTCGGCGGGAGCAGAAGAATTCACTGTCTTCCAGAAACTGGCTGCCGTGGCAACCATACTTTCGGACAACAGTTCCCTGACGTTCACCAGTGCAGCGGTCTGCGGGCAGCTGCTTTATCTGCTTCGCACTCTGGTGTATTCGGCAATCGTGATCAGCTCCGTCTACTTCGGACTGACGGTTGTAGCTCTGGCTCTGAGTCTGATCCGTACGCAGAATCCCGTTGAGCGGCGCCAGACGTCAAGTATTCTGATTGCCGCACTGGTCTCGACAATACCGATCCTGTACACGCTGTACCTGGCTTTTTACCGACGGACTGAGTTCGCGCTTGGCCAGGCTCAGATTCCGATGTTTATGGCCAGTGCGCTGTTCATGGCGGCCTACGCCCACGGCATGCTGCGTCATCGACTGATCCTGGCCGACGACAACGTGCTGCGGGGCCGACAGTACTTTTTGACGTCCGGGCTGGTGACCTTGATGTGTGCGGTGCTGCTGGCGGTCGGAGCCGTGGCTACTCGGATTTACGCAGTGCCGAAGGATTCGTCTCTACCACTGCATCTTTCTTTGTTCCTGATCATTGTCATTGCCATCGCATTGATTCTCTGGGCGCGGGACCAAATTCAATCCGTTGTCGACCAACGTTTCTTTTCAGAAAAATATCAACTTGACAAGACGCTGCAGCAATTGAACCAGGCCGCTGGATATCTGACAGACCCCTTCGCTCTGGCCCAGATCACTCTGACCACGTGTCGTGACGTGATGGATGCGTCCACCGCCGCCATGTTTGTCCGTGAATCGACGGGCGTTATGCGCCTGATCGGCGCGGATCAACTGCCCAATGCACCGGCCAGTCTGTCCGCCGAGGTTCTTCAGGGGGCTGACGAAAACCAACATGTGCTGCGCCGCCTGCCATCTCTTAATTACGACGAAGCATCACCGCTGCAAAAGTTGCTGAACGATCTGTCCGCCGATGTTGTGTGTTTTTTGCGCAGCGACCAAGGCATCGACGGGCTGATTTTCCTGGGCACCCGCACCAACGAAGTTGGCTACTCGGCAGAAGATATCGCGTTTCTGCAGGCGATCAGCCAAATGACGGTGTTGGCACTGCATAGTTCCCGAGCCAACCAGAGTCTCGCCCGACTGGACTCTGAGTTGCAGGTGAAAGTCGACCGGATCGCAGAACAGCAGCGACAGCTTTCATGGCTGCGTGCGGAACTGACGTCACTACATGAAGACGATGGCGATGAACACCGCTCCAAGACGATTGCCGGACTGGATCGCGGCGAGATTCGGGGCAACAGTAGAGCCATTTTGAACGTTCTGGAGATCATCCGTAAAGCGGCACCCAGTACTGCGACGGTTTTGATCAGGGGCGAAAGTGGCACGGGAAAGGAACTGCTGGCTCGTGTCGTGCAACGCAACAGTGAACGGGCGGGCAAGCCCTTGATCGCCGTCAACTGCGCGGCTTTGGCTCCCTCACTTCTGGAAAGTGAACTGTTTGGACATGTGAGGGGGGCATTTACGGGAGCAAGCTCAGACAAAGAGGGACGGTTTCAGGCCGCAGACGGCGGCACGCTGTTCCTGGACGAGATCGGCGATATTCCCATGGAAACGCAGGTGAAGCTGTTGCGGGTCCTGCAGGAGCGGCGCTTTGAGCCGGTGGGCAGCAGTTCGACGGTCAAGGTCGACGTACGTTTGATAGCGGCAACGAACCGAGATCTGGAGTCGATGATCGCAGACGGCAGTTTTCGCGAAGATCTCTTTTATCGACTGAACGTTGTCAGTGTTACGTTGCCGCCACTTCGTGAACGTCGTGAAGATCTGATCGAATTGTTGTTCTTCTTTCTGAGTCGAGCAACACGAAAAACGAACAAGCGTATCCGACAAATCGAACCGGCAGCGCTGGCCGCCATTGAACAGCACCGTTGGCCAGGCAATATTCGAGAACTGGAAAACGTGGTGGAACGAGCCGTCGTGTTGTCCGACGGCGACACGATCACACTGAAGGATCTGCCCGACGAATTACGGTCCGACACCCAGCCGATCGTTATGGACCACAGTCGCACGGGCAACAGCGCCACCGGCGAATTCTCGCACTTTGAAAGACTGGCGGGCGGTACGACCGAAGCGATTTCCATTTCGTCGGAGCCGCATTCCGAAAGAACTGATCACGTTTCGGAGAAGCAACAGATGGTGGCCGCGTTGCAGGATGCGAGCGGCAACAAGGCTCGTGCCGCCCGCGCGATGCAGATGCCACGCAGCACATTCTACAGCAAGTTAAAAAAGCACGGACTTGCGGACTGACTGAGCGGCGGAGTGATTTCAACGCGGATCATGCGACCGGCCGCAATCAACACGAAGCGGATTCCGACCTGGAACACGTGGCGCATTGCTGGTGAATGGAAACTTCGGAGGTCGGTTGGCGGGTTGGGAGTGCGTATCGGCATGATTTCGATCCGGATGCAGTGTCGGCCTTCAGCGCTCCGACAACATGTTCGTGCGGATGGTAATCCGGAATTGGTCTGCGGAATCGCTCCCAACCCACGTCGTGGAACTCCTGGTGAGGGAGTTCGACAGGGACGGACGTAAGTGAACTGGCCGGCGGGACGGGATCTGTTGTGAGCTGATCGCTGCACAACAGACGTCTCACGCGGGCGGCTTCGCGGTCAGGCAACCTGATTGGGAAGTCGGACTCGATCGAAGCGTCTTCCCACGACGTCGTAGAGGAGGACTTCGTTGCGGGTTCTGTCCCACACTGCACTAAGCTTAACGCTGCGGGGGCCATGAAGAATAAACTGGAATCCACAACAGTCGCCGTTGCGTTTCAATTCCAGTTCGCTCATTGGGAAGTGGTGTTCCAGAAGATTCTCTTTGCGGCAAAGAGCGATGTGTATGAAGTTTCGAAGGTCATCCAAGGTACGGACTTCTGCCGAAGCAGCGGGCATCATGCCGGCGGGAGAGGGCTGATACATATAGCGGAGGCAATCCTTTGTAGTGAGGATTTGAGGGTTACAGGTAAACCGAGCGTTGACGAAGATTGGCTAGTGCCATCAATTCTTCCGGTGTGGTAAACGCTATCGTCGCGCTCGAACGCCGTTCTTCCAAATTGTTTAGTCACTCAACACATTCGGTATCAACGGGCTGAACGGTAAGACCCAGGCAATCGCCAGCAGCGAACGTTGGATGAGGGCATTTTCAGGAAAAATGAGTGCCAGGCACTAAAGCTGTACCCCTGACGGTCGCGCGAAAAGCGTTGATCCACAGTCGCGCCGCGGTGACTTGTCCGATAGGGCAATCTGTGCCGAATACACAGCACTTTCCGAACCGTTAAGGCCTGCGTGTCACGTTGACTATGCCGCGATCCAGTCGGTTGGACGGACCGTTGGAATCGCCCACCGACAGGAATTCCCTGGCGGCGTGTCGTCCCGTCGCGATCAATGATTCCGGGTCAGAAAAGTTGTACCACTGTGTCGCACAGACGTCCGGCCTGATCAGAAAGTCCGCGAGGCCACGGGTGTAATCGCGAACCACATGCTCACCAATATCACCCAGCCGCAGAAAGACATCGACGGCCGTGGGACACCGTGCGATCGGCTCGAGTTCGGCTCCGACATCCACTGCAATCGTTACGTCGGCGGCATAAGATTTCGCAATCTTTGCCGGGATCGCGTCCATCATGCCAACGTCACACAGCAGCATTGAGCCCCACCGAACTGGAGGAAACACACCTGGTATCGCAGCCGACGCCATTACAGCATCCTTCAGAGATCCTTCGGTCAACACAACTTTTCGTCCGGAATACAGATCCAGCGCAACGATACTGAGTGGGATCGGCAGATCTCGGATGTCCATATCCGGTAGAAGTGCATCCACCACGTCCTGCATTACGTCTTCCGTCAGCAGTGCCGGTTTGCTGAACAGATGTGCCAGCTTTCGGCGGACTCCCAGGAAGCGACGAATCTGATGATACCACGCAAACATTCCCGACGTGGACGGCTCTTCCGCATCAGGTGCGGCCGAGAATAATTCGGCCTGTTTTGACAGGAATGCTTCAGACGTCAGGTAACCCACGACTCGCCGCTGCACACGTTCGGCATCCTGATCCACGGCACACAACGCACCTGCCAGACCTCCGATGCTGACGCCGACGAATCGCGTGATGTTCAGTGGCATCTGCTGCAGAATCTCAATGACTCCCAGATGAGCCAGTCCGCGTGCACCGCCACCACCCAGCGCAAGGACAGCGGAGCGGTCTTTCGATGTCGTAATCATGCCAACTCCCCCTTTCTATCGCTGTGCGGTGCTGTGTCCTTAGTACTTCATCAAAATCGGTTCCTGTTCCACGTCGTGCAGTGCCGCCCAGCCACTTTCTGTGATTGCGGCACCGAGTTCCGTAGCGCGGCGGAAGTCCTTGCCTGTCGGCAACGCGCCCGTGATCCGCTGCCTCAGGTGGGTACACAGCACTGCGGCCGCTGCACGTGTCACTTCACATTCATGTTTTGCGCCGTACAGACTGACGACCAGTATCGTCACGGCGTCCTGAACGCGGGTGGATGCCTGGGCCATGCTGCACTGACGATCGGCCAGTTTCAGTTGATGGGTTCTCATCATGCCACTGATGTCGAAGCATGAATGGCTCAGAAATTCTCGAGCGAATTCGGCGTGTCGACGCAGATTGTTTGGCATGTTGACCATCGAATCACGCGTCACACCCAGCAACCTGCGTCCGGTCATCCATTTCGCATACGCTGCCATTGGTGCTTTCAACTTCCACAGATGGGCCGGATTCATCAGATTCGGATGTTTGATACCCGCTTCGTACAGAATCCGCCCGATCGGTTCAAAGAAGTGCTGGCCGTGCTGCTTCACTAACGACTTAAAGAACGCCATGCCCAGCATTTCTCCTTCACCTTCGTAGATGCACGGTGCCAGGTACTCGTGAACATTGTCACCAAAAAGATGGCCGTGAATAAATGACCTGCCGCCGTGTGTCTTCATGAACAGCTCGATGGCCGCTTCTTTCTGGGCCTCGCTGCCAAAGATCTTCGCGATGATGCATTCCATTTCGCCGCGGTAACCCTGATCGATCAGTCCGCCGCACCACTGCACCAGAGCATCGCTACCGACGATCAGTCCTGCCAGATGTCCTATACGTCTCTGTACCAGTTCGCGATTGGCGATCGGCTGGCCGTACGTCCTGCGGAAACCGGCCCACGGCAGCATGCTGGCTAACATCGAGCGCATTGTTCCCGCTGCGTTGGCGCAGAGTGCGATGCGTCCGAGATTCAGGCCGTGGTACGCGATGGTCAGGCCGTCCCCGACCGTTGGCTTCAGCAGGTTTTCCGAGGGAACTCGGAAATTGCGGAAGACCAATCCGTTGTTATGGGCTCTGCGCAACGCGTACAAGCCGTAGCGATTCATGGTGAAGGATTCGGTCTCTTCTTCAGGCAGATCCACAATCAGCACGGCAGGCCGATCATCAATGCGGCATACCAGCCCGATTGTTCGTCCAGGAATCGCGTTTGTGATAAACAGCTTTTCGCCGTTGACGACATAGCTGTCACCATCCAGCACCGCGGTCGTCCTGAGAGCCGTGAGGTCGCTGCCAGCCCCCGGTTCGGTCAGTGCGAACGCGGATAATCGCCGACCGCTGGCCAGCAGCGGCAGGTAACGTTCCTTCAACGCGGGGCTGCCGAAGGTTCGCACCGGATCGACCGCGCCGATGCAGCCGTGCACAGAGGCCAGTCCGGCAACAGTCGGTTCGA
>JBDONA010000129.1:0-10767 GCA_039831575.1 Fuerstiella sp. | reverse complement strand
TGGTGCCAAACAACGATGAACATCATTGCTGCGAAGAAGTGAAGCTTCATTTTTTTCCTTGAAGTCGGACTAGTGGTTTCGCTGTTAGGGCTGATCATAGCCAAACCCTGGGCCGAAACAGAAATCGTTCTTCCAGTTTGCTCGGCATACACGAGTGTTTAAGGTACCATCGTCGAACGCTTGCTGAGTATGCCGGAGTGCAGAATGCGTGGAAATGTCGACCTCAACCGAAGAGAAGTCATGAACAAGTGTGCACTACGAACCGTCGTTTTCTGTTGTGCGTTGGCTGGAGGGATTCTGTGTGCAGACGAACGGGATTCGCAGGTGAGAGCACTATTGCCAGGCGTGCAACTGTCACTGGTGGCCGAACATCCAGGACTGGCGACACCGACCGGCATTGATGTCGACGATCGGGGACGAATCTGGGTGGTGGCCACTCATACCCATTTTCGACCGGACGATTACGTGGGTCCGGAACATGATGAGATCCTGGTGTTCACTGACAAGGATGGGGACGGCCGCACCGAACATCGGCAGGTGTTCTACAATGCCACAGATGCCACGATGGATCTGGAACTCGGTGCGGATGGCTGGGTGTATCTGGCCGAACGTGATCGGATCATCCGGATTAAAGACTCCGACGGTGACGGAAAGGCTGACGTCGAAGAAGATGTCGTGTCGCTCGAAACTGAGGCTGATTATCCGCACAACGGGCTCGAGGGTCTGGCATGGCATCCTGGCGGGGAGCTGGTCTTCGGTCTCGGTGAAAACTATGCGAAACCGTGGATTCTGACGGGACCAGGTGGGATTGTCATCAGCGGGACCGGTGAAGGCGGCATCTTCCGTTGCTCCCCGGACGGCAGTAACCTGCGGCGGATTGCTCGCGGATTCTGGAATCCCTTCGGTATCTGCGTTCGTGTGGATGGAGAAATATTTGCGGCGGAAAACGATCCCGGCGAGAGGCCACCCTGCCGTCTGTTGCACGTTGTCCAGGACGGAGACTATGGATACCAGAGGTCGTATGGTCCCGAAGCACATCACCCGTTCGTCGGTTGGAACGGAGAGCTCCGCGGTACTCTGCCGATGATCCATCCGTCGGGAGAAGCTCCCTGCGGTGTGTTGCCTTTAGGGCGCGGGCTGCTGGTTCCTTCATGGAGTGATCATCGGATCGACTTCTTTCTGCTGCGTCGCAAAGGGGCCAGCTTTGCGGCGGACCGAATGGCGTTGGTTCAGGGAGGCCGCTATTTTCGGCCTGGTTGTATCGCCAGAGCCAATGGCGCACAGGGTGGCAGCGAACAGAAACGGGTCTGGTATCTCACCGACTGGGTTGATGGTCGATATCAGGCACATGGTTTCGGACGGTTGTGGAAGCTTGAGATCGATCTCGACAAGGCGGATTGGGTGGGAACGCTTGAGCCCGAACCGCTCACGGACAAGGCCAGACTGGCAGAAGATCTCCGCAGCGGCAGGACGACGCAAGGCCGCATGGCTTTGCTGCAACTGGCCAACGACGAAGACCCGTTTCTTTCACGCGCTGCGTTGCTGGCGTTGTCTCGGACAGCCTCAAAGTGGGCGTGGGACGACGTTGCTGGCATGTCCGCGCTCGACCGAGTGAACGCCGTGCTGGCGTTAAAGCTGGCAGAAGCTGCGCCCGACGTCTGGGTCCGCTCGTTCCTTGCGGACGAAAATGCCGAAGTGCAGTTTGAAACTCTGCGTTGGATCGCTGATGCGCGATTGCAGGAGTTTCAGCCGGACGTCCAGCAGCTGCTGAACCGCAACGACCTGGACTACCGCCGCTTTGAAGCGGCCATTGCCACATGGAACACGTTGCAGGGAAAACCGGAAGCCGGCATCCGCGATCCGGAGATGCTGCTGGCGAGGATGCAGGACACCGACAGTGCACCACGACTGCGTGCCTATGCTCTGCGCCTGCTGCCGACGCAGCCGAGATCCGCCTCTAAGGACGGCGTGTTGCCGGTGCAGAAGTTTTCCAAGGGACTGACGTTAAAGATGCTTAAGGAATTGCTGTCCGTGAACGACGCAACGCTGTCGCGGGAAGTCGTCCGGACGCTGGCCGGAAATCCTCCGGTTTCTCAGGCGGTGCTTGCTAAAATCGCGGCCGACCCCCAACGAAGTGCTTCGCTGCGGGCCGACGCAGTCGCGGGGTTGGCGGCCGTGGCAGAACAGCACGCGGATCTATTGCTGCAACTGGCAGGCGACGACCAGCGCGTGGTACGCGAAGAAGCTCTGCGCTGTCTGCGGTTTGGCAAACACTCGCCAGAGCAGCTTCGCCAGTTGGAAGCGCTGGCCGAAACATACCGTGATTCCGCAGATCTGATTCAGGCCATTCTTGCTCCGAAATCGCTGGCGAAGGGTCGGCCGCCGCTCACCGATACAGCGGCATGGTTGGCGGCATTCGACGCGATCGAGGTTCCTACCGATGCGGAGAACGGCCGGCGAATTTTCCATCATGCTCGACTGGCACTGTGTTCCAACTGTCATCGGCACAGCGGTCGAGGCAACGTGGTCGGGCCGGACCTGAGTGGCGTGAACAATCGCGAAGACCGCACATGGCTGTTGCAATCAATTCTGGAGCCCAGTCGTCAAATGGCGCCTGAGTACCTTCCTCGGACAATCATTCTGAAGGATGGTCGCACTTTTACGGGAATCCGACTGCGTTCCTCCACGAAGGAAGCCATGCGGGATGCGAATGGACAGAATCGCACGTTTGATCGTAATGATATTGAATCGATGGTTGAGTCGACCGTGTCCTTCATGCCGACCGGCGTTGTCAATTCGCTGACCAACCGCGAGCTGCGGGATTTGATCGCGTTTCTGGAACAGGGGCCGGATCAATAGCGACCCGGGCTTTCCGGTTGCACGGAGGGGGTCGGGAGTCTTTTTCCACCTCCCAACATCACCACGGCCGACTCCCGGAAATATATACCCGACCCAAACCCGTAGAAAAAGACTCCCGACCCCTTATTGCCCTACGCCTGACGCAACGCTGGCACGATTTCCGTTCTTGCGGCGTGTATGGCAGGAGCGATTCCGGCCAGCGTTCCGGCAACAGCGGAAACGATCAGCCCCGTGGCGGCCAGATTAACAGTCGGTGTGAATGCTATCGTGACGGCTTCAGCTCCGACCGAGAGGCTGCTGAGTTTGAGCATGACCATGGCGGCTCCCACTCCGATGACACCGCCTGCAACACTCAGCAGAATACTCTCGACCATCACCAGCCGGAAAACTCTGGGGCCGGAAAAACCGATCGTTTGCAGCACGGCATGTTCTTTGATGCGGTCCTCTACCGACATGACCGTTGTGGTGGCCACGAGAGCCAGCACCAACCCGACGCAGGCGTAGCCGAGGTAATGTGCCATGCCGATTAATTGAGTGAGATCACCCAGACTTCTGGCCTGGAAGACGCCCTTCGGTCGAGTGTCCGTTTCGATCGGACCGGCTCGGTACATGTCGTCGATCTCTCGGCATTTGGCGGCTGGGTCGACACCTTCGTGCAACAGGATCTCCATTTGTGTGACAGTTCCAACAAGGTTCATACCTTTGCTTCTTTGTAAGAATTCGAGGTGTGAGTAGATGTAGTTTTCCTCGGCCGGATCATCGCTCTCGTAGATGCCTGCGACATTGACGCTGAGGTCACCAATGGAAAACTTGTCACCCACTTTGATCTCTCGGCGATTGGCTACAGCTCGTCCAACAACGGCAGCATCCTGATGCTGTTCGAATTCCATCCAGTTGCCCGAGATGAGCTCAAAGTCACGGGCCTTGCGAAGTTTCAATGGTGGCACGCCGTAGAACACCACAACATCCAGACTCGCTCGACAGTTGTTGGTGAAGACCTGGACAGGAATGACCTCCTTGACGCCATCGAGTCGCGCAATCTGCTGGTCATAGTCCTGCGGCAGATGGCTTGTGGCCGGGCAGAACTTGTTGGCCTGAAAAGCGATCAGCGAACCCTTCGCTGCCTGTCGTCGCTGCAGGTCATCCATGCCCTCCTGAACGGCTCCGACAAAACAGAATACGAACAGCGCAACAGCGGAACCACTCACGGTCAGAATCGTACGTGAGCGGTGTCGCCATAACGTCTTGAAAACATACGGAACAAATTTAAACATAGTTCGTCGAATCGGGTTTAGCCAGCGGCGGGGATAGTTTTGGAGGCAACTGCGGACACATAGCCAACGCCACCGGTTTGTACTAGTTTTCCATGATCGAGGCGGAATTGTTTGTCGGCGATTTCTGCGGCATCGGCGTCGTGCGTCACCATCAGCAGCGTGACGTTGAGTTGTTCCTTGAGTCGTTTGAGCAGGTCGAGGATTTGACCGGAAGTGTCAGGATCCAGATCGCCCGTCGGTTCGTCAGCCACAACAACCTTAGGATGAGCAACAATGGCTCGTGAAATACCGACTCTCTGTTCCTGTCCGCCCGACAATTGACGCGGGTAATGGTCGGCTCGGTCAAGCAAATCGACGGCCTTCATGGCAATCTCGACTCGGCGACGACGTTCGCTGCGATTCATCGGCAACAACAGCAATGGCAGTTCGATGTTCTCATATGCCGTCAGCACAGGCACAAGGTTGTGTGTCTGAAAAATGTAGCCCAGGTTTGCAGCACGCCAGTTCGCCAGTCTGGACCGGGACAATTGCGTGATATCCGTTCCATCAATAACGATGCTGCCACTGTCCGGTTTGTCGATGCTGGCGATCAGATTCAGTAACGTGGATTTCCCCGTGCCACTGGCTCCCATCAAGGAGATGAATTCGCCTTGCTGAATGTCAAGAGAAACCGAATCGAGGGGCGTAATCGTTTCATCGCCCTTGTGGTACTGTTTGGTAACGTTTTTGATTTCGATAAGAGCCATTACTAAGTCCAAAGTCGTGATACAGGAATCAGGAACCGGCTGCAGATGCTGCCGGCGCTACTCCGATGTTTGGTTCTTCGCCGGTTATGCGGATGCGGGAGCCGTTCGTCAGGCCGTCCGTTCCCGTAACAATGAGCCGGCTGGAAATGTTTAATCCGCTGGTGACTTCAATCAGTCCTCTATTGTCGACGCCACCCGTCTGAACGGTCTGTCTGACCGCGAGTTTCGCAGACTGGTCAGCGAGCCAAACATAGGAACCGGTTTCATCGTTGCGGATGAGATCTTGCGGAACGAAAATACGAATCACGCGAGTCTCCGTCTCCTGATTCTCTGCACTCGACGCCTGACTCAGAAAGGTGACATCGACCAGCATCTCGGGTTTAAAGACCTGTGGTGGATCGGGAATTGCCACTTTGACCTGCAGGGTATTCTTCTGGATGTCGGCTTCGGAACTGATGAACAGCACCTTGCCCGTCAGCGGTGCTGACAGGGCCGGGTTATCGATCTCAACCGATTGGCCCAGACTGACTTTCGGGATGTCCTCGAAGCGAGTATCGACTCGAACCTGCAGCATGTCGGGGCGATACATGGTGATGACGGTGCTGCCGTCGTGTCCTGCCATCTGGGTCATGCCGCTGCCGATCCGAGCACCCGGATGGGCGATGAGTCGGAACACACGACCGTCGACGGGAGCAACGATGGTCATCCGCGCCAGTTGCAGTTCGGCCTCAGCAACAACAACACGAGCCTGAGCAACACGAGCCGTTGCCGCCTTGATCTGCGCCAGTGCGCTGTCTCTGGCGTTCGTTTCATCAGCCAACAATTCCAGTTGTGTTCTCATTGCATTGCTGCGTCCTGCCAGTGCGGCCTGTTCTTTGCTGAGAGAACTGGCTCGATCGCGTAGTTCCTCGACGAGTGCTTTGGCGGCGTCGGCCTTACCTTCGGCAATGTCGATTTTGATTCCCGCGATCACTCCTTTTGCTGCAAGCTTGCCTTCGTAGTCGCGCCGTAGCGCCTTGTATTCGGCTTCTGCCCGACGCACTTCAAATGGCAGGTTCTTCAACAGAGTGTCAGTCCTGGCGAGTGACGCTTCTGCTTCATTCAGAGCGGCTTCCAGGTGGACCGGGTGCTTGAACCGTTTGTCAGCAGCGACAAAGGCGGCGTTGGCTTCATCAACTTCGGCCTGCCGCAGTTCCAGATTGGCGAGGGCTCGCTCAAGAGTCAGTTTCGCATCCTCTTCGACAAGCTCTGCGATTGGGTCTCCGGCTTTGACACGTTGATCCTCGACGACCAGCAGTTTTCTAACGACCCCTGGCGCAAGTGCAGCCACTCGTATTGGTGTCGGTCGGGGTTCAATCCAACCTGCTGCCTTGAACAGTGGCGTGCCTTCCTGCTGCACTTCGGCAGTGGTTGAGAACACTGGCACGACTGTTACGGCTGTGGGTGGGAACATCAGTTCCTGTGAGGCCCAAGCCACCAGAGACAGGAAGCCGAGGACCAGCACCAACGGTAACACGTACCGGGTGATTACGTTTCGTCGTGTGTGGATTCCTGGCTGACCCGTGCTGCCACGGTCGATCGCCAGTTCTCGAAGATCAACTTCATTACTCATGATTCATTTCTTTTGTACGAAGATGCCAGTGGCCAGAATCGTGAGGTTGCCTGCGTCGTCACGCTGAGCTTTGCCTTTGACGATGACGGTCGACAGTTCTTTCACGGGAAGCAGTTCACGGGCATCGGCCTTAACCAATTCACCATCTTCATCGACGATCTTCACGAGTGCTGTGGCGTTCGGTAGCTTTGATGTTTCACAACAGTAGTCCCATGGCATCGGGCAGCTGTCGCCTTCGATGTCGCTGCACGCTTTGAGCGAGCCATCGACGATGGAAAATGCTGCTCGGCCTTCGATCCACGGATTCGAGCTGCCACCGATACGACCGACAATCACGACCTCCTCACCGTCGGCTGCGTCTTCACGCACCTTGATGACATCACCCGCCCCTTCCGGCTCGGTGGTCAGCAGGTATTTCGCCCCGTCCACAGTCGGAGCCGATGACGAACTCGGCGGTTCCGATGCCGTCGGAGTCGATGCCTCTTCTGAGCAACCGGCCAGGGGTAAGAGGCAAGAGACGAGAGGCAGGAGCAGAAATTGTTTCGTTGTTTTCATTGAATACACCCTTTTTTTGACCAGTCGAATTCCGGAGTCGATTGACTCTGGTCCTTCGACCCTTGACTTGTTCAAACCGCTTTCAGCCCATCAACAATGGGCATTCGTAAAGCTCGGATTGCCGGGGGGATGGCCCCAAAGAAACCGAGTGACAAACCTACGCCGCAGCCGATCAATACAGCCATGCTGTCGATGCGAAGCGAAAACGCTCCCATCGTGAATCGCACTGCGGCACCATTGACAAAAAACAGCGCGATCAACGCTGCCAGCAGACTGGCCGCCGCGGCCAGCAACATGCCTTCCTGAATCAGACTCACGACAATAGAACGCCGCACAAAACCAACTGTCCGCAACGTCGACAGTTCGGGTATACGACCGACGACTGAGCCGTACATCGTGTTCAGCCCGGCAAACACGCCGGCTCCGGATACCAGCAGAACCACCAGCCATGCCAACCACACCACGGGGCCATAGTCTTTCTGTAACGACGCGTAGTATTCGATCTCCGGAATTGCCTGCAGTTCCAGATCAAGACGTTCTTTGCAGAACAAATCCAGATCCGCGAAGTCGGCACCGGGGGCCAACGTGACCGCGACGATACTGAGATCCTGTCGCTTCATGGCCTGTTGCAATTCGTCCAGACGACACCACGCTTCCGATTCAAATGCCGATCCTCCTGCCGAAAATACACCGCTGATCCGCCACGCGCGACCCTCAAATACGATCGATTGGCTTACGCTCGTCTCGGATTCCGTGGCTCCGAGTTTTGCGGCGGCCATGCGACCGATCATGACTTCGCCGGTTTCGGGCCAGTCGCCTTCTTCAATTTCAACCTGTCGACGAACAAGTAGCGCAGAACGTGTGACGCCACGTACCAGCCCCATCGATGGCTCACGTTCACCCACACCGATCTGTGTGCCAAGATACAATTCCGGCGACACATACTTCTGGCCGAAGCGCTCCTGAATGCCGGCAACACTGGCAGGCACCAGGTCACTGGTGCGCATGGCGATTGACGAGTATTCAAGGTTCTCGCCCATGCCCAGCGAAAAGATCACGGCGGTCTGCGGATCACCGCTGACAGCAAGTGAGCGCTCCAGTCCACGGATAAACCCAACGACGACCAGGACCAATACGATCACCATCGTCAGCCCCGCAAACGTCAGCGATGTGCGCAATGGTCGACGGAATAGATTTCGAATGGCGTACTCCCACGGGAGCAGACGAAACAGAAATGACACAATAGGAGAGTCCGAAGTCAACAGAGTGCGCAGCCCATCTGACAGTCAAACGCAGTGGGATGAGTCCAGCTGGCAAGTCAAAGGCGGCTGCTGATTTGGCCCGTGACGCTGGGGTCTCGACTCTGGACTAACAATTCAGCGACATGTGCATGGTGCGCACGAAACGCCCCTGGTTTCCGGCCCTGACGCATTCAGGGAATTCGAAAGCGTTTGTTCGACAAACGGTTAGCAGAGTGACGAACGTGTTGTCGTACCCGGACTGGGGCAAAAAGAAGGACGCATCCGGGCTGTTCAGCTTGCACGGCTTTTCAAGCACAGCACCGCCGCAAATACCCTGGCATGAGGATTTGGCGGGGCAGGGGGAAGGAACAGGCTGGCCGCTGTTACGTGATGATTCAGCACAGCAGTCGCGGCCCGTTGTTGCAGATTGTGGACATACGGCATGCGGACACTGGTCTTCCGATACGAAAGCGTGATCAGCGCAGCACTGACTGTCATTGCAAACACCGCTGCCACACGACAGCGGACATGCGATGACAACCGCAATCAGTACCAGAGAAACAAGACGAGCGAACATGACGGATTCCTCAATTGATAAATCGATCATACGTCGATATGGAGCGGTGGGCAATCGGAACTTCCTGGAACAAGGCTGCTCAGTTCCGTTCGGCCAGACTATCCGTCAAAAGCTGACCTTCAATGAGGCTGGACGCTGCCCGAAGTTCCCGCAAGGCATCCAGATACGCCAGGTTTACCTGAAAATACGTCTGCTGGGCCGTTAGCAGAGTCAGATATTGGATCTGATCTTTCACGTAGCCGTCCGTGACGAGTTTCAGGGATCGGCGGGCTCTGGGAACCATTCGTTCCCGGTATCGCCCCGTCTGTTGATGAGCGTTGGCATAGCGTCGCCAGGCTACCGCCAACCGATCCTGCAGGCTGAGTTCGATGCGTTTGACCTCGTGGCAGGCGGCGACCCACTCGGCTTCGGCACGCCGAATATTGCCCTGATTCCTGTTGAAGATCGGAATTGGGATTCCGATCTGCACGTTTGCCACTTCGCTGCCAGTGACGTTGTGGTGACGAACGCTGACGGAAAGATCGACGTTCGGGATCGGTTCTTTCCGGGCTCGTCTAATCACGATGCCGGCCCGCTCCACCCGTGTCCGAGCCGCGTTCAATGTCGGATTGTTGTCCAGTACGGTTGCGTAACAGGTGTCCCAATCGCGAGACGGCAGTTCGGCATCAAGCTGTCCGTCCAGGTGAGCAGCCAGCATGGTGGGAACGCCGACGACGGCCACAAGTCGTCGCCACGCTTCGATCTGTTCGTTAGTCGCGTTGTCAAGCAGGATATGTGATTCGTCAGCCCTGATCTCGGCCTGCAGCAAATCGTTCTCAGTCCCCTGCCGCCCTGCGATCAGCTTTTCCGTCGCCCTTACCAACTCGTCGCCGATGCCAGCTAGTTCCTGCGACAATTCAACTCGTCGCTGAGCAACAAGTGCATCGTAGAAGCGAATTCGAACATCGCTGAGCACCCGTTCTTCCTGCGCATGAAAACGAAAGTGGGCTTCCTTTATTTCCGTGCCGGCGATTGCCTGATCCAGTTCCAGCTTTCCGCCAGTGATGAAGCGTTGACTGATAAAGGCCCCCTGTTGTCCGGCAGTTCCCAGATTTCCGATCTCCGTGGCGTGGTAACCGACGGACGGATTTGGATACAGCCCCGCCTGTACCTTTCGCCCTCGAGCAGCATTCATGCGAGCTGTTGCTGTGGCGAGTGTTGGATTCTTCTGAAGAGCCAGTGCCTCAAGGCCAGAAAGCGAAAGCGACTGCACCGTTCGTGCTTCCGTCTGCGGAATGGGGGTGGCTTCAACCGGCTTGGACGCTGCGTGAAGTACGTCGGTTCGGGGCCGCCGCTGCGCATCCTGGCCGACAGCCAAAGCTGTCATGATCACGAGCAATACAAAGGCAATTACTTTTTGCAACACGATACAGCATCCTTGCCGGTAAAGTCACAAGCGCGACCCGTCTGGAATTGAGCCGCAAATCAGCCGGATCATCACATTATCTGTATCGACTGCGCCAGCCTGCGAAATCGTGCCCGACGCTCAGTACCTGCTCCATCGTTGAAACCGGCACAGTTTCACACACGGGGCGGCTTCGGATTCGCTGACGATTGATGACGTCGCGGATCGTCGCGGGAATGCATCTTTATAATCATTGACCAGAAACCACCAGCTCTGTTGGTGAGTACTCAGGAGGCATTGCCGTTTTTGATACAAGCACGCATCGCCAGCAAGTGTGTTTTACAAGCGTACGAGACCCATTTGCTAGCGCTTATAGCTTATATTGCGGCCCCTTCCACAGACTGTCCCGTTATTTGGGAGTTGTAAATTGACTGGATAGAAGAAGTAGCCTCCCTGCATTCTGGCGTTTTGCGCAGAGTAAGTGTTATCCGAACTACTCAGCACTCAAAATGCAAGGAG
>JBDONA010000669.1:0-2468 GCA_039831575.1 Fuerstiella sp. | reverse complement strand
GGTTATAAGTTTTCAACGTACGCGACGTGGTGGATTCGACAGGCCATCACACGAGCCGTTGCGGATCATGCTCGAACCATTCGTATTCCGGTTCACATGTTTCAGAACATCTCAATGCTGAAAGCCAAGGCCGAAGAAATTCGTCAGGCAACCGGTCGTGAACCCAGCAACGAAGAGCTGGCAGAAGCGGTTGGCATGAGCATCGAGGAAACCGAACGCATCATGAAGACCTGGAAGCATCCGATCAGCCTGGATACTCCGGTCGGCGAAAGCGAAGACAGCAGCTTTGGCGAGTTTCTTGAAGATTCGCACGAACAAAGTCCTGCGGAGTCCGCCGCCAAGCAGATGCTGCGTGACAGAATCGATCACGTCCTGAAGAGCCTGACCTATCGCGAACGCGAAATTGTTAAGCTGCGGTACGGCCTGGGTGACGGTTACAGCTACACGCTGGAAGAAACCGGCCGCATCTTCAAGGTGACTCGTGAACGAATTCGGCAGATCGAAAGCAAAGCGCTGAAGAAGCTGCAGCATCACACACGAGCCATCCATCTGAAAGGTTTCGTCGACCACGTTACTGACGACGACGAAGAAGAGAAGGAAAAGTCGGGTGACGGTTCACCGCAGTCCCCCGCATCCTCTTCGGGTGCCCTGGGTGTTGCCTGACGTCGGCATAGTGGCCGATTGAGTAGTACGGATCAAAGCCCCGATCTCTCATGAGATCGGGGCTTCTTGCGTATTTATGGCAGCTTGCTGGCGCTCGAATGCCGTCGATGTGCCAAGCTGCTGCGTCCACTGGAGGCCAATTTCCATTGGCTTCAACTTTAGTGGCGTCCGCCGTCGACGAAGTCGAAATTTCCCTCTATTATCTCTGAATATACAAGCGTGGCTGTGTGCAGTGGATCGCCCCGATCCCCGTCGTGAGAGTCTTTCGTTAAGGCTGCTTGCCATTTTCGCGCAACGTTTCAGCCACCAACCAAAGTGGACGAGCAGTTTTCGAGCGTCCGCTCGAATCAGCTGGCGGCCCGTCCCGCATCACGTGACGGAAGAAAGAGATCTCAAGATGGGTTTGTTCGAAGGTAAAAAGGGGCTGGTGCTGGGCATCGCCAACGATCGTTCCATCGCGTGGGCTATCACGGAGCAACTACATCAGCAGGGCGCCGAAATCGGTTTTACTCACCTGCCGGATGCTGGTGACCGGCCGAAGAATGAACGGAAAGTCGGCAAGCTGGTCAACCCGATCGGTGCCAAATTTCTGATGCCATGCAACGTCTGTGAAGATTCGGATCTTGAGGCCGTCATGGAAAAGGCGGCTGCGGAATTCGGCAGGATCGATTTTCTGCTGCACAGCATTGCCTTCGCACCACCCGCTGATCTGACCGGGCCGACCTGGGCCTCCAGTCGCGAAGGTTTCCGACTGGCCATGGAAATCAGCGCATACAGTCTGCTGGCGGTTTGCGGTGCGGCTAAGAAGAAAGATCTGTTCAGCGAAAATTCCAGTGTGTTGACACTGTCGTACTTTGGTGGAGAAGAAGTGATTCCCGGCTATAACCTGATGGGGATCTGCAAGGCCGCGCTGGAGTGTGGCGTTCGTTATCTTGCCAGCGAGCTTGGCCCCGACGGCACTCGCGTTAATGCCATCAGTGCTGGTCCGGTGAAAACCGTCAGTGCACAGGGCGTCGGTGACTTCGACAAGATGCTGGAGCTGTACAAAGGCATGGCACCGATGCGTCGCAATATTACGGCGGAAGAAGTTGGCAAGACCGGAATGTTTCTGCTCAGCGATCTGGCCAGCGGCATCAGTGCGGAGGTTGTTCACGTTGATTGCGGCTTCAGCAAGATGGGTGCTCCACCTGCTGACTTCGGTCAATCCGCGGACGGCTGATTCCGTAGTTTCTTAAACCGGCCAGGAGCAGTCATTTGGCGACCAAAGTCTCTATCGCAGTCGTGGAATCAGTCGGACATGTTCTCGTGGGAACGCGGCCTGACGGCGGGTCACTGGCTGGCAAGGCCGAATTTCCCGGTGGGAAGTGTCTGGCAGATGAAACTCCCAGGTCGTGTGCGGTTCGTGAATGCCGTGAAGAGACCGGATTGATTGTGGTTCCGCGTGAGCATCTGGTGACGACGATTCACGAGTACGACCATGGCACCGTGGAACTCAATTTCTGGCGCTGCGCATTGACGCCGGATCTATCCGATTGTGCCGTGCCACAGAAGCCCTTCCGCTGGGTCAGTCTGCAGAAACTGAGCGAACTGGATTTTCCGGACGGCAACGCTGAGGTCTTGTCGATTCTCGCCGGAACAGCTGTTGGTTGAGACGCCACTGACACCGAAAATTGCTGAAGAAGATCCTTCCCGGCGGCCTCCGCCAATCTCCCGCAATTCGACGGGATCCGGCGTTATTTGATTTTCTCCAAAATCGTGCGCAGCAAGTGACGGTGTGGGTGCACTAATGGGTGCCTATGTCAGAC
>JBDONA010000736.1:0-2469 GCA_039831575.1 Fuerstiella sp. | reverse complement strand
GATTGGGTATCACCGTTAAGCTGGACGGTTGTTGAATTGCAACATCTACAGCATTCCACGTCACAATTCGCGGAAGCAAGACAACTTAGTAGATAATGCAGCGGGTCTCAAGATTGTCGGGCGGGCCGGAGCAATTCCAGAGCAGGTGACGGCTTTTCTGAAAAAGACTCCCGGCCCTTACGTGTGCGCCCACAGTTCATGCCGCATTATGATTATGCAGTTTTGACCAGTGAACACGATCCTTCATCACTGCGACACGACTGCCGCACGTGACACATCAAGCGACTAAAGACCATGACATGTGTCACCAGAAGTAACGGCACGAAAAACGTGGGGATGTACCAGGTTGCTCCCAGATGCGGCACAGCATCCGCGTGTGAGAGTGCATGAACCAGGTCCACCGTGCCGACAATGTTGAAGAGCCAGACCAGTGGCAGTGCCAGTCCCCAGCCGTGCCGCAGGGCCACCAGCGATATCAGCGCCAGCAAACCGGCGACAAAGTCTCCGTAGGCAGCCGTCCAGGCGAAGTAGCTCGGCAACGACTCGCCCACCAGGCCTGGCACCAGGAACACCAGGCCAACATGCCGAAGTGCGTGCGGAAAAATCAGCACGGTCAATGCCAGGTGCAAAGGCTTCTCTGACAGCCACGGCACCACGTACCACTTGGCGATGAGTCCGAACACAGTCAAACTCAGGACGAGCTGCAGACCGAAAATTGTTAAAGTATCCATCTCATTTTTCCTTAGGAAAGGGTTAGTGCAAGCCAGAATGTTGGCCACCAGCGCGACGCTTAGTTGCATATACAACTTAAAGAACAAAATGACACAAACGTGAAAACTGTCAAACGGCGGTGCGTCGTCGAAGCGTAAATTTTCGGTGGCCTGGCTGGAGTGAGGCACGAGCGAAACACCGGGGCTTCCTTCGCTGCATTCTGTCCAGCCACGGCCACCCAGTCGTTCCTGATACAATGAACCCAACGCCAGCAAGTGAGTGAGCCGCACAAGCGCACGAGATCCACTCGCTTGCGTTTCGAGCTTGTATGGCGGCCCGTTCAGGCGGTGGCAGGTTCAGGGATGGGATGCGAGGACCTGCCTGCCGGAGTTTCGCCACCCAGGCGTGTAATCTGATCGGTCGCGTCGACGACTGCTGCAGACCTGCTGCCGACAACGAGAAACGCGGCCGGGACGAAGACCAGAGCCAGCAATGTCGTCCCGAACACAACCTGATACGAAACCACGTGCTCAATACTGATTGTGTCAACAAGCAGGACCCGCGGACCAGAAGGTGAGTCTGCGATGGCCGCCGTGTTTGCTGGCGAATCCCGGTTCGACGCCGCGCCGATGCCAATTGCGACAAACACAATCGCGGCCATCGCGACCAGCCCTCTGGTCAGCCGGTTTCTGCGTCGTGTCCCAGGCTGCGTTGCGTTTGCCTGTGCAAGCTGATCGTCGGTTTGTGTGTTCGGTTCGCTCATGATACCTGCCTTAATTTGTATATACAACTCATAGTCTAAAAAAATGCCTGGAGGCTCAATTGCCTCGAGCTCCGCAACACAATTCCGCCATCGGCTTTGACAGCGCCTGGACCAATTCCTTACCGAGTATTTTTTTCGCGGTCTCCTGAGCCTCTTGCCAGGCCGGTTCGGCCTTCCGGATTAGCGCGCGACCTTCTGCCGTTAGTTGAAACGGCTGCGAACGACCGGGTGCGGGGACGATCTCCAGCCAGCCCTTCTTCCGCATTCGCTCGACGTTGCGGCTTAGGGTTGATGTGTCCAAGTGCAGCATTTCACAGACGACGGCGGGGCGGGCCACGCCAAGATGCTGAGTCAAAACCAGGATGTTGAGTTGGCTGACTTTGGCCCCCAACGGTCGGAATGCATCATCGTAGATGCTCGTGACGACACGTCCCACCAGTCGAGCCTTCGCCGCCAGGCAACTGCCACCGATTTCCGTTGTTGATGCTGATGTCTTTCTGCCGGCCATTCCGATCCCCTAAAATGCATATGCAAATTGTATATGCATATCAGGTTGTGTCAACCGGAAAGCTCAGAGTTTTTCTTAACAAATCACCACGGCACATTTATCGACGTCGGTCAGGCTTTCATCAATGACAATCAGCAATGCTGGTCGACAGGGTGGCCCGCTGGCTCCCATGCCGCATTTACAGCTGTCAGTCACGATTCGGAACGCTCCCATGAGCGCTGTCACGGACGATCGGAATCGATCCGCTTACGCACCTTCCGAAAGACGGCATTCAACATCGGCTCGGTCAAACGTCCGGTGAAGGTGTTCTGCTGGCTGGGATGATAACTGCCAACCAGAGTGATTTCCTCGGTCAGTTGCACGAAAGCTCCATGCCCAAACTTTGGTTTCCTGTCTGGCAACAAATCCTTCGGGCTGTTGCTGCGGAAGTGCTGCCAAACGGTACTCCACGCAATTCCGCCGAGTGCCAGCAGGACACGAACGGGCA
>JBDONA010000037.1:0-10788 GCA_039831575.1 Fuerstiella sp. | reverse complement strand
GTCAATCGAACAACATACTTCTTTTGCATGGAACACCTCCTTGTTCCTGCAACTGTTGCCCAGATTAACTACTCTTCAACCCTGATTTTTGCCTGTGACAAAGCACTAGTAGACATAAATAAATTCGTTGGAATTGAACACGACCAGGCACACGTCAGCCAGTGCGCGAGTTGTTGCGTCGACGTCGCCCAATCCTGGATCGGACACATAATCATCAAAGCCGAACAGCCGTTCCGTAAATTCGAAGGATGTCCCCGTCATTTCCTCGACCGCGGAACGTGTCACTTCCCTGGGAAATGATCTCGGTTCAAAAGTGAGACGTTCATGCCGCTTTTCCATGTTGTCCCAATGCGCCAAATACAGGCTGTGTTCAGCGACGTTCGGCCGGCGGCCATAGGCTCGAAGGAAAAGGTCTTCGACCACAGATTTGCGGCTCTCGTTCTTCTTGAGTAAGTCCAGCGCTGTGGCGATGGAACGGCAGAGGCTGTCCTGGCCATTAAACAAAGTGAATACCTGCGGTGTCACCGTGGAATTCTGCCTGGCTTCACAGGACTCCTCCGGACTGGGTTGGTTAAACACTTCCATCATGGGATTCAGTAAACCTCTGGCTTTTTTTGCATAGACCGAACGACGGTTTCTTTGTTCGGGCGTGCGGGCCGGTTGATAGGACGCGGCAAAGGATCCCATGATTTGTCGAGGTTGCAGGGCGACATCCATATTGATTTCCGGGAGCGCTGGCAATCCCCCGACCAATGGATTCAACTCGCCCGAAACATAAAGCATGCTGTCGCGAAGTTCTTCCGCGCTCAGACGGCGATGGTGGAATGCCGCATAGGTGTTTGCATTGGGATCTTTTTCCTCCAAACGTTCGCGGTCTTTGTATTCGGTCGAGCGGCGATAGGCGGTGGAGGACATGATGAGTCGATGCAACTGTTTGACTGACCAGCCGGATTCAATAAATCGGGAGGCCAGATAATCCAACAGCTCAGGATGAGATGGCTTGCCTCCCATCGCGCCAAAATTGTTCGGCGTATCCACTATTCCCTGTCCAAAATGGTAACTCCAGATACGGTTGGTCATCGATCGGGGCACCAGCACGTTTCTGGGACTGGCTAACCATTTGGCGAACGCCAGTCTCCGCCCAGTCGGAGTCGCCGGGATGGAATTCCAATCCGTGGCTTCCACGCTTTCGTTGGAATCCGGCAGCGTGCTGAAAACACCGGGAGTGACTTCGGTCCCTTGAGAAAAAGGATCTCCCCCGGTGAGGATGTAGGAGGCATCCAATTCGCCACCACTCATAGGGTCGTCCGGCATTGCAACCATCTTACCGGACACCAACGGAACTTCCGGAGACACTCCACTGTAAACCGAAAGCGCGAAGGGTTCAAACTTGTTCATTTCGTAGGTGGATCGCAGCAGGTTTTTAAGACCCACCTTTCGTATCCCGATTTCCTGAGAGGTCAATCCCAGCCCCCGCGGCGGCAACTTCTCATCGGGGATACCCAGCCTGGCAAGTTGTGTGCGTGATTTGTTCGGAATGCCTTTTTCGAGGCACCACTCCTTGACGGCCACCGACTCCTTGGCGCTTAACTCGTCGCGTATGTTGGTGAAGTACCGGAGCCTCGTTTGCATGAGTTCCTTTTCGTCGAAACCGGTGATGGTCTCGTCGTCCTGGAATGGGATTTTCCGGTCCACAAACTGGGTGGTGGCAAACACGGATTGAATGCGGTAGTAATCTTTGGTCGGGATGGGATCGAACTTATGGTCATGGCACCGCGCGCACTGCAGCGGGTGAGACAGAAACGTCTGGCCCACAATATCAGTGACATCATCAAGGAACTGCTGCCTGGTCAAACGCGCTATCGTCATTGATGTGTTTTCCCACGATCCCATGCGCAGAAAACCGGTGGCGATCAACGCTTCCGGATCGTCCGGATGCCATTCATCTCCGGCCACCTGTTCCAGGATAAAGTAATCGAACGGTTTATCCTTGTTGAAGGAACGGATCACATAGTCCCGGTAACGCCAGGCGGCAGGTCGTTCATAGTCGTTGGCGAAACCCGCGGAATCCGCATAGCGAACGACGTCCAGCCAATGTCGCCCCCATTGTTCCCCGTAACGGGGATCGTCCAGCAATCGGTCAACTACTTTTGCAAAGGCCTGTCCATCCGAGTTGCGGTCTTTGAGAAACGCTTCCACTTCCTCCGATCGGGGCGGCAAGCCAATCAGGTCAAAGGTGGCGCGACGAATCAACGTCCGCCGATCGGCGGAACGGCCAGGCGTGAGTCCAATGCGATCAAGCTTCCTGTTGATAAATGCGTCGATGGGATGGGACGTCTTTGATTTGGAGGGCACCGCCGGATCAGCTAACGGTTGATAGGCCCACAAATTCTTCTGGTCGTAGCGGCGGTAGGTCCAGTCGTCATCCAGTCCTCCACTGGTCTGCACGACAACCCCTTCGGCATATTTTGCCAGGATAATTGCCTGATCTTCTTCGGACGGCCATGGGGCCCCGGCATCGATCCAGTCCCGGATCAGCCATGTCTGGTCTTCTGTGAGCCTGTCCGCTTCCTTGGGCGGCATCTGGTACTCGTCCATCTTCCGGGTGGTGGACTTATACAGCAGGCTGGCAGTGCCATTACCGGGGACAAGCACGTCATCGGAGGTCTCGCCGCCCTGCAGCATTTCTTCGCGATTGGTCAGGATGAGGTCGCCCTCTATCTTCTCCCCAGCCCCATGACATGCGAAACACTTCAGCTTGAGCAACGGCTTGACCTTCAGAGCGAAGAGTTTCTCGCCTTCTGAATACGAATGCTGCTGAGCACTGAGTGCAGAACAAGGGACGGCAAGAAAAGCGGTCATCGCGGCCACCGCGGCGACAGGACAGAGCTTCACGACTTTGGACAATGCATCCATATCAGTTGTCTGTCAGTTTCGTGGTCAAAGACGATCGCACAATCTGATGAGGAACGGTTCGGTTTCAGATGCGAACATGGTTGGGGCGACAAGGCGTCATTAGAAGATATCATTTCGTGCGAAAAGGTAACGGTAAAACCCTCAAATAATGCGAAGTGGCGGGTTCCTGCGACGTCCGATTCGCTGTTTGTCGCCAATTTTTCCAACTGCGATCAGTACCCTGAGTGCTGAGGCACCATCGACAGGCTGAGGGCTGGACAGTCGTCGTGCTTCCCGTTCAAGGGGGCAGCAACGACTTATCGTTGGTTTCGCTGCAGGAAGTCGTTACAAAACAGGGTCTTAGTCACCGGAGTCGTTACCAATGATGAAGACTTCCCTTACTGCGTTTCTCGTTTTCTTCTCTGCGTTCTCTGTCTTCGGGCAAAGCCAACAGCAACTGGCCGACTACCTCAAACGGCATCCGGACGCCGACGCCAACAGCGACGGCAGACTATCATTCGACGAAGCACGCGAGCATCGTCGCCGCGATCCCAGCCAGGGCGACAACCTCGCTTCTGTGTCGCCGATCCCGGGGATCGACATCCCGTTGGCCAAGGCGCCGTTGACGAAGGTTTCGCTGAAGTCGGCGGACGGTGTCGATTTGAGCTTTGCCTACCGCAGGCCGAAGGGCGACGGTCCGTTCCCGACGATCCTGTTTTTTCACGGTGGCGGTGGACAGTCCAATCTGCAGGGGTTGAGGAACAACCTGCTGAAAGGCGTCGTGCAAACCCGCTTCCTGCAGAAGGGCTACCTGACGGTGCAATCGACGCGACGTCCGTTTTGGAAAGCCAGAGACACTGACAAGCTCACCGGATTTTACGATGCGGTTGGGGACGCGGCCCTCGTTGTAGAGAAAGTCAGGACGCTTCCGGGGGTGGATCCGGAACAGGTGATTCTGTATGGCGGCAGCGGGGGCGGCATTCTGGCGATTGTCACCGCGTCCCGGGCGGATGTGGCCTGCGTTGTCGCAGGTGAGCCCGCCACGGTGGTGCCGATCGATCCCCGGACGGGACAGGCGGCGGGACCGGCTGACTACCGAGGCCTCATGGAGGATCCGGCTCAGAAATACACACCCGCACGCCAAAAGCAAATGCGTGCCTGGATGAAGGCCATTGATTGTCCGGTTTTGGTTCTTCAGGGAAAACCGGTGGGACTTTATCGCTGCAATTTCGAGATCCTGATCCCGGAGATGAAGGAACTTGGCAAGGACATTTCCAGCATCACCTATCCAGGCGTCACGCACGGCTTCTACTGGGGCACGGCCAGAACCGGCGCCACGCTGCAAACGGTTGAGCGGATCGTGCAGGACGTGGACGCGTTCATCGAGAAGCACACCGCGAAGTAGGCTCTTTCGACGAGGCATCAAAGTCGGCGATTCCAGACCGCCCGAAAATATCTGATTGATTCTGGCACCTACAGCTTGCTCTCACCATTTTCGGATGATCCGCGTGAATCACACCACCGGCAGCAACTGTGGTGTGAGGAAGGCCCCTTGCAGGGCGCGCAATACAAGCACGAAGACATCTGAGGTTTCTTCAAGTGTTGAGTTGAGAAAATGTCTGGAATTGTTACGTGTTCAGGAAGCGTTCCTCATACCGCTGACGAACACCATGAGCGGGTTCGACCAGACGCCGAAGTCGCGTGCTTTCCCATCGATTTTCTTTGGGCATTGCCCGTTTGGATGTGCAAAGCGAGGAATTTCTTTGTACGGTTGACTGAGGATGATTCATTGCCTCGCTGACCACACCTCGTTGGTAACGTCGCTGCTATCGTTACGGAGAATAACAACGACATGAAACATGATTCTCAGGTGCCCGGGCGCAATCCTGTCCTGCTTGTTATCACGTCCATGCTGGCGACGTTTATATTTGTTGGCGGCTGCCCGGACGCGGATGCGCAACGTCCAGTCGAGCCATTGATCCAGAAGTATTGTCTTGGTTGCCACAACCAGACGGACCGAGAAGCGGGGCTTTCGCTGCAGACTCGCGAGGAACTGCTGAAGGGCGGCGATGACGGCCCTGTGTTGGTTGCTGACTTCGCGAAAAGCCGCCTGCTGGCCGTGCTGGGCAAGAACTCCGAAACCACCATGCCTCCGGACGGTGAGCCACAGCCAAATGACGCAGAACGAGAAGTATTACGCAAGTGGGTGCTGGCTGGTGCGCAGATGAAACCGATTGCGGTGGGAAACCCGGACGTTCCGGACATCAAGCCATTTCACAAGGTGCGTGGCCCACTGCTGTCCAGCGCCACATTGCCACAGGACGGCACGCTGGCAGTTGGTGGTCGCGGACACGTGACGGCGATCGACGCTGCCGGCAAAACGTTGTGGCGCACCGAAATGGGCATCGTCAACGTACTGAGTCTTTCGGCCAATGCGTCTAAATCCTGGATTGTCGCAGCAACGGGCACACCAGGCGCGTTGGGAAAGGCGTTTATTCTGAATGTACAGGATGGCAATATCCTGCATGAGTTTGGCGGACACACGGACGCGATCTATGCCGCTTGTGTTGATTCGTCGGGCAAGGTCCTGGCAACCGCAGGTTACGACCGTCGTATCCTGCTGCATGATATTGCCACCGGAAACGTGGTGCGAGTTTTGGAAGGCCACAATGGCAGCGTCTTTTCGCTGAGCTTTGATTCGTCAGGGAACATTTTGTGCAGCGCCAGTGCCGATGGCACCGTGAAGGTGTGGAATGTGGCGACCGGGGAGCGGCTGGACACATTGAGTCAGCCTCAGGCCGAGCAGTACACTGTCATCGTTAGTCCCGATGGACGACGGATCTTTGCCGCGGGTGCAGATAACCGCATTCGCATCTGGAATCTGGTGTCCCGCAGAAAGGCGAAGATTAATCCGCTTTTGGTGTCACGCTTCGCTCACGAACAGGCGATCGCACGCATCGCGCTGTCCGCCGATGGCAAGTTGCTGGCCAGTAGCGCCGAAGACGGAACTCTGCGTGTGTGGCGTGCGTTCCCTCTGGAGGCACTGCAGGCGATGCCCCGGCAGTCGTCGCAGGTGACGTCGCTGTCGTTCGTCGGCCACAAACAGATCTTTGTGACCCGACTGGACGGAACAAGTGAACGGATCAATATCGACTCCAGTGCGGACGCTGCAGTACCCGCAACGTCACCTGTGTCCACATCACCAGGTGCCGGAGTTGCTGCCACCGAGGACTCAGCGGTGCTGAATGAAGTCGTGGAAGCGGACAACAACGATGAACCGGCGAACAGTCAGCAAGCCGCCCTGCCCTTCAAGGTTGTGGGCAGCATCAAACCAGACGGCGGCCTCGACCGAGATGCCGACTGCTATCGATTTTCCGCATCAGCCGGTCAGCAGTTGGTGTTGGAAGCCCTGGCTTTGGGAGACAAGCCGCGTCTGGACATCAGGATTGAAGTGTTGACAAAGAACGGCCAGCCGATCATTCGGACCGTGTTGCAGGCCGTGCGAGATTCGTACTTTACGTTTCGTGGTAAGGACTCGGACACAATTGACGACTTCCGTGTGTTTAACTGGCAGGAAATGGAATTAAACGAGTACCTGTATTCGGATGGGGAGGTCGTGAAATTGTGGCTTTATCCGCGGGGTCCGGATTCGGGTTTTAAGGTCTATCCGGGTTTTGGCAAACGTTTCACTTACTTCGGGACAACGCCGACTTCGCACGCGCTACAGGCCCCGTGCTTCGTGGTTGTGCCGCGTCAGGCTGGAGAGCAGCTGACGCCGAATGGATTGCCGACATTTCCGGTGTACTACGAAAATGATGATGATCCCCGGCGAGAATCGGGCCGCAATTCCCGCCTGATGTTTACTGCTCCGGCTGACGATGAATACGTCGTTCGCGTGACCGACGCCCGTGGTTTCAGCGGCAAAGATTTCACGTACGCGTTGACGGTTCGAAATCGGAAACCACGTTTTGAAGTGACTGTCAGCACTCGAAAAATCAGTGTCGCAGCGGGCACAGGGACAGAAGTCATGTTCACAGCAAAACGAATCGATGGGTACGACGGACCGATCCCCGTCGATATTACAGGGTTGCCGGACGGTTTTGGGTTTTCCGGGCCGCTGATGATTCAGAAGGATCAGCTAAAGGCATTCGGCACGCTGTACGCCACCGACGTTGCCGCCGAACCGACCGCAGAACAGCTCGTGGAAATTGAAATCACGGCCGGTGAGTTGCGCCTGGGTACGCTGGAAGAATTGAAACTGACCACGGATCCGAAGTTGCGGTTTCGGATTGAAGCGGGAGTACAGGACAGTCCTGGTCCAGCTGCGCCGCTGGTGCTGCGGATTCACCCCGGCGAAACGATTCAGGCAATGGTTCGTGTGGATCGACTGAAGCACGACGGTGTCCTTTCGTTTGGCAAGGAGGACTCCGGACGGAATCTGCCACACGGCGTTTACGTCGATAACATCGGACTGAATGGATTGCTGTTGCTTAAAGGGCAGTCGGATCGCGAGTTCTTTGTCACGGCCGCGAAATGGGTGCGTCCGATGAGGCGAACGTTTTTCCTGAAATCGAATATTGACGGGATTACTTCGCTGCCGGTCACGTTGGAGGTTGTGGACGAATCCGAGCCGGTTCAGACGGCCGCCGTGGATTGATTGCATGCTGGCTGCTGCTACGTCTTACCCTCCCGTCTTTACGGGAGGGTCGCAAGGAATGAGCGGGGTGGGTGACCACGCCGGAACCTCCCCTCGCTGAGGCTCGACCCTCCTTGGAAAGGAGGGTGAAGGAATCAAGGTCACGGTTCTGTGAGGAGCTGTCCAGTGCTTGTCGCGTCTGGCGGCCGTGGAAGCACGGGGCGTTGCCCGCGTGGTTAAACGAGGAGCATTGGACGGTATGTTCTGCTCAACGTTTTATCCGGTCTGCGGCAAGTCCAGCACGTGAGCGAAGCGTTCCAGTACTACGTTCTTGAGTGCCTGGTATTCCGGCGAATCAAAGTCGCCCGTGCGGACAAGGTCGTGTGCCATGCGTCGAGCAACCTGCAGGATCTGAATATCCCGGATGGGATTGGCGACTCGCAGTGGCAGCGCACCGCTTTGGCGTGTGCCGAGCACGTCACCGGGGCCGCGCAGCTGGGCGTCTGTTTCCGCAAGTTTGAAGCCGTCCGACGATTCCTCCATCGCTTTCAATCGCTCATTGGCTTCCGGTGTGTCTGCGTCCGAAATCAGGAAGCAGTAGCCCTGAAAACTGCCCCGACAGATACGACCTCTCAGTTGATGCAGCTGAGCCAAACCGAATCGTTCGGCCTGCTGCACGACCATGATCGTGGCGTTGGGCACATCGACGCCGACTTCAATCACCGTCGTGCTGACAAGGACGTCAACCTCCCTGTTCCGAAAACGGTCCATGACATCGTGTCGAGTGTTGCGGTCCATCCGTCCGTGCAGCAGGTCGACAGACATCCCCTTCAGTTGAGCCTGCCGCAGATTCTGAAAAACCGTCTCCGCAGCCGCGTCGTCATCGTCAGACTGCCCCTCTACTCGCGGACAAACAACGAACGCCTGTCGCCCTTTCACGACTTGTTGCCGTACAAATTCCCACGCCCGCTGTTGCTGGTCCGCCGTCTGTACCCGACTGGTGACGACGTTCTGTCGTCCGGGAGGAAGCTCCCGAATGGTTGAGATGTCCAGATCTCCGAAACGTGTCAGGCACAGGCTGCGTGGAATGGGCGTCGCTGTCATGACAAGCACGTGGGGCTGTCGTTTCTTAGTGACGACCTGGCTGGAAACCGGTTCGTCTGCCACGTCACTCTGGTCTGCGGGCGATGAATCGGCTGCCCCGCTGTGTTCGTTTTTGTTCGTCGCGACGTTGTCAGGTTGATCGTCGACCGATCCAAAGGCAGCTCGTTGTCGCACGCCGAATCGATGCTGCTCGTCGACAACTGCCAACGCGAGATGTCGAAATTGAACCGATTCCTGAATCACGGCCTGCGTTCCCACAACGATCTGACAGTCTCCGGACGCGATGTCCGACAACAGCTGACGACGTTCCGCGGCGGGCAGGCCGCCCACCAGAAAACCTCGCTTCACGCGGCTTTGACGCAGCAGATGTTCGAAGGTCCGCCAGTGTTGTGTGGCCAGTACTTCGGTCGGTGCCATCAGGACGGCCTGATATCCCGCCGCGACGGCAGACAGCATGGCATAAACGGCGATGGCCGTTTTTCCGGCGCCTACGTCGGCCTGCAGCAGGCGATGCATCGGCTGGTCTTTGGCCAGGTCTGCGACCAGTTCCTTAACAGTCTGATCCTGTCCGTTGGTGAAGCGGAATTCAAACAGGCGGCGAATGCGGGCGTCGATTTTGGCAGTCACGACGACGGGATACGCTTTCGAATTCGTACCCCACACTCGGCGTCGCAGCGCCAGCCCCAGCTGAAATTCAAACAAATCGTCCAGTATCACTCGGTGCCGAGCCGTCTCGAACTGTTCCTTTGAGTCCGGTGTATGCAGCCAGTGCAAAGCGGTCGGAAGATGGGGAAGTTTGTGATGAGTTCGATAGTATTCGGGCAACGGATCCGGAACACCGTCGGCGAAGCCATCAACAACGGACTTTGTCATGCGCCGCATGTCGTCCATTTTGATCCCCTCCGTCAGGGGATATCGAGGCAGAACTCCGACAGCGTTTTCGATGTCGGTTGCTTCATCCTCAGTCGAAAGCCAGTGAATGCGAGGGTTGGAGAATTCCCACCGTCCGGACGCGCGTTTTGGTTTTCCGCTGAACACGACGTGGTCGTCATCACGGAACTTTTTCAGCATCCATGGTTGATTGAACCATGTTCCTCTCACAAAGTGGCCTTCGCAGTCCAGCAGGATGCCGACGAGGGTTCGCCCCTTGCTCAGGTTGCGAACGTCTCGATCGACGACGCGACCATGCACCGATTGTTCCACGTCCTTTTCCAGATGAGTCGCCGGCCGCATGTCGGTAAAGTCGTTGACGCTGTGCGGCAAATGCAACAGCAGATCAAGAGCCGTCCTGATTCCCAGCTTTGCCAGCAGCGCAGCCCGCTGCGGGCCGACGTCCGGCACAAACTGGACGGGCGTTTGCAACGGATCCTCAAAGGTGGTGTGATGCAGGTTGTCTGAGGAATCACTCATTTGATTCAATTGTGAGGTGTGTTTGTGGGCGGACATTACCGCGCGGGCCGTTGCTGGGAAAGTTGCGTTGTCCAACCGGACCCATTTACTTATTCTCGCGAACCGTTCGGGCTGATGGTCACGTTGGATTGTCAGGCAGGAACGTTTCTCTTTCGGTCAGGAAACAGCGTAATACGCTGTCAGGAAGAAATATGCGAGCCGCCGTATTTGAATCATTCCAGGGTGAGTTGCAGGTGCAGCCGGTCGCCGATCCGATCGTTCGACCGGATTCGGCCGTCATTGCGGTCGACGCGTGCGGAATCTGCCGCAGTGACTGGCATGGGTGGATGGGGCACGACAGTGACGTGCAGTTACCTCACGTGCCCGGACATGAACTGGCTGGTGTGGTGGCCGAGGTTGGCAACGACGTCACCCGCTGGAAACGCGGAGACCGTGTGACCGTACCATTCTGCTGTGGCTGCGGCAGCTGCGGTCAGTGTCTGGCCGGCCACCAGCACATCTGTGACAATTACATGCAGCCGGGCTTCACGGCGTGGGGAGCGTTCGCGGAACTGGTTGAAATTCGCTACGCAGACGTCAACCTGGTGACCTTGCCTGAGTCAATCGACAGTGTGACCGCTGCCAGTCTGGGGTGTCGATTTGCAACATCGTTTCGGGCCGTCATTCATCAGGGAAAAGTTGACGCTGGCGATGTTGTCGTTGTGCATGGCTGCGGCGGTGTCGGATTGTCGGCGGTCATGATT
>JBDONA010000555.1:0-2473 GCA_039831575.1 Fuerstiella sp. | reverse complement strand
GAAATTATCTGCGTGGATCTGGCCGAAACAAAGTAGAACGATCGGCAGAACCGGTGGCCTCCGGAAGGGGCCGCAATACAAGCTCGCAGCACCCGCGAGTGGGTCTCGTGCGCTTGTGAGACACACATGCTTGCGCGGCGTGCTTGTATCAGGAACGGCAAAGACTCAAGAATGCCCACCAGCAGAACTGGTGGTTTACGGTCAAAATATAACCAGACGTCGTCGACAATCCTTCACAGAAACGGTACTCCGATGAAGACAGCCTTCGCATTAATTGCATTTCTTTCTGTTACTCAGATGAGCCTTGCCGCCAATCCGGTCCTGCCCGGAGCACGGCCTGTCATTGACGCCGCTCAGTTCGACAGCCTGCAGGCGGCGTTTGATGCGATTCCGGAAGGCGGAGGTCTGGTGAAACTTCCGGCGGGTAACTTTGAGATTACCGAACCATTGCTGCTGCAGCGCGGTGATGTTCGTGTGGAAGGTGCCGGATCAGCGACCAACATCATCAACCGCAATGAAGATGGCAAGTCCGCGTTGATCGTGCAGCATCCCGATGGACAGCAGGTCAAAAAGGACGAACGTCTGTGGCGTGTCAACCTGGCAAACTTCCGCGTCACTGGCAACGAAAAAAGCGGACACGGCATTGAGGCTGTTCTGATTGAAGAAATCTTCGTACAGGGAGTGTCGGTGTCCTACAGTGGCGGCGACGGCATCAGGCTGGATCACTGTTACGAAGACCCTCGCGTCAACGACTGCCTGATCACCTACAACAAAGCCGTCGGCCTGAACCTGCTGGGCTGTCACGATATCGTTGTGTCCTCGAATCAGTTCGAAGAAAATCAGGACGCATTGCACTGCATCGACAGCTTCAACCTGTGCATGACCGGCAACTGTGTGGATGATCATCTGGGAAAAGGCGTCCTGATTGAAAACACGTACGGCTCGGTTCTTTCCGGCAACATGATCGAAGAATGCAAGGGCACCGCCGTGACTCTGGACCGCGACTGCTACGGCATCACCATCAGCGCCAACGTGATTGCACACAACGGTGCAGGAGTGGACCTGAAGGATGCTCATGGCTGCGCCGTCAGTGCCAACACGTTCACGCTCATGAAGAACGATGCGCTGCGGATCGGCCAGCACAGTGGGCGGATTGCGGTGACAGGAAACAGCTTCTGCGACAGCTATCAGGGCGACGGCAAGATCAGACGCAAAGAGGGAGATCGCCAGGCCGGCGGACTTGTGCTGCAGTCGACCAGCCACATTTCACTGACCGGCAATGTGTTCTCAGGACTCAGCACCGCAGCGATTTCAATCAGCGGAACGACCTCCGGAATCACGTCCTCCGCCAACGTCACCGTAGAACGAGCAACTCCGTAATGGTTCCCTGGCAACCACGCGCTGTTGCGTGAACGATGAGTTAACGGGAAGCTCAGAGTCAAGTAACGGTTCCCCCTCACGCTGCGGTGAAATGAACTCGAGTTTTTTGATCAAGCATTACCGGCACCATTTCCGCATGGAGGTGCGTAGGTCCGCCGACGCACATCGGCATGGGAAAGTTGCGTACGAGTTGCGGGATCGAGCCGTGTTTTGCGCAGTTGCATCCCTTGAATTAGCGATTCGTTCCATATAGATTGATTTCTGGTGCTGAATTCAAAACTACTATCAGTAGACCAGCCTGAAAATTCGCTGGAACGCTTTCCATTGCGAGCCCTATGAGATCCGCATTTCCTCCTCCGCCGTGGCACTCGGTAATCCCCCTGCTTGAACCCAGCACAACGATTCCACGGCATCGACTTGCAGCCTTCCAGAAGGATTACATGGTCGTCACTTACGGCGACTGAGACATGCAAGCGACGCGTCACTGCACTTCCAGGCGGAATAGACTCCCGGGTATCCGAATGTATCGGAGCACGATTTCCGGTCGTTCCCTGACAATGACGAAGAGAGCTTTGACGAGCGAAAACTAATCAACGTGTTTAAAAGCTGTTAGCGATAATATGAGTAACGATTCGAAAGCAAACACACTCCCCACTCAGGCCGAGACTGTCATTATTGGTGGCGGCTGCATCGGCTGTAATACAGCTTATCACCTGACCAAACTGGGCAAGAAAGATGTGGTCGTGCTGGAACAGGGGCAACTGACCTCCGGCACTACGTGGCACGCGGCTGGCGATAAACCAAGCGACTAAGAAGAAAAACACGGCAATCACCACGTACTGAAGAATAACGCGGTTTCCCTTATCAGGAATTTGTTCTTTAGTGCAGCCGCGGAGGATTCAAGGAATTCCCGGCGACGGATCGGTTCGTTTGCCATGTCGGTTGATTTCGTAGATGGGGGCTGGCACGAATGGCACTGTCATCCCATTTTCGGCGCGTAGTTGATCTATAGACGGTTGAGGGGATTTGTTAAATTCTCGTGCGTCGTGGTTGAGGTTGTGTTGTTTGCCTCTTCCTGGCAATGATTCAGAAA
>JBDONA010000328.1:0-10818 GCA_039831575.1 Fuerstiella sp. | reverse complement strand
ACCTCGCAGAAACAAAAGACGTCCCAAGGTGCTTGCGTTAATGACAAAACCGAGACGACAATATCAAGAGGAACTCAAGGCTGCCGCGTGACCTAAACCCTGCCCAACAAACCGGCAGTGCCATTCGGTCGGGAGTCTTTTTCAGTTCAGGCGTCGGCGCAATGGATCGCTTTCCGTCTGAAAAAGACTCCCGACCCTCTCCCACGCACACTATTTTCCGGGAAACACGTGGCCTGTCGCCCGCGTATCCACGGAGTACAGCGATTTTCGGGCCGTCACAAATAACGTCTTACGATCTTTGCCGCCGAACGAAACATTGGCCGGATGTTCGGGAATCCCGATAGTGCCCAGCTGTTTGCCGGACGCGTCGAACACCTGTAAGCCAAGTACTGTGGTGATGTACAGATTTCCATTCACGTCAATCGTCAGTCCGTCTCCACCGGCGTTGTTTTGGCCTTTCGGCTGAGTCAATTCACAGAAGACTTTGCCAGCACCGACCTTTCCCGGCGATTCAACGGGATACGACCACATCTGTTTTTCCATGCTGGGGATCACGTATAGCGTCTTTTCATCCGGCGACAGTGTCACGCCGTTTGGCGCGGTCCGGTCTTCGATCAGACGCGTCACCTTTCCGTCGGGCGCTCGATAATAGACGGCCTCTTTGCCCTGAGGCCACGGATCAGGTGCGCGGTAACGAGGATCGGTGAAGTAGATGCCGCCGGTCCTGTCAATCACCAGATCGTTCGGTGCATTAAATCTGGCGCCCATATATTCTGTGGCCAGTGATTTTTGCTTTCCTGTGGACAGATCGTACTCTTTCAGCTGCCCATCCATTTCGCAGGCCAGCAGACGATTGCCCACGACCATCAGGCCGTTGCAGTGCCCGGACGGTTCCGCGAACACAGACAGCGTACCTTTGATGTCGCGCTTGTGAATTCGGTTGTTCGGAATGTCCGTGAAGTACAGATTTCCAGCAGCATCCGCGGCCGGACCTTCGGTGAAGGCAAAATCCGTATTAAGACGCCGCACTTTGCCAACAGGCCCGATGCCCGGGATTTCGTCGGCACTCGACATCGGAATGCATGCAAATAATGTCAACACGCAACACGAACGACGAATTGTGGACATAAGTTGACTCACCATGATTTGTTCTATCTGCGTACGAGCCACGTATGACTTGCCGTACGCCCATCATTTCCGCGAATCCCCGAATTATCAAGCGTTCTCCGGACTGGCGTTGACCATCGCAGTCAGGAATACGTGCAGCGGCACAGACGTGGGACGCGCGTCATTGACGGGCCATCGAGACGATTCCTGCCGGCGAATGCACGAACCAGGCGTTGATTCGTTGACCTCAGGCGTATCGAATCGCCCCCACTTGACCGAACCAGGTGATGCCCGGAGGAACCGTTGATGCCCGGTTTAAGAGCTCAGGGTGAAGTAATTCATGCAGGACGGACTCGAGCAGGCGCAATACTCTCGGAATCCGGACGTCGCTGGTCGGCAACGCGTAAGCTGATCCACACACGGCCATGATCAACCGCTCAAACAGGCCCAAACCCGGACCAGAAAAGAGAATGAGGCAGCATTTGCCAGCGTTTTTTGGTTTTGTTTGAACAGAACCGCCCGAGGGGCCGATCATTCTGAGATCTCGATTGATCGAGCGGCAGACAGCGGTACAATCCGCTGCTTCAAAAGTGGAACCATCGTGGTTTCCCCGTTTTCTTGGTTGGTCCATTCCCGTCGTTACAGGGCTTCAGAGGCCATTTGCCGATTTATATCGAGTCTTTATCGGCGAATCGTACACTGATCACCCCGTCGGATGGCCTGCAGCGTTTCCTCGTTGCATCAGCAAAGTACAGTTTTAAGAATGCCAATTTCATCAGAAGTGAAGCAGCAGCTTCGCAAAGATTATGGACAGAGCGACAACGACACTGGATCACCTCAGATTCAAATCGCCTGCCTCACTCACCAGATTAACGTTCTGACCGAACACCTGCGGGGAAATAAGAAAGATCATTCTTCCCGACGTGGTCTGCTTCGCATGGTCAGCCGCCGCCGCAGGCATCTGGATTATCTGAAGACGACTGCCCCGGATCAGTATCTGGAAATGTTGAGTCGACTCGGGATTCGAAAGTAACAAGTTACGGCGTTGGTTTCCTGAGAAACCAAACGCCTGTTTTGTTGGGCTGCAAAGTTGTTCGGCGCAGTCCTTTATTGTCAGGAGATCTCTGTCGCCGCGATTGGCAGGACTTGGGCCGCACTCTGACAAGTGTAGTTGCGACTGGGTCTGTTCCAGCGGGCTGACCCCTGTCATGCTCGTTTTATGTAGATGAGATCTCATTGTTTGTGGATTTGAATATTTAGTTGTTTGTTTGACTGCTGCCGCAGGTTCGTCGCGGATTGCCGCCACCTGGGGTGACTTCAAATTGTCGGAATTTGCAGGCGTATTGTTTGACGGGTTGGAAGTTCGAAGACGTTGTTGACCCTCAACGCGTATCGGGTGTGGTAGAGAAGATGTCATCGGTTGCAGCAGTCTGTTCTGACTGTTTGCAGCTGGAAGCCTCAGCCACTAACCACAGAAGAACGCGTGATATCGCGGACCGAGTCCGGTCTGCGGCTTGCTGTTTTGATGCCGTGAAGTTACTACACGTGCCGAAAATCTGATTTTGAACCGCGATCAGTGGTCTTTATTCCGGCATGGCCGGGTAAGGATTGATCGTGAAAAAAGTTACTGTTGAATGTGAATTCGGAGGCCGTACGCTCTCACTGACCTCCGGTGAAATGGCCAAGCAGGCCAGTGGCGCCGTAATGATTCAGTACGGTGAAACCAGCGTATTTGTCGCCGCTCAGACTGGTCCGTCCCGACCGGGCACGAACTTCTTTCCGCTGACTGTTGACTACCGCGAGCGTCTGGCGTCGGCCGGCAAGTTCGCCGGCGGATATCTGAAACGCGAAGGGCGTCCGACCACCAAGGAAATCCTGACGTGTCGCCTGACAGACCGTCCACTTCGCCCGCTGTTTCCAAAAGGATACCGCGAAGAAGTCCAGGTCATGTCTAACGTGATGTCCTGCGATGGTGAAAACAACCCGGATGTGCTGAGCATCACCGGGGGAAGTGCCGCATTGCGAATTTCCGGCATGCCGTTCAAGGGCCCCATCGCTGCCGTACGAATCGGTATGATCGACAACGAACTGATCGTGATGCCAACAGTCCAGCAGATGGCAGAAAGCACGCTGGATCTGATTGTCGCCGGCTCAAGCAAGTCGATCCTGATGATTGAAGGCTTTGCCGAACAGCTTCCCGAAAAGGAAATGGGCGACGCCATCATGTTCGCGCATGACTTCATCAAGCAGCTGTGCCAGTTGCAGGAAGATCTCGCCAGCCAACTGGGCGTTGCTCCACCGGAAATCCCGGAACCGGCAGCAAATCCGTTCGAAGAAAAGCTGGCGGATGCCTTCCAGAAGATCAAAGATGCCAAAGCCACTCGCCTGAAACAGGAACGAGACGCAGCGTTGAGTGCTGTGAAAGCCGAATTGCTTGAGCAACACTTCCCGGATGAAGCCGATGAAACTTCCGACGGCCTGACACGCGGCCAGTTCGGTGATGCGTTCTACAAGTTGGAAGCTAAGGCTGTTCGCGCACTGATTCTCAGCGGTACTCGTTTGGATGGTCGTGGTCCAACGGATCTCCGAGGCGTTGACTGTTCCGTTTCGATCCTGCCAAGAGTACACGGTTCAGCACTGTTTACTCGCGGCGAAACGCAATCACTGGCCACGATCACGCTGGGATCGCCTCGCGACAAACAACGCTCCGATGGACTGTTCGGTGAATTCAGTGATCAGTTTATGCTGCACTACTACTTCCCATCGTTTTCTGTTGGCGAATGTCGTCCGATCCGAGGACCAGGTCGTCGTGAGATCGGCCACGGTTGTCTGGCAGAACGATCGCTGGCTTCTGTGATTCCGTCGGATGAAAAGTTTCCGTACACCATTCGAGTGATTTCGGACATTCTGGAATCCAACGGAAGCAGTTCGATGGCATCCGTTTGCAGCGCTACGCTGGGTCTGATGGACGCAGGCGTTCCGATTCTGCAACCGGTCGCAGGCATCTCAATCGGCATCGTTGATGAAGGTGACAAATGGACGTTGTTGACCGACATCATGGGTGACGAAGATCACTTCGGCGACATGGACTTCAAAGTCGCCGGAACAGGTCGAGGTATCACGGGTATTCAGCTGGACCTGAAAAACGAAGGTATCAGTGAAGAGATCATTCGAGCCACGCTGGAACAGGCGTTGAAGGCCCGCAAAGATCTGCTTCGCGAAATGCTGAGTGCCATCCGTCGTCCGCGTGCAAGCGTTTCGGAATCCGCTCCGAAGCTGGTGCAGACGTCCATCAATCCGGAGAAAATCGGTCTTCTGATCGGCCCTGGTGGCAAGACGATTCGAGCCATCCAGGAAGAATCCGGCGCGACGATCGATATCGCGGAAGACGGCAAGGTGACAATTTCTGCGGAAAACGGTGCCGCGGCTGACGCAGCACTGGCTCGCATTGAAGCGCTGACCGAAGAAATTCAGCCTGGCCGAGTTTACACCGGCAAGGTCACATCGGTCAAAGACTTCGGGGCGTTCATCGAAATCGCACCTGGCAAGGACGGACTTTGTCACATCAGCGAACTGTCTGACGGCTTCGTCAAGAACGTCAGCGAAGTCTGCAAGGTTGGCGACATTATGGAAGTCAAAGTGATTGCTGTCGACGATCAGAATCGAGTGAAACTGTCTCGCAAAGCTGTGCTCGTGGCAGCTGGCGGTGGCGACGATAAGGGCGACACGGAATTCGATGACGACAAGGACTAGTGCCTTGTCAGTGGTTAAGTGACGAATTGTGTGCCACTGGCTTTGCCAGTGGCACACATCAATACTGGGCTAGCGCTGCACTCGTCAGCGTTACAAATCTCCGATTTGTCGTTCTGTTTAACGTAGCGACCTTGCTTCTCACCTTCACCGGGTGAGAAGGTGCCGGAGACCGCGTGACGCAGCTGTGGTGTGGCAGGGGCCTGGGCAGGTGACGATTGTCGCCTCGCCCGCAAATGGAACTTCAGGACTTCAGCCACCATGACCTCAGTGCTGAACACCGACGAACGCGAACGCCTGCAGGCTCAGAATACGGAACTGGCAACTCTGGCGGGTGGTCTTGCGCATGAGATTCGAAATCCGCTGTCGACGATCCGGATGAATCTGGAATTGCTGGCGGAGGATCTGGAGGAAGAGGATTCCGGCCGAGCCCGCAGGATGCTGGATCGTATTGGGAAACTGCAGAACGAGTGTCTGAGTCTGGAAGATGTCCTCAACGAATTTCTGCAGTTTGCCAAGGCTGGTCAACTGGATCTGCAGGAATGTAGTCTTAACGACGAGGTCGATGCATTTCTGGCATTCCTCACACGTCAGGCAGAAGAGCAGGGTGTCGAACTTCGGCCTCACCTGGATGCAAATCTGCCGCCGGTAAAAATTGATCGTGCGTTGATACGGCAGGTGTTGTCGAATCTTGCGCGAAATGCCCTGCAGGCGATGTCAGACGGCGGCACGCTGGAGTTTCTGACGATGGCGCGAGACAACGGAATCGCTCTGCAGGTCATCGACACGGGTGAGGGCATGGACCAGAAAACCGTTTCAAAAATGTTTCAGGCCTTCTTTTCGACTCGTTCGGGCGGCAGTGGGCTGGGATTGCCGACAGTTCGGCGTATCATCGAAGCTCACGGTGGCACGATTGCGTGTGAAAGTGAGCCAGGCCGTGGCACTCGGTTCACAATTCTTCTTCCCACAACCGTCGCACCGTAAGCATTCATTCTCAAAGAAATGGCTGACGACAAGAACGAACCACCGGACCTCAGGTCGATTCCCGTCCGCGTGCTGGTCGTGGACGACGACGAAAGTCATGCGCAGGCAGTTGCGGAAAGCCTGGAACGGATCAACTGCGAGTGCAAGGTGGCAGGTTCCGGTGAACTCGGCGCCAAGATGATTTCCAGCGAATCGTGGGACGTCGTTGTGACGGACCTGCAGATGGGGGAAATCGATGGTCTGGAAATCCTGCGTCAGTCCAAAGAAGAATTGCCGGACGCAGAAGTCATTGTGCTCACCGGGCACGGCTCGATTACGTCAGCCGTCACCGCCATGCAGCATGGTGCGTACACCTATCTGACAAAGCCGCTGGATATCGGCGAGCTTCGATCAGCCGTCGAGAAAGCTTCCGCACGATTACGATTGATTCGACGAAACGCGGAATTGCGGCGATCGCTGGAGGAGCGTTTCGGTTTTGAAGGTGTCATCGGCAACAGCGCACCGATGCATCGCATTATCGAAATCCTGAAGAACGTTTCTCCCACAGACACAACGATCCTGATTCATGGAGAAAACGGCACTGGCAAAGAACTGGTCGCCAAAGCCATTCATCAGAACAGCCCCCGCAAAAGCAAACCATTCGTCCCGCTGAACATTTCCGCCCTGCCCGACAGCATTCTGGAGAGCGAGCTGTTCGGGCATGAAGAAGGATCCTTTACCGGAGCCATCGGTCGGCGGATTGGCAAATTTGAACACGCCAACGGTGGCACGTTGTTTCTGGACGAAGTTGGCGAGACGCCGATGGACACGCAGGTGAAGCTGCTGCGTGTGCTGGAAGAGCGCAAGATCACTCGACTGGGGGCCAATGATGAACTGGACATCAACGTTCGTCTGGTTGCCGCGACGAACGCCAATTTGAAGAAGCTGGTCGAAGAGGGCAAGTTTCGGGAAGATCTCTACTATCGCCTGAATGTCGTCAGTATCGAATTGCCTCCGCTGCGAGAACGGCTTGGCGATATTCCTCTACTGATGGAACACTTCCTGAAGGATCTTTCCAAAAGGACGGGCCGCGAGGTCGAAGGGTTTTCCCGGACCGCTCGCCGAGCACTGCTCAGCTACAACTGGCCTGGTAATATCCGCCAGTTACGGAACACCATCGAAAGCATGCTGGTGATGGACACTGACGGGCTGCTGGACGTCGATGGACTTCCTCCGGAAATCGCACCGCTCGCGACGAACGAAGAGGCGTTGGCCGAAGGTGACGGCGTGTCCGGAGCCGACTCGCTGATCGGTCGTCCAATGGATGAAGTCGAAAAATACTACATTCAGCGAGCTCTCGAACTGACCGACGGCAACCGCGAAGAAAGTGCTCGCCTGCTGGGCATCGGCGAACGAACGCTGTACCGCAAAATCAAAGAGTACGATCTGCGCAAGTAGCCGGCGTTCGGTATAATCCATGGTTAAGAAGTTGGAGAGGGTGGCCGGGGTTGGAGCGAGGCACGAGTGAAACCCCGGGGCCGGCACTGCCGGTTTGATTCTCCTTCGCAAGCTCAGTCCAGCCCCGGCCACCCAACAACTATTCGTTACTGCAGCCGCAGCCTACGTACGGTACACAGACAGCAAACGTGTTGCTGTCATGATGCGTGGACATTCTGTCGCTCCCCGAGGCAAATTTTCACCCCACGGAAGACTCTGCCGCCTGGCCTTGGTAAGTTCTTTTCGCAAATCACGAAAAGGGCGACCAATGAAGTGTTTTCTGTCTCTGCAGTTAATTCTTGTACTCACCGCTGGCACACCGTTCGCGTGTCCGGCGGCCGATGATTTTCCTGATCCGGTCAACACCCAGGCCGCCGGCGAACATCCTCCCTCGCCACAGGAAATGCTGGAGCTGTTCGAGCTGCCGCCCGGATTCAACGTCACGTTGTTCGCCGGAGAACCAAACGTCCAACAACCGATCGCCTTTGATTTTGACGATCGAGGCCGCATTTGGGTCGCCGAGAACTACAGCTATGGAGCTCACGGAGAATACGACGCAGATCATCGTGACCGAGTTATCATTCTGCACGATACGGATGGCGACGGACAGCACGACGAACGCAAGGTGTTCTGGGACAAAGGCTGGATGCTGACGGGACTGACGTGGGGCTTCGGCGGGCTGTGGATTCTGAACGACGGAAGTCTGTCCTTCATTCCGGACAAAGACGCAGACGACGTTCCGGATAGTGAACCAGTCGAAATGCTGAACGGCTGGACAAAGGGGGCCGGGCACAATTTTGTCAACGGGCTGCTGTGGGGACCGGACGGCTGGTTGTATGGGCGGCATGGCATCACAGAAACATCTTTGCCAGGTCGTCCCGATGTTCCAAAAGAAGAACGGCAGCCGATGAACTGCGGCATCTGGCGGTTCCATCCCACAAAGCACACGTTCGAAATCGTCTGTCACGGCACAACCAACCCGTGGGGACTGGACTACAACGAATCAGGTGACATGTTCATGTCGAACAATGTGATCGGGCATTTGTGGCACGTGATTCCGGGAGCACACTACGAACGCATGTTTGGCCAGGACTTCAATCCTCATCTGTACGAACTGATGGGCCAGGCAGCGGACCATTATCACTGGGATCACACCGGTAAGTGGACAGAAAGCCGCGACGGCCATGCCGAAGATCTGGGGGGCGGACATTCGCACTGCGGACTGATGATATATCAGGGCCAGAACTTCCCGGAGGAATACCACGGCAAAGCGTTCATGTTCAATACGCACGGCCGCTGCATCAACGTCGACCGCCTTGAACGCAAAGGCAGCAGCTACGTCGCCAAACACGAGCCCAACTTCCTGAAGGTGAATACACCGTGGTTTCGCGGAATCGAACTGAAGTACGGTCCTCGGGGATGTGTGTATCTGACAGACTGGTCCGACAACGGCGAATGCCATGACCACGACGGTGTGCATCGAACCAGCGGCCGGATTTACCGGATTGCTTATGGTGAAGTTTCCAGTTCCGATAATGCGACACTGCAGTTCGCCCCCAACGTGTCGCTTGACGAGCTGCTGAATCAGGTGTTGATTCCAAAGGATCATGTATGGCATGCACGCCGTGCGACTCGTTTAATCATGGAACAAGTCAGGGCAGGAAAGGTTATTCCTAAACATGTCACGGATTCCATGCGGCAGTCCATTGCTCTTGATGCAGACATGAACTTCAGTGTGAACGCGTGTTGGTTGTTAAACAGCTTGAATGCCATTCAAAGCGATTTTGTCAGCCTCAGGTTGGCGACGCAGCTTCTTGGATCTCAAAACGAACAGGTTAGAGCAGCCGCCGTACGACTGGTGATCGACAGCCCTGATCTCCTGCGAAGTCTGGACGAATCTCTCATTAGTCTCAGCAAGCACGAAACATCGGCACAGGTGCGAATGAATCTGGCGGTGGCGATTCAGCACCTTCCGTTCGAACGAGACACGTCAACCGCTGCACGTGTGGTCGCGGGACTGACGATCCAGTCGAAGTATGCGATTACGCTTGGTGGCGATGATCCACTGCGACGCATGATCTGGTACGGGTTGGAGCCCAACTACAGAATCTTTTCATCATGGAACAAGATGAAAGATAAGCAGTTGACGCAACAGTATGTCCGTCGCTGGTCGTCTGACTGGGATGACACACACGACCAGATTATCGCGGAAATGAAAGTTCGTTCGATCGACGCCACCAGGAAGTGGTCCACGGATCCGTACAGGCAAAACCTGATCGTCTGGTCCAAATCTCTTGCTTCGCAAGAGCTTCTGGCTGGTGTTCTCGAAGGCTTGCGGGGACGTTCACATCTGGAGGCACCGCACGATTGGCACGAAATCGCCGCTGGTCTTCGGAGATATCGCAACGATGAACTGGATGAACTCGTATCGCGATTGTCCGTCCTGCTTAACGACGGTGCAGGACTCGCCCAAATGCGAGATTTGGTGGCAGACCGCGATGGTGACCACGCCTCGCGGAGTATAGCAATCCACACCTTGGCATCCGCTCAGGACGACGAATCAATTCCCATCCTGTTGGCGTTACTCAACGATCGCGCCGTCTACGTGGACATCGCCAAAGCTCTGGCTGCGTTCGATGATCCTCGCATTCCTGCCGAACTGCTGAAGCGGTGGAACAACCTTCGACACGGCAGTCGCGAAGCCGCGACGGATACGATGGTCAGTCGAAAGTCTTACGCCGGGGCACTGGCCGGAGCGATCGATGACGGGCGAGTCGATTCTGCTGACCTCACGGCTACTCATGTGCGACAGCTGTTGTCGTTCCATGAACCCTCAATCACCAAAATCATTGAAGCCAAATGGGGCATCATCAACGATTCGTCGGAAGCCAGGACAGCAGCCATCGGTGACTGGAAGCGAAAGCTGACGCCGGAGCTGCTGTCTGCCGCCAACCAGAAAAACGGAGCGGCACTGTTCAAAAAGTCGTGTGCCAATTGCCACAAACTGTACGGCGAAGGCGGCAAGATCGGACCGGATCTGACCGGCTCCAACCGAAACAACATGGACTACTTGCTGGGCAATGTGATTGATCCCAGTGCCGTTGTTCCGAAGCAGTTCACGACCTCAGTGATCGCCCTGGCGTCCGGACGAGTCATCACGGGAGTCGTGGTTGCCGAGACAGCTCAGACGATCCGAGTCCAGACGGACAAAGACCTGATGACGATTGCTGCTTCAGATATCGACGAACGTACCCGCACCAACAAATCCCTGATGCCCGACGGATTGCTGGACCCGCTGACGGAAGAACAGGTCCGAGACCTCATCGCCTATGTCAGGAAACGACGCTAGCGCAAATGAGAGACCCGGTCTTTTCAAAAGACCGGGTCTCTTCATGCAATCTTTGCTTCCAGACCTTCCTGCCCAATCCGAGCGCAGTAGTCGCCGAAGGATTCTCCGTCGTTGCGTTCGGACTTATAGACACCCAACAGAGGCGACACCGT
>JBDONA010000889.1:0-10834 GCA_039831575.1 Fuerstiella sp. | reverse complement strand
GTGGGATGGCATCATCGACGCGATCGTAGAATCGAAAACACTTCGTTGACGACTACAGATGCACGGGGATGAATCGCTCAAATTCATCAGCGGCCGGTGCCGGTGAATCCCGCCAGGGAATTTCCTCATTGCTGGCAGAATACTTCTGCACGGCCGCTTTAAATTGCTTGACGATTGCCCGTAGTACGTCCCGTTCCGACGACCCCTTGACCACAATGCCATCCAGATTGGCGACTCGACCCGACAGTTGGCCATCGTCGGCTTTACTCAGGATCACGTGGCAACTGAAAACAGGAACGGGATTGCAGTCGCTTTCCGAAATCAGCGGCAGTGGACTGGGGACTTTTTCCACGAGTTAACTCCGATTTGCACGCATGTTGGGAACGATCAGCATGTGGCGAACACTCAGATTCGCACGGTCGCAGGACGATTCGTGCGACCACGCCACATTGAAATCTCTGTGATCGTCAGTGGCTCCGACAGCAATCTGTTTGACCGAACAGACTTTTCTGTAGAATAACGGACTGTACCCGTTTTGGTCCACACAGCCACAACTGATCCGAAACGTACGACGGTCCAGACGATATTATTCCTCACTTCGCGAAACAACGCCACCATGCGAACGCTACTCCTGTGCCTGACACTTCCGTTATTGCTGCCATGCTGTCTGCGGGCCGACAACTCGGATCTGGCAACAATGCGCGAAAAAGCGATCCGTTTCCTCCGCCTGACGCAGAACACGGATGGGTCGTGGACGGAAAACAGGATGGTCGGCGTCACCGGTCTGGTCACCACTTCTCTGTTGCGGTCCGGACTTCCTGCGGAACATCCACTTGTTGCGGTCGGGCTGCAGAACCTGTTGAGCCACAATCAGTCGGATGGCGGGTTCTATGCGGAAGGCAGCGTGCATCGAAACTATGAAACCTGCATCGCGGTCCTCGCCCTGTCAGCAGCCAACGACAGCGGCCGTTTTGACGAACACATCAAGAAGGCGCAGGGGTTTCTGCGTGATCTTCAGTGGGACGCAGGTGAAGGCATCGAATCGTCAGATCCGGCTTTTGGCGGTGGCGGCTACGGCAGCCACGAGCGCCCCGACCTTTCCAACACTCAGTTCATGCTGGAAGCATTCAAAAAGTCGGGCATGAAAAAAGATGACCCGGCCATGCAAAGAATCCTGATATTCCTGTCACGAACACAGAATCTTGAGGGTTTTGGTAACGACACAATCTTCGCAGGTAAAATCGGCGACGGCGGCTTTTACTACACACCCGCTGCCGGCGGCGATTCGAAAGCCGGAATCACCGAAAACGGCGGTCTGAGATCGTACGGCAGCATGACGTACGCCGGATTGAAAAGCCTGATTTACGCCGGTCTGGATAAAGACGATGAACGTATCCACGCCGCAACTGCATGGATCAGAAAAAACTACACTCTCGCCGAAAATCCGGGCATGGGACGCCAGGGCCTGTACTACTACTTCCACACATTCGCAAAAACGATGGATGTGATCGATGAAGACAGTTTCCAGGACGCCGCGGGCAACACTCATGACTGGAAAGCCGAACTGATCGAACGGCTGGCGGGGCTGCAGCACCCCAACGGTAAGTGGACCAATCCAGCCGACCGTTGGTACGAGGGTGACCCGAATCTGGTGACGGCATATTGCCTGATGGCGTTAAGCCACTGCGAATAGTGCTTCGTCAAGTCTTGATTTTCGGCTACGAATCAACCCCTGTTCTTAGACTTGACCACGCACTAGAACTGTTTACTTTTTCTGGTGAACCGTTCTGGCTCGTGGGCACAAATCAGCGTAGAACGCTGTAATTCCCTGCCGCCGCCGTTGCCGATTTGAGAGACAGGAATGCCGGTTTTTGACTTTCGATTTACGGTCGATGCGCCGGTGCAGGCCGTGTCGGCCTTTCATTTCGAACCGGGGATTCTAAAGACGCTGACACCTCCACTGATGCTCATGCGGGTACACCGGTTTGAACCGCTGGCCGAAAAATCGATCAGCGAATTTACGATGTGGATGGGGCCGATTCCGATTCGGTGGCGGGCCGTCCACTCCAACGTGTCCGCTTCCGGATTTACGGACACACAGACTTCAGGCCCGATGAAATCGTGGACTCACACTCATTCGTTTGCAGCCACGAATGAAACGACAACAGAAGTTCACGAACACATTGAATTCGAACATTTTGGCGGCCTGCGAGGAATACGGTCTCGAATACTGTTTCCTCGGTTCGCGCTGCTGGCGTTGTTCACGATGCGGAAGTTGATCACGCGGCGAGAGATACGCCAAAGAATGGCCAAGCGCAGCAATCAGTCGTGAACCAGCACGATCCATGCGCGACCGCCGAGGATCAACAGCAAGCCGCCAGGCACAGCTGCGGTGCGTTGTTATTCCGCAGCGATCAGAATGCGGTTCTCGACCTTCCGCACACCCGGCCTGAGCCGTATCAGGTTAGCCGCCAGCCGCCGAGTGGCCGCATTATTAACGGCACCATTCAGAACGGCCACGCCGACACTGGAGACGCTGACGGAAACGCTTTGAAACTCCGGACGCTGAAGAGCAACGCGATTGATCGCAAAGCCGGAATTTGGTGCAAGACTGGAACCGCCAGTCGACGCTGGATAGCTAAACGCGATTCTCAATGATGTGGGGACACGTCGAGGCGTCCCGGTCTGCTGGTTTCCGCCGGTTGGGACACTGGCTTCTGCCAGAGCACGAAATAATCGATTGGCGTTGCTGTCGGTCGCAACAGCACCACCGACAAAGTTGCCCGTGTTATTGCTTCCGATAAATGTCTCTCTGGTGTTGCCGCCAGCAGCACCGCCGTCCTGACCGCCTGCTTCGAGCCCCTGTGTCGTGCGTCCACCGATACCTTCCGTTGTGCCACCACCACCAGCAACTGCTGAACCCTGTCCGGCGTTGCCGCCGCCCGCCGCTGCCTGCCCACCGCCTGTCGCTGTCTGGCCACCACCAATCTGACCCAATTGAGCCATCGCCTCGGCAGAAAACAGAACGACCGCCAGGAATGTGAGGTGAAGAAAGAGGTGTCTTGTCTGCACGGAAATCTATCCTTCGCTTAGAACCGTCATTTGTGGCAGGCACGTGAACGTAACGTTGCATCATATCCGCTGGAAGACGTTCACTACATGGAATATCGCAATATTCGCCATTGCGATCCTGACGAAACGGCGAGAACAGCGGTGGCCAGTCGGAGAATCGCAGATTCCGTCACTGAAATCGTTTCAGCTGGCGCAGTGGGCACAGAAAGCAGCAGAAAGTCTCTTACTTGCCCGACGTGGACCTGATTTGAGCAGGCTATCAGTGAGGTAGTCTGCTCCGATGGTTCCGGCCGTTCCGGTCGGTTGCTGCTGTCACAGCACGTGAGTGACGAAGCCGTCGCACAGCGCATGGCCGTTAAGTTGCGGCAACTCAGTTTTTCAAACCGGGATGTGAGGCGGTAGCCGCGGGTTCGTTCGGGAAAAACCGGCGGCTGGCGCCTGGCGCCTGGCCGCTTCCGCCGAGAACTACGTAGCTTCAAAAACCAAGTCGCCGGGTCCGTTTGGTTGAGACTCCTGGTCACAAGTCCGGTCTTGCGATAAACTGGCTGACTGAATCGCCATCTTCGTCATTCCACAAACCACGTCGCGAATCCATTCATGGGAACAGGTGAGATAGCCGCCCTGGCCGCTGCTGTATTCTGGGCGGCGGCAAGCCTGTGGTACGGAAAAACGAATCTCTCCGCGTGGGGGATGAACCTTGGCAAGAATGTACTAGCCAGCCTGATTCTGCTTGTGCAGTTGTATGTGATGTCTTCGCTGACTCACTCGGACATGTTTCAGGCAGATGCCCGGGCGTGGTCATGGCTCAGCCTGGGTGGCGTTGTTGGTATCATGATCGGCGACACGTGCTACTTTCGCAGTCTTCAGATTCTGGGTCCGCGAAAAGCACTCATCGTTTCCACGACGGCTCCGATTTTTGGTGCGATTCTCGGCTACTTACTGCTCGACGAAGCCGTCACCGTCACGATTGCTGTCGGCATCCTTGTGACAACCGCCGCAGTTGCCTGGGTTGTGTCTGACGGACGTTCTACCGACGAAGCCCCGGGACTCTTCCCCGGATCGACGCGCGCAGGAGTCGCCGCCGGCATTTTCGGAGCCATTTGTCAGGCCGTTGGAGCAGTCTGTTCGAAAGTCGGAATGGAGTCCTGTGATCCCATCGAAGCGGCCCTGATTCGGTTGGCCGTTTCTGCTGTCGGCGCCTTTGTCGTCGTTGCGGCGCTGGGGCAAGTGAGGTCTGTGATCGCCAAACTTGCAGACGTCAGCCTACTGCGGCGATTTGTGCCAGCCGTTATTACCGGGACGTGGCTGGGGATCTGGCTTAGTCAGGTAGCGTTCAAACATGCAACCGTGTCTGTCGCCATCACCCTGCTGGCAACGACTCCGTTGTTTGCAATTCCGTTGGTGCGAATTTTCTATGGCCATCGTGTGTCCGGCGTGGCTGTGGCTGGCACCGTTCTGGCGATTTTCGGTGTTTACCTGGTGGTGTCGTAGCACTTCGCATGCCTGCCGGCTGGGACAAGTGTCTTCTTTCCACAAAAATCATGGCCATAAGTCGCTGGACCATGATAGTCTGGAAGAAAATGGCTGGCGTGAAAAAAGGTGATAAGCCTCTGCCGCGTTCGTCAGCGTTCCGTTTTGTGCATTTTGAGAGTCGTCATGCTGATGTTCATTCGGGTCGTTGCCGTACTATTAATCCCCGCAGTTTCAACGGCCGTTGATCAGTCGTCCGACCATGAGGTCGGATTGCGAAAAAACGTTCCAGATGTCTGGGCGTTGCAGCACGCAACAGTCGTGGTCCGTCCTGGTGAGATCGTCAACGATGCGACCGTTGTTGTTCGCGAAGGCAAGATCACTTCGGTGACCACAGCCGGTACACCGCCGGCTGACGCACGTTTGATCGATCTGACCGGGAAAACAATATACGCCGGGTTCATCGACGCTTATTCGGAAGTCAAGCTGTCGGCAGACCACCTCAGCAAGACTGCTCGCCATTGGAATGAGAACGTGACGCCACAGCTGTCCGTCGCACAGCAACTTGTGGCCAGCTCGGAAAATGAAGTACTGCGAAAACAAGGTGTCGTCGCTCAGCTTCGTGCACCGTCGACGGGCGTTGTTCGCGGCCAGAGTGCTGTTGTTTCAACGGGCTCGGGTGATCCCAATACGTCGATTCTAAAACACGATGTGGCGCAGCATCTTGAATTGACTGTTGGCAGACGAGACAGAGAAAATTATCCCGGATCGCCAATGGGTGCCGTGGCACTTGCCCGGCAGACAATCTACGACGCTCAATGGTACCGCGACGCATGGAACACGGCGAACGCTCACCCGGAACTGCCACGTCCCGATCGCAACGATGCTCTAAACGCACTGCAGCCGGCTTTGAGCGGCCAGCAGCCAATCGTTGTCGAAACATCGAACGAGCTGTTTTTTCTGCGAGCGGAGCGGTTTGCCAACGAATTCGGGCTGAATCTGATCATCCGTGGCAGTGGGCATGAATACCGTCGACTGGACGAAATCGCCGCGACAAATCGGTTCGTGATCCTGCCCCTCAATTTTTCACGACCACCCAACGTCAGCACGGCAGAGGCTGCTGAAAACGTCACTCTGGAGTCATTGCTGCACTGGGACATCGCTCCGGAGAACCCCGCTCGCGTCGCGGCCGCCGGCATGACCTTCGCCTTCACGACCGACAGGTTGTCGTCAACCAGCGATTTCCTCAAGCAACTTCGCAAAGCCGTCACCCGAGGGCTTGCCAAAGACTCAGCACTAAAAGCTCTGACGCTGACTCCGGCAGCTCTGTTCGGCGTGGGGAACCAACTGGGGACAGTTGAACCTGGCAAGCTGGCCAGCCTGGTCATCACCGACGGCGACGTCTTTGATGGGAAGACGAAGGTGGTCGAAACGTGGGTGGCGGGCGAACGCTTCGAACACTCTCCACAACCACACAATGATCTCACCGGCGCTTACGAGGTTCGTCTGCAGAAGACGTCACCTTTTGCGCATAAGTTATACGTCGAACTGAAACGGGACGGCAAGAAATCCAGCGGGCGGATTTCGCGGTCCCTGATCAAAAAGTCCGCCAGCGGGGACAAAGAATCGCCAAAAGATGCGGACGGCAAGAAAAAGGAGACAGGGAAGGACACTGTCAGCCTGAAACATGTTCTGCTGCGTGACTTCACCGCCACCGGGCAGTTTGAGTCCGAAGAATTTGGTGGCAAGGGTGCGGCCCGCATAACGCTGGTCTTCAGCGAAACGCCGTCCGAATCGAAGAAGGTCGCCGTGGCATTCGGAAAGATCGTTTGGCCAACCGGTCAAACTTCAACAGCGTCCGTGTTTCGAATCAGCCCGACCGAAGATTCTGACGACAAAGAAGACACCGATGACAAAGATAAACCATCAGTACCAGCGTCGTTTGCCGTCAACTATCCGCTCGGAGCATTCGGCCGGACGGAAACAGCGACGGCGGTGGGGCCAACCGCATTCATTAACGCCACGATCTGGACGTGCGGTCCGAAAGGCGTGATCAAAAACGGCACAATTCTGATCGATGGCGGACGCGTCATCGGCGTTGGACGAAAGTTGCTGGTTCCTGACAATGCCACAATCGTCGACCTGCATGGCCAGCACATCACGCCCGGCATCATCGACTGTCACTCGCACATGGCCACCGACGGCGGGGTCAACGAATCGACTCAGGCAATCACGTGCGAAGTGCGGATCGGTGACTTCATTGACTGCGACGACATTTCCATCTACCGGCAATTGGCTGGCGGTGTGACCACGTCCAACATTCTGCACGGGTCCGCCAATCCGATCGGCGGTCAGAATCAGGTGATCAAACTACGCTGGGGATCTACGCCCGAGCAAATGAAATTCGCGGAAGCACCGGCCGGAGTTAAGTTCGCCCTGGGCGAAAACGTCAAACAAAGCAACTGGGGCGACGAATACAAGTCTCGTTATCCGCAGACACGCATGGGCGTGGAACAGATTTTCCGCGACTCATTTCAGGCCGCTCAGGAATATGCGGCACGCATGGAATCATGGCAGAAAAGCCGTCGGGGACTGCCACCCCGGCGAGATCTGGAACTCGACGCGCTGAGTGAAATTGTCGCCGGTGATCGCTGGATTCATTGTCACAGCTACCGGCAGGACGAAATACTCGCGCTGATTCGGGTTCTGGACGACTACCAAATTACCATCGGCACGTTCCAACACATTCTGGAAGGCTACAAAGTCGCAGACGCGATGGCGCAGCACGGCGCGATGGGTTCTGCATTCGCCGACTGGTGGGCTTACAAGTTTGAAGTGTACGACGCCATTCCTTATGCCGGCGCAATGATGCATCAGGCGGGTGTGGTCGTGTCCTTCAATTCCGATGACGCAGAACTGGCCACTCATCTGAACCAGGAAGCGGCCAAGGCCGTGAAGTACGGCGGAGTTTCGCCGGTGGAAGCATTGAAGTTCGTGACGTTGAATCCGGCCAAACAGCTGCGAATCGATCAACACGTGGGCTCACTGGAAGTTGGCAAACACGCCGACCTTGTTGTCTGGAACGGACCACCGCTTTCGAATTTCAGCCGTTGCGAACAAACATGGATCGACGGCGCTGTGTACTTTGATCGCGATCATGACGAAGCTCACCGGCAGAGCATTGCTGAAATGCGAAATACATTGATCCAGAAAATCCTGACGTCGGGCGAAAAGATGCGCGGTGTTGGAGAAGACGATGATGACCCGTCAGCGCTGTGGCCTCGTCACGACGAGTTCTGCCATGCTCACGGCCACGACGAACATGACCACGATCATTCCGAGTCCCATTAAAAACGTCCAATGACTAATACGACAGAATTCGCTGGAGCGTCCCGGTCTTTGCCAAAGACCGGAACTCTGACGGCACGCCGATTAATGCTGTGTCTGACCCTCGCGATGGTGATCGCGCCTGCAACGGTCCGCGCCGGAGATGAAATTCCAGGCGCACCGCAGACACGACCGATCGCCTTGATAAATTGCCACGTGCACCCACTCGTTGGACCAAGGATCAAGAAAGGCATAGTCCTTTTCGACAACGGGCGTATCACGGCGATTGGTCGCGACGTGCCGCTGCCGAAGAACACCGAAGTGATTGATCTGAAAGGACAGCACGTCTATCCCAGTCTGATCGAATCCTATTCTCAGATCGGCCTGGAAGAAATCTCAGCCGTGCGAGCCAGTCGAGACTATTCTGAAACGGGCAGCATCAACCCCAACGTTCGAGCCAACGTCAGCGTGAACCCTGACAGCGAACTTATTCCGGTCACGCGAGCAAATGGCGTCCTGATTGCCGTTTCCGCACCCACCGGCGGACGAGTCAGCGGTGTTTCCTCGGTGATGCAGCTGGACGGCTGGACGCATGAAGACATGACTCTAAAGGCGGCGGCCGCAATGGTCGTCAACTGGCCGACACCTCCGTCGACCGGCGAGAGTTCAGGGCTGAAAGTTCTGCGAGAATTGTTTGACGACGCTCGAGCGTACAAAGCCGCTCGCAACGCTGACACTGGCGGACAGAGATTTGATATTCGTCTGGATGCGATGCTTCCGGTCATCGCCGGTGACCTGCCCCTGCTGGTCATCGCAAAAAGAACACGGAAGATTCAGGCCGCCGTTGCATTTGCGGTGGAACAGAAAATTCGACTAATCATCTTCGGGGGTCATGACGCCGAATCCTGTGCCGCGCTGCTGAAGAAACACGATGTCCCGGTCATCATCGATTCCGTTCACCGCAGACCATTGCGGCGGCACGAAGCGTACGACGTGGCGTACACTCTGCCGGCACGACTGAGCAAGACAGGTGTCAAATTCTGCATTTCCGGCTCCGCCCGAAACGAAACTTCGAACCTCAGAAACCTGCCTTATCATGCCGCCACGGCCGCAGCTCATGGCTTGCGTCGCGACGAAGCCCTGCGGTCAATCACACTTTATCCGGCGCAGATTCTTGGGATTGCAGATCGAGTTGGCTCACTGGGACCGGGCAAAGACGCGACACTGATCGTTACGACGGGTGATCCACTGGAAACCGACACTCACGTCACCCGAGCATTCGTGCAGGGCCGCAGTGTACAACTCACCAGCCGCCATACTCGGCTGCGCGACAAGTACATCGAAAAATACCGCCAGCAGAAGTAAGGCGAGTCAAGGGACATCGTTGATCCTCGGTCCCAAACTTCAGGTTCGAAGCAAGAGGCTAAAAACTGTCACTCTCCCTCTGGGAGAGTCGGGCTATCAGGCCCGGAGAGGGCCCCTCCCCGGCCGCTACTGCGTCCGACCCTCCCGCCGGCGCGAGGGTTAAGAAAAAACCGCAACTTTCCTCGGTCCCAAACTCCGGCTTGGGAGCAAGAGGCAAACTCCAGGGATCGAATCCTGACAGCAGGACGCTGTCCCATTAAGACAAAAACTCACTTTGCCAAAGTGTCTGCAGTGACCAGATCCACCGGCGTTTCCTTATCGCTGGGTGTGCTGCCGGAATTGATAGCTTCCAACGCATATTCAATACCGAAGACCGCCAGTTGGTCGCCATGCTGATCGGCGGTTGCCTGAATTTCTCCGTCGCGGATTGCCTGTTGCACGGCCGTGATATTGTCGAAGCCCGCCACCTTGACGGTCGCAAGTCGCCCTGCCGCTTTCACCGCCGCCAATGCCCCCAGCGCCATGCTGTCGTTACACGCCAGGATGGCTTTCAATTCCGGCTGAGCGGTCAGCATTCCCGACGCGGTCTGATTGGCCAGACTCATTTCCCACTTGGCTGACTGCGAATCGACGATTTGAATATTGGCGGATTTCATCGCTTCTTCGAACCCAAGTTTTCGCTGTTGCCCGTTGAACGACGTTGGCAGGCCCTCCAGCACGGCAACTTTGTCGCCAGCCTGCAACGTCGACGCCAGATGATCGCCGACTTGTTGGGCTCCTGCCTTGTTGTCGGGACCAACAAACGGAATTGATAGTCCGCTGGATGACAACACCGCGGCATCAAGCTTGTTGTCGATGTTGATGACAACGATGCCGGCTGCGCTGGCCTGCTGCAGCACGGGAACCAGCGCCTTTGAATCAGCCGGGGCAATTACGATGGCGTCCACCTGCTGGGCGATCATTTGTTCGACAAGGGAGACCTGCCCACTCAGGTCGGTTTCGTCTTTGATGCCGTTGACGATCAGTTGGTATTTGTCCGAGTTGGCTGCCTGATGATTCTCTGCCCCCTTGGCCATGGTGGAGAAGAATTCATTCGCCAGTGATTTCATCACCAGCGCAATTCGCGGAACGGACGCGGAATCCACGGCATCAGGTGAAGAACCCGATGAAGGTGCCGATGCGTCGTTGCAACCAGCGACAACAATGGCTGCAAGGGCGAAGACCAGCGCATGACCGGTGACTTTCCTGTTCATAAAACACGTCCGACAAGGGGTTGGATTTAGGAATCAGGAAATAATCTACACAGACCACGACACGACTGCCATGAAGTCGTACCGGAGAGGCCAAAGAGATGCAGTCGCGGAATGTGGTGGGTGACCGGGGCTTGACTGAGCTGAACTTGTTCTTACTCATAAATTCATAGTCGCGAAGCGACGACAGCACATAGCCGTGGGCGTGAGCCCACGGATTGTGTTTACCACGAAGCATCTGAGCCGCGAAGCGGCTCAATTCACGTAAACGTTCCGTGACCCACGGCGTCACGGCCTGTCGATTTAATGGGCAATCAGGCCTGGCGTGAGGTTTGTTTTTTTGGGAGGAT
>JBDONA010000501.1:0-2482 GCA_039831575.1 Fuerstiella sp. | reverse complement strand
ATCGGCTGGACGGTGGGACACCTGGAAGATTGGTACGGAGCGAAATTTCATAGTCCACAGATCGCAGCCAACTATCGGGATTCAAAGGCGCCGGCGGCTCTGAACTGGCTGAAGAACGCAAACCAGGCCGTGCGGATGGTTGCGGTCGATTCGCTCACCCGTCGGAATGATCGCAGCGCGCTTCCGCAATTAATCGATGCCCTTGACGATCCCTACCTGCTGAATCGTCAGTTCGCTCGGATCGGCCTGGAACGCATGCTGGACGTGAAGCTGTCGGACTTTGGTTATCAATATTACATGACACCGGACGAACGCCGCGAGCCGCTGCAGCGATTGCGAAATGCCCTGTTGCAGTAGGCAGACTGTTTGTCTGCGGGAAGACACAGCAGAAGAGTACACGAAGCAGAAGCCTATCGACCCCCTGCCCGGGCCTGCACAAGGCCACTGCGCGCAAGATCGTCTGTGGGGTCGTTACGGATTGAGATTTCAAAACACTTGATGGCTTCGGCGTGTCTATCCGTTTCCACCAACACAAACCCAAGATAAGTCCACGACAAAGCATGTGTTGGAACTCGGCCGACGGAGAGACGCAGGACCTGCTCGGCCTGACTGAACTCGCCCTGCTGCATGAGCAATCTTGCAATCCACACGTTCAGATCCGGAGAGTCGGAATCCAATAACGACGCCGCGCGGACGTGCTCCAGGGCCGCGTCGAGATTGCCGCACATTTCTTCAAGGGAAGCAAGGTCTGTTCTGGCGTTGACATGATCTGGCTGTAACTCGATCGCCCGCAACAGCATCCGCCGAGCTTCCTCATGGCGTCCCGCTCGCGCCAGTGTGGCGCCAAAATTGGCCGCGAGAGTTGGATTCCGGGAGTCATGTCCGAAGGCGCGTTCGAAATACATTGCTGAGTCTTCCCACTGGCCTCGTTCTGACAGAAGTGTGGCCATGAGATGCAGGACCTTTGCGTTGTTTTGCGTATGTTCCAGTGTGTGCTCGTAAAGCACACGGCTGTCCCGCCACAAGGCGGTCTGCAGAATTGCTGAACACGAAAGCGCAAATACCACGGTCATCCATAATTGTTTCACTCGCCGAGCCGGCCAGCGGTTGGTCGAAGCATGACTCCAGACGGTCCAGACAATGGCGAGTGCAAGTCCCGTTTGGGGGACATACATGTAGCGGTCAGCCATCTGTTGGTCTCCGATCTGGACGAGACCGATCACCGGGACCAGTGTTCCAAGGAACCAGAACCAACCGACAGCCAGCCACGGGCGACGGCGTACCTGTAGCACGGCCACGATTGAGACGACGGCAATCAACAGCCAGCAGAGGCAGGCAGCTTCCAGAGAGACATTCTCCGCGGGATGAGGGTAATGTATTCCCAGGCCCGCCGGCCACACGGTTCGCTTAACATACAGCACGACGGCAATTCCGGCATTCGCAATGCGGGACGTTCCGCTTACGCCGTCCATCGAATCCATCGCATCTTGCTGGGCGAAATACACTGTCGCCGAAAAGAGCAAAGACAGAATCAGGAACGGCACTTTTTCGAGAAGCCTTCCGGCCACTACCGACCAATCCGTACCGCGTGTGGTGGCCCGGTTATCAGTGACAATTATATCTTCACTGCCTTCCGGCATATTGGCTTCCGGTGGCAGCGTGGTGCCGGCCGCCGGGTTGCCTGTGAATCTACGGAGTGGCCAGAAATCGAGAAGCAGCAACAGAAATGGCAACGTTACGAGTGTCTGTTTTGCCAGCAGACTCAACAGGAACGTCGCCAGGGCTACGACGTAATTCCGTCGCAAACGCGTCTGTACCCAGCGAACGTAGTACAGCAGGGTGACAAAACCAAAAAACGTGCTTAGCACATCCTTACGTTCAGTCACCCACGCGACCGACTCAACGTGCAGTGGGTGAACCGCGAACAGGTACGCCACGATTGCACTCTCAGTCGGCCTTCCAGTCATCCGACAGAACACGAAAAACAGTAGTAGTGAATTACCCACATGCAGCACGACATTTGTCAGGTGATAACCAGCGGCTTGGTTACCGAACAACTCGGCGTCAATCATCAGTGACAAAAACGTGAGCGGAATCCAGTTCGAGTTCGTTGTTATCGTGTCCAGCGACACCGCCCAGCGCAAACCCTCAAAACTCAGCCCGTTTCGAATGTACTCGTTCGCATACGTATACTCGGGATCATCGTAAGTAATGAATCCAAAAAAGATGGTCTGACCGTACACAATCAGACACAGACCGACAATGACACTAACGTGCGTCCAGTGGCGTTTTGACATTGCGGATTCGCTGTCACTCTCCTCTGAGATTACCATATATTTTTGACCTCAACCGCCATTGGCCCGCTCGAAATCCGGTCGGGTGCGGTGCCATCTGTGCCCCAAAGCATGTCATGGTATTCGATAAGCCACCTTGTTGCCTCATCGTATGTCATCGCGCTGCCACGACACAGCGAAACGGAACG
>JBDONA010001070.1:0-2488 GCA_039831575.1 Fuerstiella sp. | reverse complement strand
TCCTGCTGGTTCTGTTCATCGGATGCGCCCCGCAGGCGTCGCCAGTCCCGCAGAACGTCCCCGTACCGGCTGAGACAACCGCTGGGTCACCGGAGCTTGGGAACGCTGCAGAAGGCGTCACAGAGCCTGTCAGGTTCAAAGTCATCAAGATCATCGACGGCGATACGATCGACGTTCTGACCGATGACAAAGAAACCATCCGGCTACGATTCAACGGAATCGACACACCGGAACGCGGACAACCTTTCGGCAACAACGCCACGGAGTTTGTCCGTGATACGGTCGGCGGCAAGATGGTCAGGCTGGTCACACACGGTGAGGACAGATACGACAGGACGATCGCAGACATCTACCTGGCAGTTGACGATCCGCTGGTTGAGTTACCTGATCTGTTCCTGAATCGTGAACTCGTCAGACGCGGTCTGGCATGGCATTACAAAGAGTACAGCGACGACAAGCGACTGGCGCATGATGAAGACAACGCACGGTCAAAGAAGCTCGGGCTATGGGGCGGCAGTCACAAGCCGATTGCACCGTGGGACTGGCGGAAGCTGAGCAAGGAAGAGCGGGATGAGTACAGGTGAGTGAGTCCCCAGAGTTCATTGGTAGCACGTGGGGCCGATTGTCCTGGTCAGAATGGATTCCACTGGATGCCCCACTCGGTGAATATCAACGTGCGATCTCAGATGGCGGCGGCCTGTTTGGCACGTCAGGAGCAGCTGAAACGCTGGCATTATGAAGAATTCCTACTAATCCTCTACCGCATACGGAAAAAGGTGATCCGACGGAACCGTTTTCCCGTTGGTCCAGTGTACGGTATGGACCGTGGATGGCGGCCTCTGTGTTTGGGCACCGTGTAAATCGCTGGGTACTGAGTGGCACGGGACGTTTGTCGTCATCACCCATTCCAGATTCCATACGTCAAAATCACCGATTTCGCGGGAGCGGGGCATGGCCAAAGGGAAATCAGTACGGATTGAGTTTGAGATACCGGAGTCGTTTGCGGATCGACTCAAGTCAGTTGTTCGTGAGGAGGGGGTACCGGCGATCGATCAGATGTCTGATTGGTGCCGCGAACATGTGCTCGGCTACTTTGGTGACAAACGTCGGACGGCGGTTGCAATCAAGCGGGTGCCGATCTACTGGAAGCTGGACCTGTATGAGGCGATGATTGATCACGCCGGTTCCGGTGGCGTGCCGGGGTTCGTGCGTGAGAGCGTTCATCAGGACCTGCGGGAGCAGGGTGTGAAGGGCCTGTCACCGCTGCCAGTCTGGCGCGAGGTGCGGCAACGAAACGCGAAGAAGCGCGCGTCCAAGGGCAAAGCCAGGAGTGTGAAGAAGTACAAGGAGGGGCCTGATGATCATCAGAAGGATCACTACCATCCCGTGGCAGTTCCTGAGGATTGGTGGTTCAAGATCGACGAGCTGTGGCCGAAGGAGGTCAGCACGTTCATCATGTCCTGTGCTCAGGCCCGCCTGCAGGTGGAGACGGATCAGTTGTACGTGGCAAAACGCACGATGAAGGCGTTTCTGACGGAATTCGCTGAGGATTGAGCGTGACGTACGCGAACAGCTGAGATTCACTGGACAGAACATTCGGACTCACTGCCGAAATCGCCTCGTGGATCCACCTGCCAGAATTCCGTGGAAGAAATCTGGCGGTTTTATTTATTTGCGTGATCCGTATGCGGTAGATCGACGTTCTTAGTATTGCCGGTGTGACGGAGTTTCGTCTTGAAGTTTTCACATTGGGAATGGGATGAGATGAACGTAGCAGGAGTTTCTTTTGTTTTTTGGGGACTAAGGGGGTTTGATATGGACAAAAATCTAACACTGGCAATCGCGAATCAGTGGGGTAGCTTCGATATGGCGCATGACCGATTGCCAAGCAGATACCAGCACATTGAAGGCCAGCGGCTTCAATGGAGAAGGGTTCGTGGATCTGACGCACGCCTGGATGATGTTTGCCCCGTCGGCGAAGAAGCACGATCCGACAAAGGCCGGTCATTGGTCCTGGCCTGACAAGAAGGAACAAGCACAATGAGTCACGCCCAAGATCCCGTGGAACGGATTGAACAACTCCAGCAACAGGCTGCTTCAGCGCAGTGCGTTCAGGAGAGACGCGAATACGACATTCAGAGTCTGGACGATCTATTCGACGACCAGCCGCAGTCTGACGAACCATCTGCCGCATGGTTGCCGCTGAATTTTTCCCTGGACAACGTTCTGCAGAAAGTGCTGTACAAATCCAGTCAGAGCGGTGATCAACCGGCACCACACGTTGTGGATGAGCACAGCAATAAGTCGTGTGCTCGCTTCGGCTACCGCAGTGTTGTTGCGATCGAAGGTAATACGGGACAGCCGTTGGCGGACTACAAACCGGTTTCAGCCAGCCAGCACACAAGCTGCTGCGAGTACCTCATTCAACGGATGAAGCCAATCGGCGGCTGGTGTGATAAGTACAGCGTCGACCGGGATTCTGTATTGC